>JAFZSR010000066.1 GCA_017619275.1 Prevotella sp. | reverse complement strand
CTCCCTCGTCACGAACGACGTGGACTACGAGGCGAACCATTTGTTCAATGGGGTGCAGGGAAAGGGCAGAACAAAAAAACCTGCCCAATTAGAGAATATTAACTAAATATGTTTTGAAAAAACCATAGGAAGCAAGGGGAGGGGCAGGGGTGGGGTCTGTATATTCTTCATTTGCAGGATTTTAGAGACCCCACCCCTAACCCCTCCCCTTGAAGGGAGGGGAGTGGCTGCGCGTCATTTATCCCAAATGGGTCTTAATGACCATTTTGGGTTTAACTCCCCAACTTGCGAAAGTTGAGGGAGTTATTATTCAAATTCGTTTCAAAAAGAATTACCCTCAATTTCCCTCAATTTCTTTCAAAAAAACAACTTTCTGAAGGCAAAAGGACCAAATAGCAGCACCGGACGAAAAAAACTCGTTCGTTTTTTGAAAAAACTCGTTCGTTTTTTGAAAAAAGTCGTTACCAAAATTTTGGCACGCAAAACACACCATTATAAACGTGAACACCCACGAATACAACGTGAATATTCGTCGCTTTTACCCCCAAAAAACAATTAATATAATTATGTGTTATTATTCAAATTCGTTTCAAAAAAAATCCCGCATTTCTTTCCGTAGAAACGAATTGCATTAATTGCCCATAATTTTATTCACGAATTTTTAAGTGTCAGTTCAAATTTAGTTTATACAAATGACTTTTTTCAACAACGGATTGCACGGATTTCACGGATTGGCTGCGCACGGCCATCGTCCGTTAAATCCGTTTTAATCCGTTGTAGGTAAATGGCCATCATCCGTTAAATCCGTTTTAATCCGTTGTTGATATCAGATAATTCTGTTCACCTACTTAATCAAATTAAGTGTTATTATTCAAATTCGTTTCTAAAAAAACCAGCATTTCTTTCCGTAGAAACGAATTGCCTTAATTACCCATAATTATATCCACGAATTCTTATAATTTCAAAAAAAAGTCGGCGTATAGCTCATTTTGCAGGCTGAAATTGTTAAAATGCTAATTGCCATTCTATGCCAAAGAAAACCCATCACTCTCATTTTCAAAGAATTACAAATATTAAAAACTCTTTTGATTATTAAATCGTTTACGGGAAGCTACCTTGATTTCTCAAAACGCTTGTGTTTCTCGCACTTTGAGACAGGTTTCAGCCTGCAAAATGAGCTATAGGTCAAAAAGTCTATAGTCTAAAGTCTGCCGTCTATAGTCTTGAACCCATCTACGAGTCACCTTCGTTTCTCGAAGCAGTCGAGCAGATGGAGGGCTTTGGTGGCGGTGGCGTCGGCATCCCAGCCGCGCAGATGGGCGTAGCGGCGCACCAGGTCTTCGTAGAGGTCGCGGCGATGGGTGAGTCGCACCAGGTTCTTTAGGCATTGGTCGTCGGTGGGCATGGCGTCGCAGAAGTGCGAGCGATTGGTGTCGATCATCGTGAAATGATACTGGCCGGGGCTGTCCTCGGTGCAGAGGAAGTTCGACAGGTTCAAGTCGCCATGCAGGATGCCACGGCTATGCATGAGGCACACCTGCTCGGCCACGGCTTGCGCCAACTGGGGGGGATAGTGCTGCACCTCGCGCAGCAGCAAGTGGGTCTCGGTGCCGGGCACCTCCTCGCTGACAAAGTAGCCCACGGTGAAGAGTCCCAGACGCTTCTGCTCCATGAAAGCCACGGGGCGGGGGGTGTCGATGCCTCTTTGCAAAAATGTCTGGGCAAAGAGGAAAGCACGCTCGGCCTTGGTCTTGCGGAAGAAGGTGTAGACAATTTGCTGGATGATGTTCACCCGCTTGAAGCGTTTCACCATGAACGTGGCGCCGCCGTCAAGCATGCGTGCCACCATGTTGCGCTTGTCGTAGACGATGTCACCCTTCCCTTCCTGGATGAGCGAGGGAATCTGCGCGATGAAGTCGGCATGCTGCTGGTAGGTTGGGTGAACAACGATTCTCATTTGCAGCCAAATATTTTACGCAATTGTTTCTTTCTGTATTGGCGCCGAGCCTCGGGCAGCAACTCTTTGTAGCTGCGCTCCGTGTCGATGAGCAGGTCGCCGTGGTAGGAAGGCGCCTGACGGGGGGTCATGTAGTCGTCGCCGTACTGTGTGCGCAACAGCAGGTCGTAGCCAACGGGCACGGGCACCATCATCTCGTCGAAGGGCATCCACAATGTGTCGTCGAAGATATGTCGGTCGAAGAGGATGTCGTCGCCACTGAAACCCAACTCGGCCACCTGCTGGCTTTCGTGGGCAGGGGTGGCGCGCAACAGGTCCTCGGCCTCGCGATAGAGGGTCTGCCAGCCTTTGCGGCCGACGGCAAAGCGGGCGTGCAACTTACGGAAGATTTGTCCCCATCGCCCTGAGATGAAGATGGGCGTATCGACGGCCTTGAGGAAGCGCAGCCGTTTGCGCACGTCGTGCAGCCGCTGCTTGAGCAGAGCCTTGTCGGCGGGCACGCCATCGAGCACGAAGATGTCGATGAACACGCCTTGGTTGAAGGGCCGGTAGCTGTCGGAAGGACGTATGGCCGCCATCTGCGAATTGCGCAGCTGGGCATGGCCGTGATAGTAGTGGCGGTCGCTATAGGCCGACTGCAGGAAGAAGGGCGACTGGAAGGCGGTGGCACCTATCTGGAGCAGACGGTCGTAGTCTTCGCGCGGCATCACCACGTCGATGTCGTCGTCCCAGGGGATGAAGCCCTTGTGGCGCACGGTGCCCAGCAGTGTGCCGCCGTCGACCCAACAGCGTAACCCGTGTTCTCCGCATACCCGCAGCAGCTCGCGCAGCAGGTCTTTCTCGGCTGCCCACAGGCGGCGCATCTCTGGCGTGGGTTGGTAGGTGTCAGTCATGGTCGTGTTCTTTAGCTTGTTCTTTGTAGGGCGTGTCGAGGTCGAGCACGTTGAAGTTGTGCTGGCGCTGATGGTCGCCGTCGGGGATGGTCATATAGTCGCCATACTTGTGGCTGAGGTATTCGTGGCTATGCTCCACGCCCAGCACGGTCTTGTCCTCGAAGGGATAGGGCGTTGGGGTGCCCAGCACCTCCTTGGGCATGGCGCCGTGGCGGCCGTCGTCGTAGTCGGCCACCAGGGGCGACTGCTCGTAGTCGTACTTCAGCAGCAACTGGCGAATCTTGCGCTGCACGCCTTGCATGGTATAGAGCTTGCGACACAGCAGGGGCGCCCACGACGAAGGGCCGTGGCCGTGCTTGTAGGGGTCGCGATGGATGAGGTAGAGCACCCGCTTCCAGTATTCGTAGCGGGCGAAATGGGCCGTCGTCTTCCACGTGCTCTTTCTGACTGTTCCAGTTTTTCCCGGCACGCCGTCGATGGGGAAGACATCGATATAGATGCCGCCAAGGTAGTGCAGATGGGTGCGCTCGATGAGGGTGGTGCTGGCATCCTGAATCTTTCCGAAAGGCAGGGGATAGTCGGGGTCGTTCTCGGCACAGACAAATTCATAGGGCTGCGGCAGCCACTCGCGGCTGTGGGCGATGAGCTGCTCGTAGTCGGGGCGCGGCATGGCAATGTCGATGTCGTCGTCCCAAGGAATAAAACCCTGGTGGCGCACGGCGCCCAATTGGGTGCCCGCCCAGATGTAGTAGCGCAGCTGGCGCTGGCGGCAAGTGCCGTCAACCGCCATGAGGATGCGCAGGATGCGCTCGTGCAGCTTGTCTACATCGTAGTTGGCCATAGTTCTTTTGCCCGCTCGTAGTCTTCGGGCGTGTCAAGCTCGTAGCTGAAGAAGTGGGTAGTGTCAACCACCTTAAAGGTGTGCCCCTGGGGGATGAGGCGCTCGAAAGCCCGCTCGTAGAAGATGTCGATGAGGCCCTCGCGCTCAATCATCTGGTCCAGCTCACGGAAGAGGGCCTCGCTGTAGCTGGCAGTGATCTTCTCTATGCCCACGCTCTCGCCCAAGGCATCCTGCGGCTGGCAGGTCTTGCTGATTTCGGTGATGTTCATGTGGTCGTCAACCACCACCTTCATCTCCTCCTCGCCCAGCTCGTGGCGGTTCACGGCAAGGGCCGACACCTCCTGACCAGCCACGGCCAACACGGCGGCGGGGTCGCAGAGGATATCGCTATCCATGAGCAGGAACTCGCTCCCGCGCACCAGCTGCCCGCTCATCCACAGCGAGTAGATATTGTTGTTGTGCTCGTAGTCGGCGTTGTGCAAGAAATTGAAAATGAAGTGCGAAGAGCGGTAAGTGTCGAAGAGGAACTTGCGGATCATGTCGGCGCGGTAGCCGGTGACGACGACAAAGGTGTCGCAGCCCGCCGATGCCATCGCATCGACAGTGCGCTGCAACAACGTCTTTCCGCCCACCTCCAACAGGCATTTCGGCTTCGTGTCGGTCAGCGGGCGCAAGCGCTTGGCCATGCCAGCAGCCAATATCACTCCAATCATAGGCAACGCAAGATGGTGTCGACAACGGTCTGTGTCTGTTCCTTGCGCCCCAGCGTGATGCGCAGGCACTCCTCCAGTCCCTTGTCGGTCATGAACTTAATCTTGTAGCGCTGCTCGGCCAGTGCCTGTTGCAAGCGCTCCTTGATTTCAATGGGATATTTGATGAGGATGAAGTTGGCCACGCTCTTGTAGACCTTGAAGCCCGGCAGATGCCCCAGCTCACGTTTGTACAGCTGACGTCCCCACTCCATGTCGTCGGCCACGCGGCGGTAGTGGTCGTCGCTGTCGAGGGCGGCCAAAGCCACGGCTTCCGAGAAGCGGTTGTAGCCCAAGTACTTGTTGATGTAGCTGACGAAGTGGCTATGGCCGGCTCCGATGAAGCCAAAGCCGCAGCGCAGACCGGGCAGCCCGTAGAACTTGGAGAGCGTGCGCGAGATAATCAGGTTACGGTAGCGGTTCACCAGCGGCGCGATATAGTCGGTGTCGGTAGTGATGAAGCTGGCGTAGGCCTCATCGATGAGCACCATCGTGTCCTCCGGGATGTTCTCCATGATGCGCCCCGTCTCTTCGGGAGTGAGGCCGTTGCCCGTGGGGTTGTTGGGCGAGGCCAGGAGCAGCATACGGGGATGGATGCGGTTGGTGTATTCGATGACCTCGTCCACGTCGTAGGCGAAGGTGTCGTCCTGCTCGTGCAGGGGATACATCTCGAAGGTGCCGTAGCACTCGCTGGCCACCTTGTTGTAATACCACCACGAATACTCCGGGATGAGAATCTTTTTGTTATCCCCTTTCATCAGATAATAGTGGATAGCATTCTTCAGGATGTCCTCGCCACCGTATGCCAGGAGCACCTGCTCCTCGGGCACGCCGTAGATTTCGCTCAAGCGCACGGAGATGACGCTCTTCTTGCCCTGGTCGTAGATGCGGGTATAGAAGCAGAGCGTCTTGGGGTCGAAGTTGCGGATGGCCTCCACCACCTTCGCGCTGGGTTCGAAGTTAAACTCGTTTCTATCTAAATAATTCAATTCTTCTTTCATTTCTTTGATTTTCTGTTTTTCGCCTGCAAAGTTACGAAAAGTCGAGCGCAAAACAAAGAAACTTGTTTCTTTTTTTGCCGAGACAAAGTAAGTTCGCCGTCGTAGACGGCAAAGTTACGATAAAAACGAGTGAAATGCAAAAGTTTTTGTCTTTTTTTATCCCCGCATTATAGCCGCCCCTTATCAAGGGGCTCTAAATCTTTTCATTTCCGAGTGCAAAGAACTTCGGCGAAGCCAAAGTTCTTGCAAAAAGCAAGCGACGCAAGCGTCGAGCGACGAAAAGTCGAGCGCAAAACAAAGAAACTTGTTTCTTTTTTTGCCGAGACGGAGGAGTTTCCTTGAGCAATACGAAAAAGTTCGCCGTCGTAGACGGCAAAGTGACGAAAAAAGCAGAGATTTTTGTCAATTATCGTTCATTATTCAAAAAAATTGCCTATCTTTGCCGACAGAATGTTATATAACGATTATTGAGTATGCCGCAAATTAGTTTCTTTTACGGAATCTACATCTGGATGAACTTCTCCGATCATCAGCCTCCGCACTTCCATGCATGGTATGGTGACTATAAAGCCGAATGAATATTCACCCATTAAAATGATAGATTAATGTTTATTGAAGTAATTAAGGCAGAATATGTTGGAGGCTACAAACTGCTGTTGCTATTCAACAATGGTGAACAGAGGATTGTTGACCTGAGCAATTCTTTGAAGGGTACGGTCTTTGCTCCTTTGAAGGATATTGACTATTTCAAGCGCTTCTCCATCAAGTTCAACACCGTTGAATGGGAGAATGGAGCAGACTTCGCACCAGAATACCTCTATGAGATAGGTACGGCTGCATAATAGCGAGTAAAAAGGGGTCTTTTATTTGTTTAAACCGCGACGTGGTCTATATAAACCGTGACGCGGTTTTTATAGATTACGACATAGTTTATAAAAACCACGACGTAGTCTGAAGAACATCTGCACGTCTGGAGCATAAGTCCTGGCGTAGACAGTTTTTCCCCGGACACCAATATAATGAAATTCCTTGCAAATCCCTGTTCCTTAATGCCGACGGAAGTATGCGGGGGTCTGTCCGAAATGTTCTTTTACATATTTGCCAAAGAAGGAAGGATTGGGGAAGCCGAGCAGGTCGCAGATTTGCTTGATGCTGTAGTCGGTCTGCTTCAGGTAGTAGCGGATGTCCTCCAGCACATGTTCGGTAATCCATTCGTTGGCAGTCTTGCCCGAGTTCTTTTTGCATAATGCAGAAAGATATTTGGACGAGATGCACAGCCCAGCTCCTCTACCAGCAAACGCTCGACAGGCGCGTGGATGCCTATGCCGACCACCAGAACAAGCTCCTGGAATATCGGCAGGCCACAGGACAATAACTGGGGGATGGTGGCAGGCGCCGCCGCGCTGCTGTTATCGCTGCACTTTCTTCTTTCCGCTCCGCGTGATGACGAGGCCCTTGGCGTCGGCATCCTGTCTGATGCCCTGCAGCGAGTAGCGCTCGGCGGCGGCGTCGGCGGTGGCAACGGTGCCTACGGCCGTGGGGATGGGACGGCAGGGAACGAAGGAGAAGCGGGCGATGAGGGGATAGTGGTCGCCCAGGGGCTTGCCGTCGATGCCGATGTAGCCGCTCTGGTCGAGCGCCACGCTGGTGGGCACGATGACGGTGCTGGCGGCGGTGGGGTTGATGTAGAGCACCTTGTCGAGGGGCTCGCCGGGCAGGGGGGCGCCGCCCACCTCGGGGTAGAGGCCGCCACACTCGTGCTCCACCCAGGCGTCGCCCACGGTGGCAAGGCCTGTGGACTGGATGGCGTCGATGAAGGCGGTCTTGATGGGGTCGCGATGATAGAAGCTGTTCATGTCGCCCACGACGACCACGGGACGGCTGTCGAGGCGCTCGATGATGTGCTGGCGCAGCTGCTCCCACTGTGCGAGGCGTGCCTGGCGGTCCTTGGCGTCGCGGTTGCGCTCGCGGTCGATGGCGGCGCTGGCATCCATGTGCAGGTTGTAGACCACAATCTCCTGGCCGTTGGCAAGGGTGATCTCATGGCGGCGGAAGCCCTTGGTGACCATGTCGTCGAGGGCATGGCTGAACTTGCCGAAGCTGCGGTTCCAGGGCACGCGCTCGTAGACGGTGGAGCGGCAGCAGCGCTTCCAGGCGGTGTTCAACCCGTCGCACGGAAGCTTGATGTTCTGGGGATGGATGAGGTCCATCTGCTGCAACTCGTCGAGGAAGATGCCGCCCGTCCACTCGTCGTGCTCGTAGGCGAGATGGAGGCACGACCACAGCTCGCAACTATAGTTGAAGTCTTCCTGCATGGCCACGATGTCGCAGTTCTGGGCGGCCATGTAGAGGCTGACGGCAATGCTGCCGAGTGCCTTCGGGCCGTTGTCGTTGACATTGAAGAACAGGAGCCTGCCGGGCAGACCGTCGACGTTGAGGGTCATGATGCTGAACGAGGCGTCGTCGGCCTGTGCCATTGCCGGCACGGGGGCGGCCAGCGCCACTGCGGTGATGATGGATAGAATATGCTGTCTCATAATCGTTGTCTGGTGTTTTTGGTCTTTACGTTCCTTCATTCAAAAGTCTCGGGCTTATAGATGTTGACGTTGTTCTCCTTCAGCCAACTGTGCAGGAAGAACATGTAGTATTCGGGGGTGCCGGCAAGGGGCTGCTTCTGGAGCGCGGGGCGGGCAGCAGCATCGTCCAGGCCGCGGGCGCCATCGCCGCTCGGCGTGGTGAGGTAGGTGTAGATCTGCATCATCTCTTCCAACGACACGCCGCAGTCGTCGGCCATCTGAATCAGTTCAACGGTGGTGAGTCCGATGGGCTCCAGCATCTCGTCGACCTTCTGCAGCAGGTCGAAGAGTCCGCCGCCACCTTCGTCCGAGTTGGCCATGAGCTGCTGCACGATGCCCTTGACGTCGACGCCCAGCGACTCGAGCTTGTGGATGATCTGCATGACCGACAGGTCGCAGACCAGGTCGGCATAGTGGGTGTTGAGCTCGCCGTCGTAGTAGAGCACGGGCAGGGCTGCGAGGGTGGAGACGAGGTTGAGGATGTAGACGGGGCCTCCGGCCAAGATGTGACTTTCGGCATTGGTGATAAAGTTGGTCTGCAGGTGGGTCTTCTCGGGGACGATGCTCTTCTGGAAGAGGGGGCTGTTGTCCTCGATGTCGTCGTAGTAGTAGTTGACCAGGAAGTCGGCGAAGGCGCGACAGCTGCTGATGGGCACGATGTTGTCCTTCAGGATGTTAAACACGAAGTAGTTCTGCTGGGGGTCGGGCTCCCAGTCGTTCTCGAGGGCCACGTCCTTCATGGCGTTCTTCAGATTCTTGGTCAAAGGCGAGCCAGCGCGGTAGAGGGTGTCTTTCACGACCTCGGCCAGGGTCAAGCCTTTGAGCTCCTGAATGAGCTGGAGGTTACTGTATTGTCCGCTGTGGAACCATTCGTCGAAGTGGGAGGCCACAGGCTCGTAGAGCAAGCTGGGGATGTCGACTCCAAGACCGGCATTGCGGTTGTAGGAGTCGAGAATCATGAGGGCGGCAAACACGTTCTGCGTGGAGTCGTTCTTCTTGTTGACATATTCGGAGAAAGCGTCGCGCAGGTCGAAGGGGAAGCCACCCACCACGGTCTTGTCGAAGCTAATCTGGTCGCGGTAGTACATGTCGCGCACCTTCTGGGTGGCAATGGCATCGTAGGCGCCCGACGAATAGCCGGCATTGACAAGGAGGCGTCCCTGGCTGATGCCCCTCTGGTCGAGCAGCTTGCGGGCAGCCAGCAGACAGTCGATGCTGGCCTGGCCGTTGGCGGTGCCATAGCAGTAGTACTGGCCCAGGCCTTCGGTGATGCCGAAGCCGTAGAAGTCGCTCGACACAACAATGTAGTTGGGGCGCAGGGGGTTGGCAATCACACAGTCTTCGCCCAGGGCATAGCCCCGTGTAGGTGCATCGGCATAGCCAACCTGCGTGTAGTGGTTGTAGAGCAGGATGCCGTCGACGGGCTGCTCGCCCGAATAGAGGTCGGCGGGGATGGCCACATAGCCGCTCAACTCCACGGGGTTGCCATCGATGTCGCTCGACGGGTAGGCGATGTCGATGCGGTGGATGGGACGGCTGTAGAGCTGGAGGCCCTGATAGCCGAAGTGCCAGACCGTGTCGACCTCGTTAATCACTCGCACTTCGCCAGTGGTCGCCTGTGCCGTGGCTGTGGCCAAGCCGGCCATCGCCATCAGCAGTGCGACACTCAATCGTTTTACTGCGTTTTTCTTCATATTACTTTTTTATGTTACTGTTCTCATTTTGGTCACAAAGTTAATGCTATTTTTGAGAATAAACAAGAAAACGGAAAAATATTTGTGCATTTTGTGTTTTTGCGTCACGAAGAAGGAAACACACGCTCTAAATGGGCTCCGTTTCTTTTTTGTCTTTGAAGAATTCCGGCGAATTCTTACACAGTTACGAAAAAAAACCGTACCTTTGCACCCGATGATGACAGAAAGCTTGATTGTAGGCATGGATGCCAAGCGCATCGTGCGCAACGGCACGGGGCTGGGCAGCTACGGCCGCACGCTGGTGAACGACCTGGCCGCAACGGGGTCGGTCAACCTGCGACTATATGCCCCCGACGAGGGGCGCGATGATTTGCGCTCACAGATTGTGATGCGTCAGAACGTGTGTTTTTGCTACCCTCCCCACGGCCACACCGCCTTGGGCAAGGCGCTCTGGCGCTCGCATGGCATCGTGAAGCAGTTGCAGAACGATGGTGTGCAAATCTTTCACGGACTCTCCGGCGAACTGCCCTTCGGCATCAGCAAGGCCGGCATCCGTACGGTGGTCACCATCCACGACCTCATCTTCATGCGCCATCCCGAGTATTACAACCGTGCCGACGTGAAGATCTACACCCGGAAATTCTTCCAGACGCTGCAAGAGGCCGACCGCATCGTGGCCATCAGCGAATGCACCCGCCGCGACATCTGCGAGCTGGGCGAGATTGACAAGCAGCGCGTCGACATGGTGTACCAGAGCTGCGCCCTCCGCTTTGCCGAGGAGCCAGAGGCCCACAAGCTGTGGCAGGTGCGCGATCGCTATGTGCTGCCCGACCGCTATGTGCTCGGCGTGGGCAGCATCGAAGAGCGCAAGAATATGCTGCTGGCGGTGAAGGCGCTGCATCATCTGCCCGACGACGTGTCGCTGGTCATCGTGGGCCACAGCACGCCCTACGTCGACAGCATCAAGGAATATGTGCAGCAGCACCGCTTGTTCCACCGTGTGCAGATGCTCCACAACGTGCCCGACGACGACCTGCCCGCCCTCTATCGCATGGCCGACTGCTTCGTCTACCCCTCACGCTACGAGGGCTTCGGCATTCCCATCATCGAGGCCATCAGCCAAGGGCTGCCCGTGGTGGCCTGCACGGGTTCGTGTCTGGAAGAGGCCGGCGGCCCCGACAGCCTCTATGTAGACCCCGACGATGCCGAGGGCATGGCCCACGCCATCCGCCAGGTGCTTTTCGGCGCACCCGACCGTCAGCAGCGCATCGACCGCAGCCGCGAATACATCAAGCGTTTTGAGAACACGGGAGCTGCCCAACGCTTCGTCGACATCTATTCCGAACTGGCTGGAAAAGTCAGCGTTTGATGCCCAGGTAGTCAAAGAAGCGCTCCGGCCAGTAGTTCATAATCAGTTCGTCGGGGAAATCTGTTTCTGCCAATAGCGGATAAAGCCTCTCGTAGTCGGCTATCTGGAACGACACGTGCGCATCGCTCCCCAGAATCGTGGGAACGTCGTATTTCTTGCACAGGCGCAGTAGTTCCATGTTGTTGTCGCGCGCCACCGTCTTCTTGCGCTGCGGAGCCAGCGAGTGGTTGTTCACTTCCAGCAGCGTATGGGCCTCCTTCGCTGCCAGCACCAACTGCTCGATGTCCATCTCTGCCGAACCATCCACAGGATGGCTGATGATGTGAACCTTGGGATGGCGAATAACGTTCAGCATCCCCTGCGTGTTCTCCTCCTTCGTTCCCCCCTTGTACCATGAAACATGTATACCCGCAATGACGAGGTCGAGATAGTCGATGTAGTCGTCGGGCATGTCGATGCTACCCTTGGTATCAAGGATATTCACCTCGCAGCCCAACAGTAGCCTCACACCATACATCTGCCGCGGCACCACAAACATGTTTCTGAAATACAGCAGCGGACAAGTCCCCGGCACGCTCGGTCCATGCTCCGTGATGCCCAGCACCTCCAAGCCCTTGTCGGCCGCCGCACGTGCCATCTCCTGCAAACTGCTGTAGGCATGCCCCGATGCCACCGTGTGCGTATGTGCGTCAATCAAAATTTTCCTCATCCCACTCGCTATAGCACTTTATTATCCCTCAATTGTTCTCTCGTGACTATGGTTCCAGTTCAATTGCGAACGCAGTGTGTTCGCAATAGGATAAGTCCTATAGAACTGACGACTAAGTTCCAATTGTCTGACGGAGAATCCACTCCCATATTCAGGCTCCAGCTCCTTTGCCAGATTCCGAATCAAATACATTCCGTAACCTGCACGTTCCTTACCCTGCTGTTCTTCTTCGAAGATTTGTCTTCCAATATTCCAATACATCTGCACACGGCAAAAGTCCACACTACGAACTGCCGTTGCACGAGCCTCGTTAATGATGGAAAGGATATCACCGATAAAACCTTGATCCATCACAATGTTCTTTTCTTGACTCTCTTTCATATTTCGTTTACCGCTCGACCATAAGTCGCTTTGTTTACAAAGAATTTAATCATTATTTTGTTTAAAAAACATCTCATTTATAAGCTGGTTGCAATTATTTTGCTATTCAAAGATGGCTTTCTGCTTCGAGCATCATTGCTTCTTTCAGTGGCAAAAAAACTAAAAGGGCAAATCTGCAAATAGTTCTTCCTCGCAGGCAAAGCAAGAAGGTTCCGAGACTTCCGATTTAGCAATGTCCTTAATCTTCGAGCGGTAGTCGCCGTAGATACGGGAGTTGTTGATTTCCTCGCGACGCTTGCGACCAATGTCAGCGAACTCTCGTTCACGCTCGATGCCGAGGTAACGACGGCCAATGAGGTTGGCGGCGATGCCGGTGGTCGAGGAACCTGCGAAGGGGTCGAGAACCCAGCCGTTCTTGTCGGTCGAGGCGAGGATGATACGAGTGAGCAGGGCGAGAGGCTTCTGCGTCGGGTGCTTGCCGCAGGTCTTTTCCCACGGGGCAATGGCGGGCAGTCGCCAGACATCGGTCATCTGCTTGTCGTCGTTCAACTGCTTCATCAATTCGTAGTTGAAATGATGGGAACGCTTCGGCGACTTGCGTGCCCAGATGATGAACTCGGTCGAATAGGTGAAGTAGCGGCAGGATATGTTTGGAGGTGGGTTGGTCTTAGCCCACGTTACGACGTTGAGAATCTTGAAGCCCAACTCTGTGAGACTGTTGGCGACAGAGAAGATGTTGTGGTAGGTGCCAGAAATCCAAATGGTACCGTCGTCCTTCAGCTTGTCACGGCAGAGACCAATCCATCGCTTGTTGAATTCATTGATCTCTTCGGGTGTGCCGCCTCGGTCCCATTCGCCCTTGTTGACCGAGACGATTTTGCCAGCTTGTATGCTGATGCCGTCATTCGACAGAAAGTAAGGTGGGTCGGCAAATATCATGTCGAAGTGGAAATTGAACTGAGGGAGTAGTTCAAATGTATCACCGTGGAGGATAGTGAAGTCGCGCTCTTTAGAACTATAATAAGGTGTTATCCTTTCCTCCTTAACATCCGTGAATACGTCGAAGAAGCTAAGATCGGAATAATCAAGGACTATCTCTTCGTTACGATAGAGTTCCCTGACCCTTTCCTCAGCCTCCTTTGCCGAGGGGGATTCTATTCGCAAAACACGCGAAAGGATCTCTTTTATCGTAACTTGATATTCCATTTGCAACGTTTTCGACTGCAAAGGTAAGATCAATATTTGGAATAAAAGAGATAAGATCATTCTTTAATATTTTTGATCAAAAAAGATCAATTCGCCTTTATATGGGTTTTTCAAGCCTTTTCCTTGCTCTACCAAATAGAGTTTTTGACTTTGGTAAGACCTTCGTACATGTTAACTACGCGATTATAGTCGACAAACTTCACGCGCTCCTCGATGGCTCCAAATATGGATACATGAAGCTTGTCTTCAAATTCTTTCTTGCGGCTCGCGTCAGCTACAATATGGAAATCAGCGTAGAAGTCTTGCAATTCGTAAAACTTCGAGAGAGAATTCTTGATGTCGGTCGTGTGCTCTACTTCGTAAAAGTGCGACGGCATAAGCCTCTCATTAAACCAGATGACATCTATGGTCTTCGCCCGCTTCATTAGTTTGTCGTGGGTGAAAGCGGGAAGTTCTATGGTGTCTGTGATGTCGCCAAGCCTCTGGCCGATGAACTTACGGTTCTTATCTTGGGCGGGCACATAGGTCATATGATGACGGAACTTACCAATCTCAACGAGCAACCCTTGGTAGTAGCCATGGCTGAACTGCTCTTCGCTTTGTTTATTGCCTAGCTTCAGTTCAAACTTCCGTAAGACTTCCTCGCGAAATTCTTCAAGTGCCCATAGCCCCGCCTGAATCTTGAATATCTGCTTGCTGTCCTGCACGATTCGCCTGATCGTGGCTTCCGGTGTCTTGGTTTTCCAAGTAGAGAAGTCTACGATTTCATTCAGACGTCGCAATGTTGCAAATCCGCCCTCCTTGCGCAACGTCTCAATGACTTGATGCTCCTGGGTTATTTTGTTCATTCAAGCAACCTTCAGCAAATCAAGAATAGAATAAACTCTCGTCATGTTTTCGAATGTGAAATACTGATCGTCGAGTACCATCCATTTTTCCCGTTCCTTTACAGACATCTGCTTGATGTCAGGAAAGAAACTCACAGGAATCAAAACTTCGCGACCGTCTGTCAAGCGAACCAGCATCTTACCGCGATGCGCCCTGAAATTCAGGTCTTTGATGCCAATCGTAACATCCTTCATTTTACACATATCCTTGTCCTCCTATTATGATTATTTTTCTATGTCAATCGATACGGTCTTCTCGCCGTTGAACGCCCTGGTCACCTGTTCATTGATAAACTCCCAGTGGCGGTTGATAGCTGCGACTAGCATTTCGTTGTCCTTCGTTGAAAGTGTAGATTCCGCTATCTCAACACATTGCTCTCCATTCGACTCTATCCATATTTTTGCCAACGAGTGTTGGTGACGTTTGCCTTTCTTGAACACGTGCACATGACGACGATTATCGTTTGCATCAAGCGAAATGGCCACTAGAATGAACATTCGTAGAAATGCTAATTGTCCCATTGTCTTTTCTTTTTGTTTGCAAAATTAAGTATTATTATTCAAACGACAAAACTTTTATTGCGATAATCTCAAATAGTTCTTCGCTTTGATGGCTAAATACTGCTGCTCGATGTGCTTCACTATAATGCGGGGATAAAAATAGACAAAAACTTTTGCATTTCACTCGTTTATTCGTAACTTTGGCTTCGCCGAAGTTCTTTGCACTCGGAAATGCAAAGAAAAGCAAGCTTTCCTTTTGCATTTCACTCGTTTATTCGTAACTTTGCACCCTCATTCTGATTGTGCGATGAAAGAATTCCTGCAAGTGCTGAGGCGATTCGTGCCTCCTTATAAGAAATACTTGGTGCTGTCGGTGGTGTTCAACATCCTGTCGGCACTGCTCAACATCTTTTCGTTTGCCGCCCTCATCCCCATTCTGCAGATACTGTTCCAAACGGGCGACGCCGAGGCGGCCACCTCATGGATGGCCTGGGACTGGGGCAACATCCAGGGCGTGCTGATGAACAACCTGAACTACATGGTGAACCAGCTCATCGCCAACTTCGGACAGACGACGACGCTGCTCTTCATCGGCATCTTCCTGGCTGTAACTACAGCAATGAAGACGGGCGCCTACTTCGCCTCGTCGGCCACCATCATCCCCATCCGCACGGGTGTGGTGCGCGACATCCGCAACCAGCTCTACCAAAAGATTACCTCGCTGCCGCTGGGCTTCTTCAGCGAAGAGCGCAAGGGCGACATCATCGCCCGTATGAGCGGCGACGTGCAGGAGGTGGAGTCGAGCATCATGTCGAGCCTCGACATGTTGTTCAAGAACCCCATCCTCATCGTGGTCTACTTCTCCACGCTACTCTTCGTCAGCTGGCAGCTCACGCTGTTCACCATCGTCTTCGTGCCCATCTTCGGATGGTTCATGGGCTTCGTGGGCCGCAAATTAAAGCGCCGCAGCATAGAGGCACAGGCGCTGTGGAGCGACACGATGAGTCAGGTTGAGGAGACGCTGGGCGGACTGCGCATCATCAAGGCGTTCTGCGCCGAGGAGAAGATGAATCGCCGTTTCGACGCCGTAAACTCCCACTACCGCGACGACATCATGCGGGTGAACATCCGTCAGGCGATGGCCCACCCCATGAGCGAGTTCTTGGGCACGGTGATGATCATCGTGGTGCTGTGGTTTGGCGGCATCCTGGTGCTGCAGGGCAAGGTGCTCACAGGACCGGCGTTCATCTACTACATGGTCATCCTCTACAGCATCATCCAGCCGTTGAAGGACTTCTCGAAGGCGGGCTACAACATCCCCAAGGGTCTGGCCTCGATGGAGCGCATCGACAAGATTTTGAAGGCCGAGAACAACATCCGCGAGGCCGAGCATCCCATCCAAATTGACTGCTTCGAGCACGAGATAGAATTCCGGCATGTGTGGTTTGGGTATAACAGCTCAACTCCCGAATCCCCAAAAGCCCCCCATTCAGCCCCCGAGGGGGCTACTATAGACTCATCCGCCCCCACAAGCAGCAAAACTACAGAAGCCCCCTCGGGGGCAGTAGTGGGGGCTTTGGGGACTTCTTGGGTGCTCAAAGACATCAACCTCGTCATCCCCAAGGGGAAGACCATCGCGCTGGTGGGACAGAGCGGCGGCGGCAAGTCGACACTCGTGGACCTCATCCCCCGCTACTACGATGTGCAGAAGGGCGAGGTGCTCATCGACGGCATCAACGTGAAAGACCTGGGACTGCACTCGCTGCGCCAGCTGATAGGCAACGTAAACCAGGAGGCTATCCTCTTCAACGACTCGTTCAGGAATAACATCAGCTTCGGAAGCCCCACCCCCTCTCAAGAGGGAGAAGAGAATATGCAGAAAGCCATTGAGGAAGCAGCCAAGATTGCCAATGCCTACGACTTCATCATGGCCTCGGAGCAGGGTTTCGACACGAACATCGGCGACCGTGGTGGACGTCTCAGCGGCGGACAGCGCCAACGCGTCAGCATCGCCCGCGCCATCCTGAAGAACCCGCCCATCCTCATCCTCGACGAGGCCACCAGCGCCCTCGACACCGAGAGCGAGCGACTGGTGCAGCAGGCCCTGGAGCGGCTGATGAAGACGCGCACCACCGTGGCCATCGCCCACCGACTCTCTACTATCAAGAATGCCGACGAGATCTGTGTGCTGCACGAAGGCCGCATCGTGGAGCGAGGCACCCACGACGAACTCATCGGCAAGGAAGGCTACTACAAGAAACTACACGACATGCAACAGGTGTAGGTTTTGACTATAGAGCTTTGACTGTAGAGCTTTGACTATAGACTTTAGACTGTAGACTGTAGACTGTAGATGATTATTGCTGTTCGCTAAACTGATTTTTAGCGGACAGCAATACTTTTTGGGGGTGTTTAGTTGGTGTGGGAATTCGGTAAATGGAGTCCCGAAATAGGGGCCCCAAAAAACTCGTACGAGATTTTTTCAAAAGTCGTTACCAAATTTAAAAAAGTCGTTACCAAAATTTCGGAAGGCGTTACCGACTATTCATAGGCCCATTTCAACGCTTTTTTTTGAAACGAATGAGCCTAATTGACCATCATTAATCCCGAAACGGTCATTAAGACCAATGTGGAATAAACGTCGCGCAGCCACTCCCCTCCCTTCAAGGGGAGGGGCAGGGGTGGGGTCTGTATATTCTTCATTGCCAATAAGATAGAGACCCCACCCCTAACCCCTCCCCTTGAAGGGAGGGGAGTGGCTGCGCGATCAAAACAAAAAAATGGAAATCCCCCTTATTTATTAACAAGGAGGAGAGGAGGAAGCGGGGTGCTCCTCCTCTCCTTTGCCTCTAAAAACTCCTGAGATATGCTATCGCATGAGGAGCTTCTTGCCCTCGCGAAGATACAATCCACGGCGGGGATTGATGGCTTTCACGGGGCGACCCTGCAGATCGTAGACAGGTTGTTGAACGTTGAACGTTGAACGGGCAATGTCGGCGATGCTGGCAGTGATAACGTTGCCCTTCAGACCGTCGCGGGTGTAGTAGCCACCGTTCTCGAAGGCCAGGTCGTCGGTCTGCGGCGAGCCGTTGTTGTTGAAGATGATACCCGTGGGCTGCGTTGTGAGCGTGCCGCTATAGGTCCATTTCCACACCTTGTTGCCATTGCTGGCGGTGCCCAACAGCTGGCACTCCTGTCCAGGCCATGAGCCGCCAGTGAAGTTCGCCTGGTTGTTCCAAGCCCAGCACTTGATGGTGCTGGTCCACGTGGAGGGAGCCTCGAAGAAAGCACACATCTCGCCATCGTTAACCTGGCAGAAGGTGGGGATGTCGACGGGTTTCTCCGATTCCTTCTCCTTGACCACATAGTCGCGTGAGACAATGCCTTTCACCTCCGAGCCGATGAGCATGGCCACCTTGAGGGTAGTGGTGCCGACAGGGATGCTGACGGTAGAACCATCGGCGACGTTGGCACTGGCGGTGGTGGGGTTGGAACCGTCGAGGGTATAGACCAACTTGGTTCCCTCGGTGGCAGTGACAGCAGCGAGGCGCACTTTCTGCGCACCCACGTAGGTGCCCGAAGGTAGGTCGGCGTAGGCGGTCTCCATGGTGGCGGGCAGGTAGTAGGCATAATGGTAGCCTTCCACGGCCTTTACCCACTGCTGATGATTGACGTTAGCCTCGTTCTGGGCCACATCGCCCACCACGACGAGCAGACGGTTCTCGTTGTTGGTCTTGATGATGTTGGCGAAGTAGCCAGCGGCACTGCGGAAGTTGGCGTAGGCACTCTCGTTGTTGATGCCAGCCAGACGGCGTGCAGCCACCATGGCCTTGATCTGCGAGGGGTAGGCCTGCCAGTGCTTCAGGAAGACGCAGGGCGTGCCGGGCATGGCAAGCATATAAGCATTGGCGGCCAGGGTGTCCTTCTTCAGCGGGTCTTGGGCGGCGTTGCTACGGCGCTCGGTGTCGTGGTTCTCGACGAAGGTGACGGCATAGCGACGATACTTGCCCTGCTCGTAGCTGCTGCTGACGAGAGGCCAGTTGCCTTCGTTCTGCTGGTTCAGCCGAGCATAGTTGGCGTTGTTCATGGCGTTGCGCACGGTGTAGCGGAACTGGAAGTCGAAGGCGGCGCTCTGTATCTCGTCGTTCACCTTGGTGCCGTCGATCCAGTTGCGGATGGTGTTGGAGCTGTCCCAACACTCGCCGACGCTGAATTCGGGCTTGGCCGAGGTGTTGTACTGTCCGGTGAAAGAGGCCGAATAGCCCTTCACCATGTCGTAGCGGAAGCCCGCATAACCCATGTCGTTGAGGAGCATGTCGAGATAGGCCTTCACGCTTGTCTGCACGTTCTGGCTCAGGTGGTCCAGGTCGCGCATGCCGTCCCATCCCTCGCCAGTGTCCTTGTTGGGTCCCACCTGATGGCCGTTGCGAGCAGCCTCGTCGTCGGCGCAGATGTCGTTATAGGTCATCTGGTAGGTCACGCCCTTATAGGTCTCGGCGGGGAAGTCGGTCCACGACGAGAGGTTGCGGCGGTGGTTGATGACCACGTCGGCAATGGTCTTGATGCCATTGTCCTTGAAGGTCTTGATGAGCGTACGCAACTGCTCCTCGGTACCAAAGCTGCTGTTATAGTGTCCGGGGAACCAGTAGAGGTCGTCGTAGCCCATGGACTGTCCGCCACAATAGCCGCTCTGCGGCAGCCACACCAGGTCGAAGGTGCCCTTCAGCTGGTCGGTCTGGGCCGTAAGCTCGGTCCACTGGCTATCGTCGTAGCTGTCCCAATAGAAGCCTTGCAGCATCACGCCACCGTATTGCGAGGGCCAGCCCTGAGCCAGCGCCCCTTCAGGGCTAAATGATAAATGACAAATGATAAATGATAAACTGAATAGAATACGTTTCATTTTCATATCGTTTTATGGGTTGTCCTTTTTCAAGATGAGATACTCATAGGGGGCCAGATGGAGGCTGTCGTCAAGTTGCTGGGGCTTGTCGTTGGCCATGTTGACGACCTTGGCACCCCGCCAGTCGGCAGGCACGGCGATGGAGTTCTGAGCGTCGCGCACATCGACAGCAATCAAGAAACTGTCGCCACCGCCGATGCTCTTCTCGAAGATCAGCACATCCTTGTCGGGCCATGTTTTGAGTTGGCCCTTGCGCAGGGCAGGATAGTTGTTGTAGAGGCCGATGAGGTGCTGGTATTCCTGATAGATGTCGGGCTTGGCCGTCCAGTCCACAGGCACATAATGGAAGAAGTTGATGGGTTCGGGGAAGCCCACCTCCTGCGAGCCATAGATAAGTGCACCGCCATGGGGGAAGATGGTGGCCACGTAGGCGGCCATCGCTCCCTGGTCGTTGTCGAACTGGCGACAGGGCTCAATCTCGGTGGCATGGTCGTGGTTGGTTGTGAAGCGCAACTTCACCTTGCCAGCTGGCAGACTGTCGTATTCGGCCTTGTCGGCGCGGAACAGCATCTCGGCCGGCTCGCCACCGGCAAACACCCGCACCAGCGAATCCTTGTAGTCCCAGCCATAGTTCATGTCGAAGCCGCCCACAGTGAAATTGTCGGCACGCTTACCCTCGGCCAGCATGACGATGTTGCGGGGAGCGGCAACATGGCGCAGCGTGTCGATGGCAGTGCGCCAGAAGTCGGCGGGCACGCCGTCGGCCACGTCGCAGCGGAAGCCGTCGATGCCCACTTCGGCAATCCAGAACTTCATGGCATCAATCATGGCGGCACGCATGTCGGCATTGTCGTAGTTCAGGTCGGCCACGTCTTCCCAGTTCCAAGGCTGGGGGCAGATGATGGTGTCGGCCGCCTCATCGTAGGTGTACCAGTCGGGGTGCGCCTTCAGCCAGGGATGATCCCACGCCGTGTGGTTGGCCACCCAGTCGAGGATGAGGCCCATGCCGTGCTTGTGGCAAGCGGCCACCAGGGCGCGCATGTCGTCGATGGTGCCAAACTCGGGGGCGATGGCCTTGTAGTCGCTGATGCAGTAGGGCGAGTTCTTGCCCTTCTCGATGCCAATGGGATAGATGGGCATCACCCACATCATGTTCACGCCAAGGGCAGCGATGCTGTCGATGCGCTGGGCCACAGCCTGCAGCGAGTGGTCGGGGGCGAACACGCGGGGATTGACTTGGTACATGGCGATGTCGTCGATGGCGGGCAGCTGGAAGTCACCCTCGGCGCTCTTCGGCTTGGGGTCGCATGCTGCCAACAGGAGGACCACCATGCCTTCTATGGCGAAAAATCTCTTCATAAGCCTGTTGTTTTGTATCTTACTTTAAAGGGGAGTTAAAGGGAGTTAGAGGGAGGTGTGTCGAGTGCAGAACGATTGTCCTTCAACTCCCTCAAACTCCTTCTAACTCCCTTTTATCTTCAAGAAGTGCGGGGCTTACTCACCCACGACGATGACGCAGCGGTTCTTGTCGTTGTCGGCAAAGGGCTGCACGGTGTCGCCGAAGCTCTCAACAGTCATGCGGTTGCGTGCCACACCCTTGTCCTGCAGGGCCTTGGCCACCTTCTCGGCGCGAGCCTTGGCGTAGCCTACATTCACCTGCGGATTGCCAGTGCCACGGTCGGCATAGCCACGGATGCTAATCTTCTTCTGCGGATACTTCTTGCACCACTGTGCAATCTTGTTCAGAACAGCATCGGGATCGGGGTCGCTCAGACGGATGTTGTAGAAGAAGGTCTCCTTCAGCGGCTCGTCGGGCAGCACTGCGGGCTTGGCCGTCTCGGGCTTGGGCTCGGGCTTCACAACGGGCTTGGGTTCAGGCTTGGGTTCGGGCTTCACCTCGGGCTTGGGCTCGGGCTTCTGCTCCACCACGGGAGTCACTGGCGGGCGCCTAATCAGCTTCTTCTGCTGACCGAACTTAAAGGTGAGACCAAGGAGTGCCTGCACCTGGAAGTCGGGATTGTAGTTGCGCTTCAGGTTGAACTCGTCGTTCTTCATGTTGCCGTCCACTTCCAGTCCAAGGGCGAGCTTCTCGCTAAGGTTGAAGTTGAACTGCATGCCCAGGCGGCTGTTGAAGGTGCTGTGCTTGCTGCCGCAGACATAGGGGTTGGGGTTCATGGCCAGTGCGTTGTTCTGGGCGTTGAACTCGTCGAAATCCCATCCGTAGTTCACACCAAAGCCAGCCAGCAACACCCAGTCGAACTTGTCGCTGACGCGGTTGGGGTCGATGATGTTGGTCATGTTGAGCAACAGGTCGAGGTCGCCAGTGATAGCGTTGAACTTGTAGGTGTCGGTGATGGCACTCTTAATCTGCCAGCCCTGGAAATGGGCGCGTGCTCCCACCTTCGAGTTGAAGTAACGACCAGCAGAGATGGCCACCTGCGGCGTGATGAGGTCGGTGAACTTCTGGTTGGTGAACGTGGCCTGTGCACCGCCCTGCAAGCCAATGAAATTGTAGGGATAGTTGTCCTCTACAGTCTGTGCCCCAGCAGTGGTGGCCACTCCCATGAGGAGTGCCACTGCTGCGAGGATATTCTTGAATCTTTTCATAGTCGTATTATTTTATCAGTTTACTAATCACAACTTTGTTGTTGCCTGCGTAGCTGATGTAGAGTTGGAACTTGTAGGCTCCAGCCTCGATGTTCAGGTTGGCTCCATCCTGCGTCAGGTCGGTCTCGGTGCCACCCCAGTTGATGGCCCAGTCGTGGTTGGCGCGGAACTTATACTCACCCGAAACGGCTTCGGAAAGCACCTCCCAGCAGCCCTCTGCAGTATTGTAGGTCATCTCCAGGTCTTCGCTCCATCCGTTGAAGCCGCCAATCATGCTGATGCTCTCAATCTTCAGCAAGCTGTAGGTCATGCCGGCTGCGTCGAGGTTGATCTGATAGAAGCCAGCACCCGGATCGGGGCAGTTGGGACCACCGCCGTCGGTGAGCGTGCCACCCAAGGCGTCGCCGCTGACATACTCCAAGTCATTATCCCAGTTGTCGGCATTGGGCTTGAACTTGAACTCGCCGTCGAGCCAGTAGTAGCCCTGGTACTGTCCGTTGCCATTGCCGCCCAGCTTGTGGCTGGTGCTCCAGCCGCCTTCGTTGCCAATCTCATAGAAGAAGTCGGGATAGCCGCTGTCTTCCTTCACAGTGCAATGGGCGGGACCATCGCCGTTGATGAAGAGACGGATGATGTAGGGTCCGTCGGCAGCCAGCTGCAGGTTGGCACCGTCCTGTACGAGGTCGTCGAGGGTGCCACCCCAGTTGATGGCCCAGTCGTGGTTGAGGCGGAACTTGAACTCACCGGCGTTGAGGGTCTCGCGAACCTCCCAGCACTTGAAGTTCTCGTTGTAGGTCATATCCACGTCGGTGTCCCAAGCACCACGCACGGAGCCGATGATGCTGATGGTGGTGACGGGCGTGATCTTATAGGTCATCTCCTTCAAATCCACTTGCACATAGTAGAAGCCAGGAGCAACGCCGTCGATGTTTGGACCGCCGTCGGCAGTGAGTGTGCCACCAGTGGCATCGCCGCTTGCCTTCTCCCAGTCGCCGTCCCAGTTGTCGGCATTGGGCTTGAACTTGAACTCGCCGTTGAGGTAGATGATAGCACTATACTGGCCGAGGCCATTGCCATGGAGAGGATGAGGCTCGCTCCAGCCGCTCTCGTTACCAATCTCATAGATGAACTCGTTGAAGCCAACGGGCGTAGCCGTCCACGTCTGGTCGAGCATGTTGAAGGTGAGGTCGTAGAAGAGAGCATCGGGGTCGGCAACGACAACGAGGTTGCCACCATCGTTGTTGTAGTTGAACTTGCCATCCTCGGCACCAGCTGCGAGACAGCCGCTCCAGTCGCCGCCAAGACCACTCTCGGGAGTCATCTTGAACTCGATGTTGCTACCGTCCTCAGTAGCGGGGATGCGCACCTTGAAAACGGGGTTTTCATACGGGTCGCTGCCATCGTTGGTGAGCTTGTAGGTGGTGTCGGTGTTATCCCAACCATTGATAGAGCCTGTCAGATAATAGGCTGCTTCGATGACGGGAGCCTGCGGGATGGCCTTAATGACGAAGGGTGCCGAGGTGGCAGTCTTCACCGTAGTGGTACCATTGCCAAGCCACATGCTGACGGTGGCGTTAACATCGCGCACCACAGGGCGGCGGCCAAACTCGGCGGCGACATAGCTGTGCAGGTCGGCGGCCGACATGATGCCGTCGGCATTAAGGTCGAAGGTCTGGTTGCCCAGAGTGATGGAATAGGAAGGTGTAAAGCCCTCGGCGGTGGATGTGGGAGCAGTGATGGAGCACACCTTCACAAACTCTTCGCTGTAGCTGTTGAAGTCGATGGTGCCCACCGTCGAGATGCTGCCGTCGGCAAAGCTCACCTGCGTGGGCTGGGGAACGGTCTGCGGCTCGGCCCAGTCCTTGTAGTCGTCGGTGCAAGCTGCCACCGACGCTACAAGTGCTATCATGGATAATATTTTCTTTGTCATAGTAGTCTCACATTATAGGTTATTGTTTGATGAAACGGATGTAGCCCGTGATGTCGTTGAAGAAGATGAAGTAGGTTCCTGCCTCGGCAATCACGAGGTTGGCACCGTTGCTTTCACCGTAGACATACATACCCTGGCTGTAGTTGACGAACGTGCCGCCCTTGTTGAAGTCCCAGCTGTCGGCCTGCTTCACTTTCACCTCATCGCCAGCGGCAAAGGTGTAGGAGATGTACCAGTCGTGGTTCTCCCAACCGGTGGAGCAAGCGTTCATCGGCGTGTCGCTCCAGCCGTTGAACGAGCCAGAGATGGCCATGCCAGCGAAGACGGGTGCCGAGCCATCGTATTTCTCAATGACCAGATCGTCCTTGGCAGTGTTCAGCGTGATGGTGTAGAGACCTGCTTCGGGTACAGTGATGTTGCCCGAACCGCCATCGTTCTTCTTGTAGCTGCCGAAAGCATCGCCCTGACCCCACTGGGTTGCCCAACCGTCGTCGAGCGAGCCACGGAGTTTGAAGCCATTGCCACCCAGATAGCCAATCCACTGGATTTCGCCCTGGCCAGTCTTCTTGTCGTATTCAGCACCGTTGAGGGTCTGCATCGGAATGACGCACTTGCCCATGTCGCCGCCCCAAGAGCCGTCGGCAATGTCGGCACCGATGAGCCACCAGATTTCAGGATCGGCGGGCTTCAGCTCTACATAGTAAGGCACGGTGGACAACGTAATAGCGTTTGAGTAGATGACGCTGTACTCATTGAACGAGGCATCGCGCAATGCTGATTTCACGCGCACCCAAACCTGCTGAATGGCAGGTGTTGTGGCTTCAGTCCAGCCGAGCAGCTGCAGCAGGTTGCGGTTCAGGGTCTGGCTGTTCAACTCCACGTTCATGCCGTTGCTGTAGGTCTCGTCAAAGGCGAAATAGTCAGCACCGCTGTTGTCTTCGGCATTGGGATCAAAGGCTTTAGTGAAGTTGCCCGTTGGCGACATCTCCACCCAGTAGGTAGGCACCACGGGGGTGTTGAAGTTGGTGTAGGGCGTGGGCTGCGACCAGGTGAGGGCGATGGTAGCCGTCTTCTCCAAGTCGATGTTGCCCGTGATGGCCGGTTCGTTGAGCACGAACTTCGTGGGCTGGGCGATGGTGGGGTTCGAATCGTTGTCGTCCTCACAGGCCGTGAAGGCAACGAACCCCAGCGCCAATATCATCGTTGATTTGAATAATGCTTTCATAATCTTTTTAATTCTTTATTCTTACTCGCGTAGCGATAACTCTTAATTCTTAATGCTTAACTCCGAGAGTTAATAGCCTTCGTTCTGTATCAGATTGGGGTTGGCAGTCATGTCAGAAGAGGGGATAGCGAAGAGGTTGCGATAGGCGGGCAGGCTGGCACCGTTTTCAGAGCCGCCTTTCCACTCCCACAGGTAGTTGCCACTGTTCTGACCACCATAGAATCCATAACGGATGAGGTCGGTGCGGCGGAAGCCCTCGAAGTAGAGCTCACGGCTGCGCTCATCGAGAATCTGCTGCAGACTGTAGCTGCCCACGGTGGTGGTGCGAGCGCGCTGGCGCAGGGCGTTGATGTATCCAGCACCTGCTGAGCTGGTAGAGCCGTTGTTCATGCGAGCATCAGCCTCGGCAGCGATGAGGTAGGCCTCGGCCGAGCGCATCAGGAAGAAGTCGGCATCGGGGAAGTTGGTGCTGCGAGGAGAAGCGCCTGTGGAGTAGGTGTTGCGGAACTTACCCACGGAGAAGCCTGTGGCAAACTCACTGGGTGTGGATGCGCTGACGGTGCGGTCGATGCCATGGAAGAGGGCGCGGTCATCGCCAGCGGCGGAGGCCATGTCGTTGATGCCCACGGCGGGAGCGTCGTCATTGGGGAAAAACTTCAGGACAAGCTGATGGCGTGCGCGGTTGCCGGCCCAGAACTTACCCACCATGCCAAAGTTGCCATCGAGGTCCATGTCATCCTTCCAAGCCGACGACATGAGGAACATCGACGTACCATAGCTGGTGGTGGTGATGCCGTCGCCCAGCAAAGGCAGGACAGCCTCAACAGAAGAGCCATTCTCGCCGTTGTCGCCCATGAAGAGCATCTGGTAAGCACTCCAACCGCCCTTGCCAGAAGTCCACAGCTTGTGGGGACCGTTGATCACCTTCTCGGCATACTCCTTGGCTTCCTGCCAACGAGGGGTGCCAGTATAAACCTCGGCGTTGAGGTAGAGGCGAGCGAGCAACTGGTTGGCTGCATCCTGGTCGGCGCGACCATAGCCTTCGTCGCTACTGGTGCGGGCCACAGGAGCCTGCATGCTGCCTACACACTCCTTCAGCTCTTTCTCAATCCAAGCGAACAGATCGGCACGCTGGATTTGGCTGGGCGAGGTGGACATCAGCTCGGTGGCGAAGGGCACATTGCCGAAGCAGTCCATCAGATAATAATAGTAGAGTGCACGCAGGAAGCGTACTTCAGCCTCGCGGGTGGCATCCTGACCAGCACACACATCAAGATAGTGGTTGCAGTAGGCGATGCTGGCGTAGAGGCGGTTGTAGAAACCTTCGAGCATGGGATGGCTGGAGCCCCAGGTGTTGTAGTTGAACTCAGGGATGCCAGGGTCGCCCCAGGCGCAGATAGCCTCGTCGGTGGTCAGCTCGTTGGCGTTCCAAATCTGACGCACAAAGCCGGTGGTACCACCATCCAGACGGTCGATGTCGCAGTCGCCATCACCGCCGTAGTTGCCGGCCAGTGCCATCGTAGCGTAGCACTTGGTGAAAAGCTCCGGCTCGCTGGGTGTCATTGTCGAGCTGGGGTCGATGGGGGTGACGTCAAGGTCGCCAGTGCACGAACTCAGCCCAGCGCCGAGCAGGATTGCTGCGGCAGGCACCATATTCTTGAAATATCTTAAGTTCATCATTTTATTTACGATTTACAAAATTACTGTTAACTATTTCTCTGCGCATCAGAAATTCAGGTTCAGGCCGCACTGGATGGTGAACGGGCGGGGATAGATTTCGTTGTCGATGCCGCCGAACACTTCAGGATCCAGTCCGTCGTACTTCGTGATGGTGAACACGTTGGTGGCAGCCAGATAGATACGGCCCGTCAGGCCGTTGTAGTTGCCAGCCTTGAAGAGGTCTTCGAAGGAGTAGCCCAGCGTGATGTTGTCGCACTTCAGGAACGAAGCGTTGCGCACGAAGTAGTCGGTCTTCACATAGTCGTAGGTAGTCCATCCGTTGGAAATTGCCTGCGGGATGACGTTCTGCAGATAGTTGAACGAGGCGTCGTAGCGCATGGCGACATTGGAGAAGCCGGCACCACGGTCCCAGTAGTTATAGTTGTCGAAGCTGGCGCGCAAGCCGAAGCCCAGGTCCCAATTCTTCACCTGCAGGCGAGTGCTCAGGCCGGCGGTGTAGGGAGCGGCGGGATTCTTGTAGAAATAGCGGTCGGCATCGTTGATGACGCCATCGGCATTGCGATCCACATAGACACCCTCCAGGGGCTTGCCGTTCTGGTCGTAGACCTGCTGGAACACATAGTAGGAGAAGGCGGGATGGCCCACGGCGTGTGCCTGCACCTGGTTACCAGTACCTGCCGAGATGCCGCCAGTCATGATGATGTCGCCCTCGCCGGTGAGCTCGGTAATCTTGTTCTTGTTATGAGTGAAGTTGGCGGTCAGTTCCCACTGCACGTCCTCTGTCTGGATGGGACGCACGGTCAGCGATGCCTCGATACCCTTGTTCTCGAGCGAACCGATGTTCGAGCGCACCTGGTTGCGGAAGTTGGAACCGGCCGAAACGGTAGCGTCGTTGATCAGGTCGGTGGTCTTGCGATAATAGTAGTCAACGCTACCCGACACGCGGTTGCGGAAGAAAGCGAAGTCCAAACCAGCATTCCACGTGGTGGTGGTTTCCCACTTCAGGTTCTTATTGTAAGCATCGGGACGATAGAGCAAACCGGTGGGGTTGATGCCGTTGATGGGATAGCGTCCGTCCACGCTGGTGGTGTTGACGTTATAAGAAGCAAAATAGTTGTAGTTGCCGATACCGTCCTGCTGGCCAGTCTTACCCCAACCCAGGCGGAGCTTCAACTCGTCGAGTCCGTTGACGTTCTTCAGGATGGGTTCTTCACTGATCTTCCAACCCAAAGCCACCGATGGGAATGTTGCCCAGTGGTCGAAGAAGCGGCTGGAACCGTCGCGACGCACGGTAGCGGTGACCATGTAGCGGTCGAAGGCAATGTAGTTCATACGGCCGAAGAAACTCACGAGGTAGCTCTCCTGCTTCCACTCGCTGTTGCTCTCCTTGAAGGCGGTGCCACGCAGGGCAGCCAGTGTGGGATCGTCGACCACCTTGCCATTGACGAGCGAAGTACCATAGGTCTGGGGATAGAGGCTCTGATAGGCCGAGTTGCCCCAGTACTTGTTGTGACTCCACTCATAGCCGCCCATGATGTCGAAGTGCTGCGTCTCCAGGAAATCCTTGTAATACTGTGCGTAGGCGGTAAAGGTGAGGTTATACTTGTTCTCCTTCGAGAAGCCGCTGTTGCCATAGTAGAAATTCGACGAGCCCCAAGGAGCATAGTCGGTGTCCTGCTTACCGTTGGCCCAGTCGCCGCTGGCGTTGGCATGCAAGCGCAGGTCTTCGAATCCGTGAATCTGATAGTCCACCTCCACGTTGCCCATGTAGTCGAACGAGTTGGCGCGGTCGTTGCGCTCGTTGAGCATGGCCACGGGGTTCTTGCCGGGACCTGTAGCGATGATGGCATTGGTAATGGTATAGTCGTTATAGCCAGAACCATCGCCAGCCCACTGCCAGTAGCCACGGAAGTCCTCAAACTTAGGCCTGTTGGTGCTGACCACCTGTGTGGGGTCGAAGCGCACGGCCTCGCTGATGGCACCTGTGTTGGCATAGCGGTTGTGCGAGTACATGAACTTACCGTTGACGTTGAACTTCAGGTGGTCGTCGAGCAGCGAGGGATTAATGGTGACGCTGGCCGTGGTACGCTGGTAGTTCGAGGTCTTCAGAATACCGTTCTGGTCGGTGTAGCCTACCGAGAAGCGATAGGGCATGTTCTTGAGTCCGCCCTGGACGGTGATGGCGTGGTCGCTGCTGACGGCGCCACGGAAGATTTCCTCCTGCCAGTCGGTATTCTCCTTGCCCAGCAAGCCTACAGCGGCAGAGTTCTCACCATAGTAGCTCGCGATGAAAGCACGATATTCGTCACCATCGAGCACATCGAGCTTGTTGCGCTTCACGGAGTAGCTCACGTTGCCATTGTAGCTCACCTTCGGAGCCTGGCCCATGCGTCCCTTCTTCGTTGTGATGATGATGACACCGTTAGAACCGCGGCTACCATAGATGGCCGTGGCCGAGGCATCCTTCAACACTGTGAACGACTCGATGTCGTTGGGGTTCACCATCGACAATGCGTTGGGAGCACCCTTCACACCCTGACGGTCCATAGCCAGTCCGTCGATCACAATCAGAGGATCGTTAGAGGCTTTCAGCGACGAGCCGCCACGGATGCGGATGGTGGAGCTTCCACCAGGGGTACCGCCATCGCTTGTTACATTTACACCAGCAACCTTACCCGAAAGCATGTCCTGGGCACTGGTGATGAGACCGTGGTTCTTCTCATCGGGCTTGATGGCCGTCACACTACCAGTGAGGTCGTTTTTCTTTGCCACACCATAGCCGATGACCACCACGTCTTTCAGCATCTGCGAGTCGTCCTCGAGCGTCACCACCACACTTGGTGCAACGTTGACGGTGGCTGGCTGATAGCCCATGTAGGTCACGCTAAGCGTCTGGCCCTGGTTGGCCTGCACCTGGAAGTTTCCGTCGAAGTCGCTCACCACGCCTGTCTGCGTGCCGACCACACGGATGGTAGCTCCGATGATGGGTTCACCAGTGGCATCTTTCACATGGCCTTTCACAGTGATTTGCTGCGCAAAGGCCCCTACCGAAAGGAAGAGCCCCAACAAGAGGGTCATCATCCTCAGCGGTAATTGCATGTTTACCTGCTTCATCATTACATTTTTAGTTAGTTAATATTAGTGATTCAAAAGTTTTTTGGCTTATTAGGCAAATACGTTGCAAAGATAGAATAAATTTATATTGTGTAACAATATTTATGTACTTTTTTTCGTTTGTATTTCACGCAAACGTTTGCGCAAATGATTCTATATATTATTATAAAGGTAACACGCGCGTGTGAAATGTTTGCACTATCTTTGCACGTTGAAGGAGCTCTTCAGAGTTCCGAGTTGCCCTAGAAATCACCTGAAACAAAAGAAACAAGTACCCATGCTGACGATGAAGGACATAGCCCGCGAACTGGGCATCTCGGTGGCGACGGTGTCGCGTGCGCTGGCCGACTCGCCGCGCATCTCCGAGTCGCGGCGACAGCAGATTCAGCAGTATGCCCGAGAACACAACTTCACGCCCAACGTGCTGGCCGAAAGCCTTCGCCACTCGCGGGTGCGACCGATGAAGGTTATCGGCGTCATCGTGCCCGAACTGGTGCACTACTATTTTGCGACCATCCTAAAGGGCATCGAGGAAGAGGCCGAGCAGCACGGCTATCGCGTCATGGTGGCTCAGAGCAATGAGCGCTACGAGCGCGAGGTGCGCTTGTGCCAGTCGTTCTACGAGAATAAGGTGTGTGGCATTATCGTCAGCCAAGCAAAGGACACCCAACGCTATGAGCACTTCCAGCGCCTCATCGACGCTGGCATGCCGCTGGTGTTCTACGACCGCATCTGCACGGGTCTGAACACCAGCCGCGTGGTGGTCGACGACTACATGGGAGCCTACAACGCCGTGTCGCACCTCATCGAGACGGGATGCCGCCACATCGCCTACTATGGCTCGCAGATGAACCTGGAAATCTCGAAGAATCGTTTCAACGGCTACAAAGACGCCCTGCTGAAGCACGGTCTCCCCTTCGACGAGAAGATGACACGCTATTGCGATAACCGCACCGACGCTGAGCTGATAACGCCCGACATGTTCGATGGCGACCAATACCCCGATGCTTTCTTTGCCGTGAACGACGACACGGCCATCGGCATCCTCTACACAGTGAAGCGCATGGGGCTGCGCGTGCCTGAAGACATCAGCATCTGCGGATTCACCAATGGCGATCGTGCCACCAGCTGCGACCCCATGCTCACCACCGTGGAGCAACGCGGCATCCGCGTGGGCGAGGAGGCCGCCAATATCCTTATCGGCCACGTAGAAGGCCGACTTCCCCTCGACCACGCCGAGAAGCGCATCGTGCGCACACGCCTCATCATACGAGGCACTACCCGATAACCGAAAAGAAAAATAATGTATAAATATGAAACAGAAACCTGATTTAAGTTTTTGGAAGCTCTGGAACTTGAGCTTCGGATTCTTCGGAGTGCAGATAGCCTACGCCCTCCAGAGTGCCAACATCTCGCGTATCTTCCGCACGCTGGGTGCCGACCCCCACGACCTGAGTTTCTTCTGGATTCTGCCCCCATTGATGGGCATCCTGGTGCAGCCCATCGTGGGCACGCTCAGCGACCGCACGTGGACGCGCCTGGGACGCCGCATCCCCTACCTATTTGTAGGAGCTGCCGTGGCCGTGGCCGTGATGTGCCTGCTGCCCAACAGTGGCTCGCTGGGCTTGAGCATCTCGGCAGTGATGATCTTTGGTCTGCTCATGCTGATGCTCCTCGACACCAGCATCAACATGGCCATGCAGCCCTTTAAGATGCTGGTGGGCGACATGGTGAACGAGAAACAGAAGACCAAGGCCTACAGCATACAGTCATTCCTGTGCAATGCGGGCAGCGTGGCTGGATTCATCTTCCCCTTTGTCTTCACCTGGATAGGCCTGAGCAACGTAGCCCCGGAAGGCGTCGTGCCCGACTCGGTCATCTGGTCGTTCTACGTTGGAGCCACCATCCTCATCCTCTGCGTCATCTACACCACCATGAAGGTGAAGGAATGGCCGCCCGCCCTCTACAAGGAATACAACCCCGTGAGCGAGGAGAAAGAACATTCGGCCAACTGGATCACCCTGCTGCGCAACGCCCCCTCTGCCTTCTGGCGCATCGGACTGGTGCAGTTCTTCTGCTGGGCAGCTTTCCTCTATATGTGGACTTATGTAGTGGATGCCGTATCGCTCACCGTGTGGGACACCGCCGACTCGAAGACCGAGGCTTACCAGACGGCCGGCAACTGGACGGGTGTGCTCTATGCCATTCAGTCCGTGGGCAGTGTGGTGTGGGCCACACTCATCCCCCGTTTCTCCAACATCAAGATGGCCTATAGCGTCAGCCTGTTGTTGGGCGGCTTGGGCTTTGCCCTCATTCCTTTCTGCCACGACCAGTATCTGCAGATTCTTCCCTTCCTGCTCGTGGGCTGTGCTTGGGCAGCCATGCTGGCCTGTCCGTTCACGCTGGTCACCAACGCCCTGCAGGGCTACGGTCATATGGGCGCCTATCTGGGCCTCTTCAACGGCACCATCTGTCTGCCACAAATCATTGCAGCCCTCTGTGGCGGCACCATCCTGAAGTTGGTGGGCAGCAATCAGTCGTCGATGATGTTCGTGGCTGGCGCACTGCTCGTTCTGGGCGCAGCAGCAGTGTTTAGAATCAAGAAATAAACTGCCATAACGGCATCATCAGAAAGAATAACATGGAACAGAGTACTTTCTACGAGATTTGCGGGTGGCTGGCCAGCATCACCATGATTCTGGGCTATCTGCCACAAGCCATCCACACCATCCGCACACGCGAAACCGACAGCATCGCCCTGCCCACCTTTCTGATGATGGGCGTGGGCGGTATGTGTTTCATGCTGCAAGGCTTGTTGCACAAGCCCGACATTCTTTGGGCACTGTTTCTGACGAACCTGGTCACCACCACTTGCAGCCTCATCGTCTTCGCCATCAAGGTTTACAACGACTATATCAAGCCAAAAAGGTGACGGATTGAATGAATTCGCGTTGGGAACATGGGGTAAAATAACCTTATCGTATAGGTTTTTTCATTTTTCTTGCAGCTCTTTCGCAAAATGTTTGTACCTTTGCAGCCAACTTTTCGAAAAAACGAGAGAACAAATGACAAATAACAATACCCACAAAAACCCCAAACTGTTCTGACTATGATTTGGAACCCCAACAAAGAGTGCATGAGTCGCGACGAAATGAGCGCGCTGCAAGGCAAGAGACTGCACAAAATGGTAGAGTACGTTTATCATAACGTGCCCTTCTATCGTAACAAACTGCAAGAACTGGACATCCGTCCCGACGACATCCAGACCATCGAGGACATCAAGAAGCTGCCGTTCACCACGAAGAAAGACCTGCGCGACAATTATCCTTTCGGTCTGCAAGCCGCCCCAAAGAGCGAGATCATCCGTGTGCATGCCAGCAGCGGTACAACCGGCAATCCCACCATCGTGGGTTATACGCGTAAAGACATCGGTGTGTGGAGCGAGTGCATGGCCCGTTGCCTCACGGCCTATGGCGTGACACGCGACGACACCTTTTCCGTCGCCTATGGCTATGGCCTGTTCACTGGTGGCCTCGGCGCCCACTACGGTGTGGAGCACCTCGGTGCCAGCGTCATCCCTGCCGGCACTGGCAATACCGAGAAGCACCTGAAGCTCATTCGCGACCTTGGCATCACGGGCATTGCCTGTACGCCCAGCTATGCCCTCTACCTGGCCGAGACCATGGAGAAGATGGGCATCACCAAGGACCAGATCAAGCTCCGCGTGGGAGCCTTCGGTGCAGAGCCTTGGACCGAGAGCATGCGCAAGGAGATTGAGGAGCGCTTGGGCCTCAAAGGCTACAACATTTACGGACTCTCCGAGGTGATGGGCCCCAGCGTGAGCTACGAATGCCAGATGCAGCACGGCAGCCACATCTGCGAGGACCATTTCTATCCCGAAATCATCAATCCCGTGACGCTGGAGTCCATGCCCAACGGTCAGCAGGGCGAGCTGGTGTTCACCACGCTCACGAAGGAGGGCATGCCCGTCATCCGCTACCGCACACGCGACCTCTGCTGCCTGATGGACGGCGCTTGCGACTGCGGGCGCACCAGTATCCGCATGGGTCGAATCGAAGGCCGTAGCGACGACATGCTCATCATCCGTGGTATCAACGTGTTCCCGTCGCAGGTGGAGAGTGTCATCCTGTCGCTTTCCGAGTTTGCGCCGCGCTACATGCTCATCGTCGACCGCCAGAAGAACCTCGACACGCTGCTGGTGCAAGCCGAGCTGCGCCCAGAGGTCTTCACGTCGACCTTCGACACCCCCGCCGCCGTCGATGCCTTGGAGAAGAAGCTGGCCTCGAAGCTGAAGAGCGTGCTCAGCATCGCCGCCAAAGTGCAGCTGAAAGCCCCCGGCACCATCGAGCGCAGCCAGGGCAAGAGCGCCCACGTCATCGACAAACGTCAATTGTAGATACATCATCTATGAAAAGGAGGAATGAGGAGTGACAGAAGAGTGAGTTGGAAGGTACGTCGTCGTGCCTTCCATCTTTGGCAACGCCGCCCCCATGAGGTGTTTCCTATCAAGGAAGGGGTGCAAGTCTGCGCCTCGTGTGGCACGCAGTTCGAGGGTAACTATTGTCCTCGCTGTGGCCAGTCGGCCATGATAGGTCGCTTCTCGTTCAAGACGGCCATTAAACTCTTTGTCGATGTGTGGGGTTTGGGCAACCGCGGCATGTTCCGCAGCATCCGCGACTTGCTGTTGCGCCCCGGCTACATGATTCGCGATTACCTCAGGGGCATGCAGTCGGCCTATTTCCCTCCTTTCAAGATGTTCTTCCTGCTCACCACATTCTCTTTGTTGGTGACGCATGTGTTCCAGCCAGGGTCCAACAAAGCCCACGAAGCCGCCGAAATGCAGACCGCTGTTGTGGCGGCACCTGCCGACACGCTGAATACGGCGGAAGTTGTGGCAGACAACGAAGTAAAAGCAGACAACGATGTCGACGAAGTCGTAAAGAGACGCTTGAAATATGTGAAGTGGTATGTGACGCTCAAGGACGACTATCCCAGCATCTTCTCGTTCATATTATTATTGTTCTTCGCCTTTCCGCTCTATATTTTTTTCCGTCATTCTCCTGCCATTCCCGACCTTCGTTTTTCCGAGCAGGTGGTGGCACTTACCTACGTGTCGTGCATGACCAGCATCTATTCCATCCTTGGCATCATCCTGCATCTCACGTTCGTGTTCGACATCCTCACCCTTATAGCCATTTGCATTGCACTGCATCAGTTCTCGGGATTCCGCTACCGCCGATTGATGTTCATTCTCCTGTTGAGCTTGTTGCTGTTCATCTTGGCAATTGCTGCCGTGACAGCTCTTTCGGCGCTCTTTGTGGCGTTACAAGAAAAAATATAAAAATATGAGAAGAATTTATTGGTTTTTGCTTTCTTTGTTTCTCGCTGTAGGCGTTCAAGCACAGCCTGTTGTCGAAACACGTTCTGGGCGCGTGCAAGGCATCGATCAGGAGGGCACGATGGCATTTCTTGGCATTCCCTACGCCCGTGTGGAGCGGTTCATGCCGCCGCAGCCCGTAAAGAAATGGAACGACATCCGTGTGTGCGACCATTGGGGTCCACAAGCCATGCAACAGACCAACCGTCCGATGAGCGAAGACGAGATGTCGGAGCAATGCTGCGTGCTCAACGTGTGGACGACCAGCATCCCGCACCGTCCCGCTGGTGCGCAACTCAAACCCGCCCTGCTCAAGCCCGTGATGGTGTGGCTCCACGGCGGCGGATTCGACAGTGGCACGTCGGCTTGGGATCCCGGCATGTGTCTGGCTAAAAAGGATGTGGTGGTCGTCAGCATCAACCACCGACTGAACATCCTCGGCTTCCTCGACCTCTCCACCTGCGGCGAGAAATACAAACATTCGGGCAACGTGGGCATGCTCGATGCCGTTGCCGCCCTTCAGTGGGTGCGCGACAACATCAAGGAGTTTGGCGGCGACCCCTACAACGTCACAATCTTCGGCGAGTCGGGCGGTGGCGGTAAGGTGGGCACCCTGCTCTGCATGCCTCCCGCCAAGGGGCTCTTCCATAAAGCCATCATCATGAGCGGCACCATCCTCAATGTGAACACAAAGGCCATGACCGAGGAGCTGGGCGAGGCCGTGCTGAAGGAACTGGGCATCGACAAGGCAGATGTGGACAAGATCAAGGACGTTCCCTATAAGGAGCTGTATGCAGCCGGCCAGCGCGCCATGGCTGCGAGCATCGGCACCCGCCGCCCCGGCACACCCATGATGTGGGGCTTCGGGCCCACGCCCGACGGTAGCGATGTGGTGCAACAGCCCTTCCAGCCCGCCTTTGCCAGTTTCAGCGACGACATCCCCATCATGATTGGCACCACGTTCAATGAACTGCAGCGCCAGCGCTATGGCCAGAAGATGACGCTCGACGATGCCCGCACCGAGCTGCAACGCACCTTCGGCGATGAGACCGATGCCTATATCGAAGCCTTCAAGGAGGCCTACCCCAAAGGCGACCAAGAAGGGGCGTGGTCGGAGGAGCGCCTGGCACAAGCCCTGCTGAGCCTCGACTGGCTCTTCCGCCCCAAGACCATCATCACCGCCGACGCCATCGGCGGCAAGCGCAAGGCCGACACCTACGTCTATATGTTCTTCGTTGGCGAGCGCGACAACCGAGGCTTCAAGGGCTCTGCCCACGGTGCCGAGCTAAAGTATTGCTTCGACGTGCTCCACCATTACACCAACCAACTATCTGAGGCCAACATCGAGCAGAACCGGCCCTGGGCCGAAGCCATGAGCAGCGCATGGGCATCGTTTGCCCATGATGGCAATCCCGGGCGCCCCCTCTGGCATCCCTATACCAAGGAGAACGGCGAGCTGCTGGTGTTTGGCGGCACCCCTCCTTACATCCTCAACAACCACGACCGCCGTCTGGCGGAGATCATTGACCGCCATTGCTTCCGCCAGCTCGATGAGTTTAGGAAAAATCACGGACAGTGAAAGCAAGAATGAATAGAAAAACTAGTGAAACTAGAAAGACTAGAAAAACTAGAAAGACTAGTAAAACTAGAAAAACTAGAAAAAACGAAATAACCATGCCCTCCAAGAAACTACTCTGCGCCGCCCTCCTGGCCTGCGCCGCCCTCAGCCTTTCGGCTCAAACCAAGTCGTGGACTGCCGACAACGGCAATGGCACGTTCACCAACCCCTTGTTCTACGACGAGTTCAGCGACCCCGACGTCATCCGCGTGGGCGACGACTACTATCTGGCCGGCACCACCATGCACGCTGTGCCGGGACTGGTCATCCTGCACTCGAAAGACTTGGTGAACTGGGAGTTCGCCTCCTATTGCTTCGACCGTTTCGACTTCCCCGAGAACCGGTTCGCACTGAAGAACCATGAGGAAATCTACGGCCAGGGCATCTGGGCACCCTGCATCCGCTACGCCAACGGACAGTTCTACGTTTTCTCAAATGTGAACGGCAAGGGCTTGCAGTGCTACACGGCGAAGGACATCCACGGCCCGTGGGAACACCATAACATGCAGGGCAACATCTACGACCTGGGCGTGCTCTTCGACGACGATGGCAAGATCTACGCCATCCACAAATACGGTGAGGTGCACTGCACGGAGTTGAAGCCCGACATGAGCGGTCCTGTGGAGGGCACCGACCGCGTCATCATCCCCGACGGTGCTGGCATCGGCGAAGGGCATCACATGTATAAGATCAACGGCATGTACTACCTCATCTCCACCGACTATTCGCCCAACGGCCGCACACTCTGCTCCCGCTCGAAGAGCATCTGGGGACCCTACGAGACACGCGTCATTCAGGCCGACGAGACCTACGGCTATCACGGCGTAGGGCGCACGACGGTGCCGCGTGGCACGAAATACCGCATTGGCGAGGACGGCACGAAGTTTGGCGTATCGCCTGCCTCTCCCGATGCCACTGGCTGTGACAATGCCCATCAGGGTGGCATCGTACAGGCCAAGGACGGCTCGTGGTGGGCACTGCTGATGCAGGACTTCCACTCCATAGGCCGCACCGTCTGTCTGATGCCCATCACTTGGGAGGACGGCTGGCCGATGATTGGATTGAAGGGCAACTTAGGTCGTGCTCCCCGCACGTGGTTCAACCCCAACACGAAGCTTGGCTGCTATGGCATCGAGGAGGAGGCTCAGCCTATGCGCGCTCCCTACGACCGCTCTGACAACTTCAACGGCAAGCAGCTGGGCCGTGTGTGGCAGTGGAACCATAATCCTGATGACAAGATGTGGAGCCTGAAGAGTGGCCGTCTGCGTCTTCAGTCACAGCCCGCCGAGCAGCTGATGTGGGCTCGCAACACGCTGACACAGCGCGTCATCGGCCCGAAGAGCGTCGCCACCGTCGAACTCTATACAAAAGGTATGAAAGACGGCGACGTCTGTGGTCTGGGCAACATCAACGTTCCCTGCTCGTGGATTGGCATCAGGAAGGACAACAACACCCTCACCCTGCAATGTTTCGAGCAGATGACCAACGACACCATTGCATCGAAATTTGTCTTGCCCGAAGGGAAAATTTGGTTCCGCTGCATTGGCGACTACGACAACGACCAGATGCAGTACGCCTACTCGACAGATGGCAAGACGTTCCAAACCATTGGCCGCATGATGTCGCTAACCTATCAGCTCATCACCTTCCAAGGCTCACGCCACGCCCTGTTTGCCTTCAACGTGAAGGGCAAGAACGGCGGCTATGCCGAGTTCGACAATTTCACCGTTGAGGAGCCCATGGCCGATCGCAGCGCAAACATCCCCTACGGCAAGACCATCCGCATCATCAACAAGGCCAATGGCCGCCCCGCCATCGCCCTAAAGCATGGCGTACTCTACGACACCCATCCCGGCGACAAGAGCGAACTCACGCAGTTCCGCGTCATCGACCGCGGGCAGGGAATGGTGGCCTTGCAATGTGCCGACGGCCGCTATCTGAAAGTCTACGGCGACGGTCTGCCTGGCGACGTGCGCTTCACCACCAGCATTGCGCCTGTGACCTCTTCCAACGGCAACCAGCAGCTCGCCAGCACCGACGACTTCTTTGGCGCCACCTTCCTCTGGCAGGATTTCCTCGACCACGACTTCATGCTCCTCTCGTTGAAAAACCACAAGTATCTGGGCAAGAGTCCCACCACGGGCAGCCCTTATTCAATGGACTTCGCCGGTCCCGACCCTGCCCGCCGCAACGGTGCCGTGCTCAGCTGGGAGGAAATAAACGGAAAGTAAAAAACCGAAGTATGTTCAAACGTCGCGAACAACTCATCAGCAGTCTGGTGATGCGCAACCTGCGCGTGATGGGACTGGAGACGCCATTGCTGCAAAAGCGATTGGTGGAGGCTTGGCCTGTGGTGGCGGGCGAGGCCATCAACCGCTATACCACAGGTGTGAACATCGCCAACCAGACGCTCTTCGTACACCTGAGTCTGCCGGCGTTGAGGGCCGACCTCAGCATGCGACGACAAGAACTGGTGCAGCGCTTGAACAACTATGTAGGCGCACAAATCATAGCCGACATACGCTTCTGTTGAAACGCGATGGCGACCTGCGAAATTTTGGTAACGATTTTTTGAAAAACGGTAACGACTTTTTAAAAAATCTCGTACGAGATTTTTTTCGGTCCCATATCAGGCTGCCGAAATCAGTCGTTTATAGCCTTCCATAAAGCGGGCAAAAGGCCGCCAGCGCATCAGCAAACACTCGAAGAGCAGGATGCCCACGATGGCCGTGAGGATACCCAACACCACATCAATGATATAATGGTGGCAGCTATAGACGGCCGTCCACCAGATGCCCACCGTGACGACGGCGAAGACGGCCACCATCGGCCAGTTGCGCCGCCGCATGACGGCATAGACGGTGGCAATGAGCATATAGGCCGCATGCAACGAAGGCACGGCGGCAAAGATGTTGGAGTTGCCCACATAGATGCTCTGGAATACGGGGATGCCCACCATGTTGTCGAAGCGGATGAGACCCGCCACATTGCCCGGCGTACTGTAGTCCACCTCGAAGCCATGCTCCAGCACATACCAAGGCGGGGCGGCGGGGTGGATGTAGTAGCAAACGAAGCCAATGAGGTTGACAAAAAGGAAGCAGAGGGCGAAGTGCAAGTAGTGGCGGTCCTCGCCCTTGAACAGTAGATAGATGCCGAAGGCCATGGGCAGGGGCACCCAGCACAAATAACACAAGCCCGCCAGGAAATCGGCCACGGCGTTATGATGCGTGTTAAAGTATTCGCCGGGGATGAGGGTGGTGCCCTCGGCAGTGGTGATGCCGAAGAGGCGCTGCTCGGCAAGGAAAAGGTCTTCGGTGTCGACGGGGTTCACCCGATAGTTGGGCAGCAGCCGCATCCAGTCGTAGCAAATCTCGAAAGCAATGAAGGGCAGCAGCGCCAAGGCCAGGCGGCGCGTCAGGGGGTGGGCGAAATAAAACAGGATGAACAGCCCCACCATGACGAAATGGGCAGGCATGATGCCCACCACCGTCATCTGGAATGCAAGAAACAGCCCGCATGCCAGCAGCACCACCCATATCTCGCGTCGCGACAACGCCGACAGGTCGAACAGTTTATTTCTGCTTGCCATCGCGCTCCTTCAACACTTTATAGCAATGGGCCACTCGCCAGAAAGCGGTGATATTGGCCAGCAAGGCAATGAGCATCATTCCCACGGCCAGTGGCCAAAGGTTTTGGGCAAATCCGCTGACGATGGCCACCACAGCCGTCACCACCACGCGCTCAGGGCGCTGCATCAGTCCCACCTTGCACTCGATGTCGAGACCTTCGGCACGGGCCCTCACGTAGCTCACCATGATGCTACCCACCATGGCGGCAAAGGTGACCACACCCATCCAGAACCACTCAGCACCAGCCAGCAGGAAGACGAGGCAGATGCCAAAGAGCGTCACCAGCTCGCTGTAGCGGTCGAGGGTGCTGTCCCACAGGGCGCCAAAGGTCGACGACATGCCGCCCATGCGCGCCAGTCGGCCATCCATCATGTCGAAGAGGCCGGCAAAGAGGATGATGGCTCCGCCCCACCCTATCAGGCAGTAAGCATCGCTTGTCTGACCGCCCAGCTGGGCGGCCTTCAGGAAGAGCCACATAGCCACCAGATTGCCCACGAAGCCCAGCAGGGTAACGATATTGGGAGTGATGTGCAGACGAATCATCAGCCGGATGAGGGGGTTGATGATGCGATAGATTACCTTTTGCAAGAAGTCACGATAGTTCATTCTTCGATAGTATCTGTTTTTGATTGTTTGCCTTTCAGTTTGCCTATACGTCGGCGTAGGCTATTGTCGCGATAGACGAACATGCGCTGCAAAGGATAGTTCCACAGCAGGGCTATCGCCACGGCCACCACCGTCTTGGGGAAGATGAAGTAGCTGCCCGACAGCTCGGTGAGCAGATAGGTTCCACCGGTGTTGAGCCCGATGCTGCCCGTCCACACCAGCAGGTATTTCAGGGCCACCCAACGCTTCTTCAAGTCGTGGGCATCGCTAAACACCCAACGGTAGTTGGCGACACAGTTCACGACACCACCACTCAATGCGCCGAGAAACGAGGCATAGACATACCACAGCCCACAAACGGCGGCCAGCAGGAACGACACCACAAAGTCGACCAGCGTGGCCATCTGTGCCGATAGCTGCGCCTTGCAGAAAGTCCATATCTCGTTCTTTACCTTTCCCATCCCGTCAAAACGATGATGATAAAGAGCACAACGGCACTGTAGACACCAGCCAGCAGGTCGTCGGCCATCACCCAAAAGGCGCCCCGCCGTCGGTCGAGGGCGCGGATGCCCAAGGGTTTCACAATGTCGAAGAAGCGAAACAGCACCAGCGCGGCCAGGGCGGTCTGCCATCCGTTGGCCACCAGCAAGGGCGTCCACACGCCCACCATCTCGTCGACCACCACACGGCTGGGATCGTCGCCCCAATAAGGCGCCAGTCGAGCCGTGGCCCATGTGCCCAAGGCTGTGAACACCACGATGAGGCCGATGGTGACAGCCACCAGCACCCCAACGCTGAGCCACTGATGCAGCAACAGCCAAATGGCCGTGGCCAGCACAGCGCCCGCCGTTCCCGGTCCCCAAGGCCAGAAACCAGCACCGAATCCAGTGCCGATGACGACTGGTAGAATAGGCATGCGTCTCATTTCAATGTGCAAAGGTAAGCCTTTTTTTCCATTTAAAAGGCTTGGCGAGGCAAAAAAAAACTTTTTTCCATCAAGAAAGCACAGAAATCACAGAATTGCCTTGTTTCTGTGATTCCTGTGCTCTGCGAGAAGCGCCGTTCACGACGACTTGGCGGCGTAGACCTCCTCGATGGTCATGGGCTTCTTGATGGTTCCCAAGAGGCGGGCGCCCGTGGGCGTCATCACGTAGTTCAGCTCGTTGCGCAAGCCGGTGAAATTGCGCCAGGGACCAAGCTTGTCGTAGCAGATGAAGTCGCGGAACTGGCCTTCGGCCTCCCACTTGTCCATCAGCTCAGGGATGAAATAGATGCCCGGCTCCACGGTGAACACGAAGCCTGGTTCCAGCGGGCGAGCCAAGCGCAGCGACTTGAAACCGAACTGGGTCGACTTCTGCTGGCCGTCGGCATAGCCCACGTACTGCTCGCCCAGGTTCTCCATGTTGTGCACGTCGAGGCCCACCATGTGGCCCAAGCCGCAGGGGAAGAACAGAGCGTAGGCGCCGGTCTCGGCAGCTTCGGCGGGGTCACCCTTCATCAGTCCCAGCTCTTTCATGCCGCGCGCAATCTCGGTGGCGGCGGCGATGTGGGCCTCGCGGAAGGGTGTGCCCAAATGCAACTTGTCGACAGCGGCCCAGAAGCTGCGCAGATGGATGTTATAGACCTCGGCCTGACGGTCGGTGAAACGCTCGCCAACGGGCATCGACGACGAGAGGTCGCCGGCATAGTGGCTCTTCGTCTCGGCGCCGGCATCGAGCAGGAAGATGTCGCCCTCTTTCAAGTCATGGATGAAACCGTGGTTATGCAGCACTTGCCCCTGCACGGTGGCGATGGTGGGGAAGGCCAGCGCATTGCCGTGGCGGCAGGCCACCTCCTCCACGGCGGCGGCCACCTGACTCTCGTGGATGCCGGGGCGCACGGTGCGATAGGCGGCGAGGTGCATCTCGGTGCTCAAATCTACGCTCTCCTCGATGAGGCGGATTTCCTCCTCATCTTTATAATTACGCTGGCTGACGATGGCCTTGATGAAAGGCACGCTGGCCAACGACGGCTGGGCGGCAGGCTCCACGCCGAGCAGCTCCCACAGCCACACGCGGTGGTCGCCTCGATAGGGCGGCAGAAAGTGGACTTTCTTGCCACGCAGATAGCCGGCCAGCTCGCTCATGGGGCGCGTGTCGGTGACGCCCACGGGCAGACAACGCTCGCTAAGCGAGGGCATCATGCCCGTCCACACGATATCGTCGATGGTGAGGTCGTTGCCGAAGACAATCTCGCGGTCCTCGTCAACGTCGATGACGGCGGCGATGCCCGGGAAATCTAGCCCGAAGAAATAGAGCATCGTGGAATCCTGGCGGAAGGGATAGGTGTTGTCGGCATAGTTCATGCCCACTTCGGCATTGCCGAGGAAGAGGAGCACGCCACTGCCCATATCCTTCTTGAGGCGGGCGCGACGGCGGAGGTAGGTTTCTTTCTGGATGTGCATAATGTTATAGATTTAGGATGTAATGTTATTGTCAAGGCTTTGGCGGGCCATGCTCTCCGCCACGGCATTGAGGGAGGAGCATTCGTCGCGGGTAATGCGGCGCTCCTGTGGGGTGCCTGTTGCCAAGGTAAGCAACAACAAATGGCCATTGGAGCAGGGCTCTATCAATTCGCCGGGAGGCTTGTGATAATCAGAGAAGGGTTCGGCGCAGAGCTGGATGCAGAACAGTCCTTCGCGGAAGGCCTCGTCGCGCACCCGTTTCTCATGCTCACTGATAAAAGGACTCACGAGGACGGCCCCGCGTCGGGCGGCGAGGATGCAGCTGTTCATATAATTGCGCCGCTGTTCCTCATTGAAATAACGGCGCACATGGACGGCCACGAGGGGAGCATCCAACAGCTGCACCCGCCCAATGGCCGAGAAGCGCCACTGCAGATAGCAAACATTGCGCTGCACGATAAAAAGATCACGGTGCTGGCGGCGGAGCATGAGGCGGCGCGGATTGTCGCGCACATAGTCAATCATATTCTGGAGCTGGCCCTCGTGCGTGAGCAAGCGGTCGTGGTAGCCTTTTTCCCAGAGGGGGAGGAGGGGGCTGCCTTCACGGCGCGAATACGCGCCACACCCAACCGTCCCCTCGCCGGGGGCTTTGCTGCATCCAGCTATCCCTTGGTTGGGTGCCCCGCATATTTGCGGGGACGCCAGCTGCGGAACCTGCGGCGAAAGGCCATTGAAAGCTTTGGTGCAGCCAACCATAAACCCACGGATGACATCGCCCAGTGCAATATCCATCTCTTTCCGCACAAAGAGGATGCCATGAAAATGATCGGGCATCAGCTGTCTTTCTAATAATGAAATGTCGCGCACACAAGGCTGCCCTGTCTGTGAAGATTTCTTCGCCGCCAGCTCCCGCTGGATGGCGGGTATCTGCTCCCAGCAGTGCAGCACCTCGCGCCCCAAGGCAGTCGGCTCTATGGCTGCATCGGCAAGGCTGCTGCCCACCAGGCTCCCTAACAGCGGCCTCCGTCCCTCGGTACAGAGGGTGACGAGATAGATGCCTCGACCATGATAGTCGTGGCGAAGGCTGCGCTGGTGCATCTCTGGCACGGAGCGGCTGTCGCGGGAAGAAAGGGTGCTGGGCATCTTATGGCTTGTGGCAAATGTCCACCTTCTGATGCTTGCTGATTTGCAGCTTGGTGGCGGGGAAGAATTCGGCCAGCAGATTATAGAGGTCGGGGTCGAAGTCCTTCAGCTCCTCGCGGGTGTTGCACCAGTTGTGCTTGCCGTCGGTGTGGGGCATCTCGGCGTTCACGTTGAACCAGTCCTGGACGGCCTCGGCATAGTATTCCATGCGGTCGGTCTCACGGTAGGTGTTCTTCAGGATACCGCTGGCCATGGCATTTGCATAGCAAGCGTCGAGGCGCTTGTCGAAATCGGGCACGGCCAGCGCCAAGCCGATGAGGTGGATGCTATGGGCGAACTCGTGGACGAGGATGTCCTCGGCGTGGTACTTGTCAATCTGATAGGCCAGCACGTTCTCCTCGGCACACGAGGTGAGGGGCAGCTCCAGGTCGCCGCCCAAGCCACGGGCACGCAGGTCCCAGTTGAGCGAGGTGTCGTTCACCAAATAACGGTGCTCGGGGATGTCGGTAGTGCCCTCGTAGCGCCCCATGATGGCCACACGCGTGCCATAGCTCACCATCGAGTCGAGCACAGCCTTGGGCAGCATGCTGGTCATGGCGTAGAGGGTGGCATGGGCGGCGGTGAAGGCCGAATCGGGCACGCGCCAACTGGAGATGAGCGGCAGGCCGTTCACATCGACATACTTGGTGTAGAAAGGATCGAGGTGGAGCGAGTCGGGCGGCGTGGTGACCACACACTCGGGAATGTTCAGCACTTCGGTTTCTTCGTTGCTGGCAGTGGGAGTGTTCCCGCCTTGGCATGCTGCGAGGGCCATCAAGGCACAAGCAAAAGCTGAAAGGATGGTTTTCTTCATGATGTTTCAGGTTTTTGTCATTTCGAGGTGACAAAGATAGCGAAAAAAACGCAAACAACCACCATCCTTTTAATTTTTTTGCATGCTGCACTGAAAATTGTTCGTCAGAAAGGGTGGGGTTGTCGTTTTTTTTCGTAACTTTGCCCGTGAAAAGAAAAAAACACTCATTTTTAAATCTAAAAAACATCAACTACTATGGCATTTTTGACAAATGACAAACTGGTCATCGTCGGCGCAGCCGGCATGATTGGCAGCAACATGGCCCAGAGCGCACTGATGATGGGCCTGACCAGCAACCTGTGTCTCTACGATGTGTTCTCGCCCGAAGGCGTGGCCGAAGAGATGCGCCAGAGCGGCTTCGACGAGGCCACCATCACCGCCACCACCGACGCCGAGGAGGCTTTCACCGGTGCTAAGTACATCATCTCGTCGGGCGGCGCTCCCCGTAAGGAGGGTATGACCCGCGAGGATCTGCTGGCCGGCAACTGCAAGATTGCCGAGGAACTTGGCCAGAACATCAAGAAGTTCTGCCCCGACGTGAAGCACGTCGTCATCATCTTCAACCCCGCCGACCTCACTGGTCTCGTCACCCTGCTCTATAGCGGACTGAAGCCCGGACAGGTGACCACGCTGGCCGGACTCGACACCACCCGCTTGCAGAGCGCACTGGCCAAGAAGTTTGGCGTGCTGCAGAGCGAGATTAAGGGTTGCGCCACCTATGGTGGACACGGCGAGCAGATGGCCGTCTTCGGCAGCCATGTGGAGATTGCCGGTAGGAAGCTGACCGACATCATCGGCACCAAGGAGTTCCCCGCCGAGGAGTGGGAGCAGATGAAGACCGACGTCACCAAGGGCGGTGCCGCCATCATCAAACTGCGTGGCCGCAGCTCGTTCCAGAGCCCCTCGTACCTCAGCGTAGAGATGATTCGCGCCGCCATGGGTGGTGAGCCTTTCCGCTTCCCCGTTGGCACGTATGTGAAGACCGACAAGTACGACCACATCATGATGGCCATGAAGACCACCATGACTGCCGAGGGCGCCAAGTACGAGGTTCCTCAGGGCACGCCCGAGGAGAACGCCAAGCTGGATGCCAGCTATGAGCACCTGTGCAAGATGCGCGACGAGCTGGTGACGCTCAACATTGTGCCGCCCATCAGCGAGTGGAGCAAGATCAACCCGAACCTCTAAATCGAACGGAGCTTCCTTAACAACGGATTTAACGGATTTAACGGATTCAACGGAGCTTCCTTAAACAACGGATTTAACGGATTTAACGGATTAGCTGGGTCAAATGTTTTTCCACTGAGTAATCCGTTAAATCCGTTAAATCCGTTGTAGAATAAAAGAAAATGCTTCTACAGTTTTTGCTAATTGTAGTGGGCGTAGTTGCCGTGCTGTGGGGTGCCGACCGCCTCACCGATGGTGCTGTGGCCTTGGCCGAGCGGATGAAGATGCCGCAGATAGTGATAGGACTCACCATCGTGGCTGTGGGCACGTCGGCGCCCGAATTCTGCGTGAGCCTGGTGTCGGCGCTGAAAGGCACCGCCGATTTGGCCGTAGGCAATGTGGTGGGCAGCAACATCTTCAACACGCTGCTCATCGTGGGCGTAGCTGCGATGGTTTCCCCAATGACCATCCTGCCCTCAACGGTAAAGAAAGACCTGCCCGTGGCTGTGGGCGCCTCCTTCGTCCTGGCGTTGATGGTGCTGGTCGATGGCAACGTGTCGCGTTTTGACGCCGCCCTGCTTGTAGCTGGCTTCCTGCTGTTCATGTGGATGACACTGCATGGTGCCAAAAATCCCAACGCCAGCGAGGAAACGGCAACAAAGAACTACAGTCTGACGAAAGCCGTCGTGCTGCTCCTGGTGGGCTTAGCAGCACTGGTGGTGGGTTCCAATGTCTTTGTGAATGGAGCCACTTCCGTTGCCCAGCAACTGGGTGTGAGCGAGGCCGTTATCGGCCTCACCATCGTGGCTGGCGGCACCTCGTTGCCCGAGCTGGCCACCAGTGTGGTGGCCGCACGCAAAGGCAACAGCGGCATCGCCATCGGCAATGTGCTGGGCAGCAATGTGATGAACGTCCTGCTCATCCTCGGCGGTGCTGGCCTCATCTGTCCTATGCAGGTGCAGGGCATCACCATCATCGATTTCGCCATCCTCGGCGGTTCCGCCCTGCTGCTGTGGCTCTTCTCTTTCACCAAGCTCACCGTGGCCCGCTGGGAGGGCGCGGTGCTCACCGCCATCTTCCTCGGCTACATGACATGGCTGGTGGCTGCTGCAATTGAAGCCAGCTAACCGACTTTTGAATTATGGCGTTGACCTTTTGAAAAATCTCGTTAGTTTTTTGAAAAATCTCGTTAGTTTTTTTCAAAAAGTCAACGCCAAATTTTCGTACTGTGTAAATTACTCAGAAACAGACTGTTGCGAAAACAACCCCTGAACGCACAAAAACAGCAAAAAACACCATAAAAAAGGCTACAACTGCCCGGCTTCCACCATCAGCACCACGCGCTCGGTGAGACGGTCCACGCCGTCGGGGCGGTAGCCCTTCTTCAGCGAAGCGCCAAACATCCAGGCAAAGGCCTGCCACATGCCGGCGCGCACTGGCCCGATGAATGCCTGAATGGCCTCGTAGGCTGTGCTGTTACACTCGCGGTCCACCAGTTTGATGAGCAGCTTGCCCTGGGCAAAGGTGAGCTTCTTCATCCGAGGCTTATACTCCTTCACCACGGCATCCTCCACCCGTTTCAAGTGCTCGTCGCGTTCTTTCTTCGTGGGCAACGTCTCCACAAATTCGGCCGTCTCTATCAGAATCTGGCGCACCTCCTTGGCAATGGGAAGCACCTTTTTCACGTTGCGCACCAGTTTCAGATAGGCTTGTTGCTGCCGCTTGTTCTTGAACGTAGGTTCGGGATAAACATAAACGTTCTGCATCTCCATATACTGAATGGTATCGCCGTCGGGGCCCAGCGTCTTACCCATCTTCACCATGGGCACAAACTCTGGGTCGCCAAGCTCCTGGGCAGCAGCATTGCACAGCATTGCCAGAAGCGCCATCAGCATGAGCGCAGTGCGTTTCATCGGGGGCAAAATTACGCATTATTTCGCATCTACCTGCCATTCCTCTACAATTATTAGGATTATTTATCATATTGAAAAGGCGTTATTTTGTTGAAACACTTTGTCAATTAAAGAAAAAGCAGTAATTTTGCTGCCAAATTCATTACTTAACATAGTTTTTAACCATGAGAAGATTCTTTTTCACCACTTGCATGCTGGTAATGGCCTGTGCAGCCATGGCCCAACTGCCCAGCATGAGCCTGAAGGACATCAACGGCAAAACCATCAACACCGCCGAGCTGCAAAATGGAGGCAAGCCCTTCATCATCGACTTCTTCGCCACTTGGTGCAAGCCCTGCAACCGCGAGCTGGATGCCATTGCCGAGGTTTACGACGACTGGAAGAAAGAGACGGGCGTGAAAATCATCATCGTGAGCAACGACCAGGCACACAACACCAACAAAGTAAAACCCCTCGTCGACAACCACGGATGGGAATACGAGACGGTGCTGCTCGACCCCAACTACGATTTCTCGAAAGCCCTGGGCAACAACTCGGGCGCCATGCCTTACACCGTCATCGTCGATGGCAAGGGAAAGATTGTCTATCGCCACACGGGATATACCGATGGCGCCGAGGCAGAACTGATTGAGAAAGTGAGAGAACTGGTGAAGTAGCATGAAACGATCATTACTTGCATGCGCAGCGGCATTGCTGTCGCTCAGCGCCACTGCCCAGAGCGACAACAAGTTGACTCTGGGTGGCAGCGTGCAGAGCGACATCCTGCTACCACAGAGCGATAAGGACATCGGGGCTACGAAAGACGACGACCTGCTGACAAACACTTATGTGGACTTGCGGCTGCATCATCGGCTCTTCGAGGCTGGTGCCCGGTTAGAGTATCTGGAGCATCCCCTGCCAGGATTCGAGAACGATTTCAAGGGCTGGGGCGTGCCCCACTTCTATGTCAGGGGACATCTGGGCCGACGCGACGACGGTGCCGCCATCGCCGACCTCACGGCGGGCACGTTCTACGAGCAGTTCGGCTCGGGCTTTATCCTGCGCACCTACGAAGAGCGCTCGCTGGGCATCGACAACTCGCTGCTGGGCGCTCGGCTGGTGCTCAAACCCATGCAAGGTGTCACCCTCAAGGCCTTGGGCGGCAAGCAGCGCCACTACTGGGATTGGAACCACGCCTTCATCAGCGGCGCCGACGTGGAGCTGACGCTGAGCGAGTGGATTCCCTCCATGCGCGATGCCGGCACCACGCTTGCCTTGGGCGCCTCGTGGGTGAACAAGAACGAGAAGCCCGGCAACATGGAGCTGACCTCGACCGACATCGACAGCACCGGGCGCAACACCGTCTACACCACCACCCGCTATCGCCTGAACCAGCCACGCTATGTCAACGCCTTCGACCTGCGCGCTAGCCTGAACACCGCCTCGCTGTCGATGCTGGCCGAATATGCGCTGAAGAGCGACGACCCCAGCTTTGCCAATGGCTACATCTACAAGAAAGGCACCGTGGCAATGCTTTCGGGCAGCTACTCGCGCAAGGGACTGAGCCTGTTGCTCCAGGCCAAGCGCTCGGAGAACATGGCTTTCAAGAGCGACCGCACCGTCATCGGCACCAGCAGTGCCATCAACCACCTTCCCGCCTTCACGCAAGACCAAACCTACGCCTTGGCAGCCCTCTATCCTTACGCCACACAGCTGGCCGATGGCGAGTGGGCCTACCAAGCCGAGCTGGGCTACAACTTCAAGCGCAAGACTCCCCTCGGTGGCCGCTACGGCATGAACCTGAAGGTGAACTATAGCTATGTGCGAGCCATCGACCGCCAGTTCAACGACCGTCAGCAGCGCAACGCCATCGGCGGCACCATTGACCTGGCTGGCACCAGCGGCTACACCTCGAAATTCTTCAAGTGGGGCGACAACACCTACTACCAAGACCTCGACATCACCCTCAGCCGCAAGCTCACCCGACAATTCAACCTCAGCTTGATGTACATGAACCAGCGCTACAACAAGACGCAGGTTGAGGGTCATGGCGGCATGATCCACAGCAACATCTTCGTCGCCGACGGCAAATACCAATTTGCGCCGAAGACCATCCTGCGCATGGAAGCGCAATACCTGCAGACCAAAGACGACGAGGGCGACTGGGTCTACGGGTTGGCCGAGCTCTCGCTGGCTCCACACTGGATGTTCACCGTGAGCGACATGTGGAACTGTGGCGACAGCGACCCCGCCCATTATGCCGACAACACCCACCATCACTACTATCAGGCGTTGGTGACCTACAACAACGGCTCGCATCGCTTGCAGGCCGGCTATGGCCGCACACGCGCCGGCTACAACTGTTCGGGGGGCGTCTGCCGGTGGATTCCCGCTCAGAAAGGCTTCACCCTCTCCTACAACTACAGCTTCTAAATCAACATGAACGCACATCATATCCTCATCTCTCCCCGTCGCCTTGGCAGGCTCCTGGCCGGTTGTTCCGTCTGCTGCTTCTTTGCCGCAGCCCTGCCTTCCTGCTCCAACATCGACGAGGATGAGCGCCTGACCATCATCGACCGCACGGTGCGCATCGACAGCACAGCCACCACGCCCGACGCTGCCGACAGCCTTTACCAGCTTCCCTATGCCCCGGCACCTGCCAACATCCTCATCGAAGACCATACAGGCCAGAGCTGCCCCAACTGCCCCGACGGCACCAGCATCATCAACCAGATAGTGCTGGCAAACGGCAACCGCATTGTCCCCGTGGCCATCCACTCCGAGATGCAAGGCATCATGGAGCCTGAGGGCTTGGGCACCGCGCTGGGCAACACCTACTATCAGCACTGGAACATCGAGTTCAAACCGGCCGCTCTGGTGAACCGCATGGACTTTGGCGGCATGCGAGTGCTCGACAAGACGGTGTGGAGCATGGCGGTTAGTTACGTTCTGACCAACGTCACCGCCGACGCGCCCAACTTGCGCATCGTAGCCCGCCAAAGCGACAGTAATCCCCAGCAGGCCGACATCAAGGTGAAGGTGCTCACGGCTCCCGCCACCGCAGCTTCATCAGGGCAACTGCAGGTGTGGATTACCGAAGACGACATCACGGCCTTGCAAGACCAGAACGGAACCATCATTCGCGATTACACCCATAATCACGTGCTGCGCGCCGCCGTCAACGGCGACTGGGGCGAGGCCATCAATTGGGGTGGAGCCGACGCTTCTCGCGAGCTTCACTACACAGCCACCCTGCAGCCTGGATGGAATACGAAGAACCTCGGCATCGTGGCCTTCGTCTACAACGACGACGGCGTGGTGCAAGTTGACAAGACTAAATTAACAACAAAACAATAAAAGCTTATGAAAAGACTTTTTACCCTTGTTTTCGCACTTAGTGCCCTCGCTGTCAGCGGATGGGCACAGGACGACAAGAATCAAACCTTCCAGTTCATCGATGAGCAGGGCAACGTGGTGCCCGACGGCACCGTCATCACCATTAGCGACGTGAAGGACGACGAGGCCATCGGCAAAATCATGGCCGTACCTTTGCACGTAAAGAACATGACTGGCGACAAGGTGGCCGTCGGCATGTGGGAAGACATCGACCAGAAGCCCAGCGGCGATTGGCAGACGTGCGCCTTTGGCAACTGCATGATGCTCTCAGAGAGCGGCTTTTCGGCCAAGAGCGTCCTCAGCGGCGAGTACGAACAGGACATTATGACCGAGTGGATTGTGGAGGAAGGACAGTACGGCGACTGGACCGCCACGCTCGAAATTCGCTACTTCAACATTACCACCAACTTCTTTGGCATGGAGCAGGCCGGCAACAACGTTGTGGGCTATGGCCCCAGCGTGACACTCCACTTTGTCTATGCCGACCCCGCCAACATCTCCAATGCTGAACGTTCAACGTTCAACGTTCAACGTTATTACGACTTGCAGGGCCGCCGCCTCGACGTTCAACGTACCCACGGTCTCAGTATCGCACGTCTGGCCGACGGCCGCGTCATCAAGCGAATTGTAAAATAACTCATTAATATATTCTGTTTATGAAGAAAATGCTACTCTCATTGGCTGTCACCCTATTGGCAGCCACTTCCATCACTGCTCAAATTTCCAGCGTGATGAATGTACCTGCAGATGTGCAGTTGCAGAACCCCTACCCCACTTCGCTGGTGCCCAGGGGATTCAGAGCTCCTGCCAACAGAGTTGAGCTGGCCGACAACCAGCTGATCATGGGCGGTTACACCACCGACCAAATAGCCACCCCTGGCAATGGCCTCGGCGTGGGCAGCTACACCACGGGCAGGGTAGGCGCTTATCTCGAACTCCCCTGTAGTGCCATTGCCGACTTCGACGGCAGCCAAGTGGTGAAGATGCGCGTGGGCTTGGCAGCTGCCGCCACCATCTACCAAATCACGATCTTGCCAGTAAAGAACGGCAGCATCCAAACCGCCATCCTCGACCAAGCCGTGCGTTCCACCAGCCAAGGCTGGAACGAATTCACCCTCGACACTCCCTTAACACTCGACCTGGCCGATTACGATGCCCTGCTGATGGGCTTCACCTACAACCAAGCGTCGAACGTCTACCCCTTGTCGTGCGTCAACGCTGGTAGCGAGAGTTACAACACGCTCATCTATGCCAACCTGGGCAACGGCATCGGCTACTACAACATTGGCAACAGCTATGGCAACCTGAGCGTGCAGGCTATTGTGGAAGGCGATTTCCCCCAATACAAGGCCATTCCCCAATCCATCGGCGATGTCATCATTCCCCTGGGAGGCAGTGTCACCAAGTCGCTCGACATTTACAACAAGGGCAAAGCCAACCTGGAGAGCATCGACTACGTAATCACCATCGACGGCGAGGCACAGCCTGAACAGCATGTCGAGCTGGCCACCCCGGTCATCTACGGCGAAAAGGGAGAGGCCGAAATCATTTTCGATGCCGCTGCCACCGAATGCTTCCAAGACTACACCCTGACAGTGACCAAGGTGAATGGCGAGGAGAATGCAGCCACCAATCCCGTCATTAGCGGTCGTGCCATCACCACCACCAAGATCTTCCAGCGCCGAGTCACCGTTGAAGAGTTCACGGGTTTGACCTGTGGCTATTGCCCACGCGGCATCGTAGGCATGGAGATGATGCGCCAGCGCTATGGCGACCAGTTGGTGCAAATAGCCATCCATCAATACAGTTCCCTCTCTCAAGACGCCATGACCATTGCAGCCAGCAACTACGCCCGCCTCACCTTCACTGGAGCACCTGGCTGCATGCTCGACCGCATGGGCGAGGTGGATCCCTACTACGGTTCCACCAATGGTGATGACTTCGGCATTAGCCAACTCATCGATGTGCTGCTGGCTCAGCCCGCCTTCGTCAATGTTGATGTCAATGGCGAATGGAACGAAGACTCCACCAAGGTAGTTGCCACCGCCCTCGTAGATCCCCTCATTGATGGTTCGGAATATGACCTGGAGTTTGTGCTTATCGGCGACAGCCTCACGGGAACCGGCAGCGGCTGGACACAGACGAACTACTATGCCAGCTACACCGCAGCACAGGTGGGAGAAGACATGGCCGACTTCTGCCGTGGCGGTAAGTATGGAAAGAGTTCCGTCACTGGCCTCTACTTCAACGATGTGGCCTTGGCCAGCAGCTATAAGAGCAACAAGAACCAGATTGATCGCCAAGTCTACTCTGCAGCCGAACCCACCGAAGTGAATTACACCCTGACGCTGCCCACCACAACAGCAATGAAGAAAGCCATGCGCCGCGACAACATGTATATTGCAGCCCTGATTATTGATCCTGCCACAGGCTATATCATGAACGCCGCCAAGACGAAGCTCCCCGTATACGTGCCCGAGCCTCAGCCCGAGGTACTCGACTTCACCATCGACCACGAGCGCCAGACCGGTATGGGCTACACTGCCGATGAGGTGGCCGTAGACTTCACCGAGGCCATCAGCTTCCTGGGCGTTGAGTCGCTCACCACCGACATGCTGTTCTTCGAGAACCCCGACGGCAGCCTGATTGACTACAACGCCTACGCTACCGCCAACTACGACGGCTGGTGCAATGAAGAGGGCGCTGCCGAGAACTGGGGCAGCAACACCAAGATTTGCGTGAAGTTCTTCCAGGCCATTTCCGCCCCCGACGGAAAGTTCCAGATT
>JAFZSR010000065.1 GCA_017619275.1 Prevotella sp. | reverse complement strand
TGCCTGTGGTCTCTTCAGCCCTTCGGGCTTTTGCTGCGTTTCCATTCGCTGAGATGTGTATAAAAAGGGGAGGGGTTCTTGCCTTGCAAGCGTCCTTCGGCCGAGCGAGGGGTGGGGTCTCTAAATTCCTGCGAATGAAGATTATACAGACCCCACCCCTGCCCCTCCCCTTGAAAGGGAGGGGAGTGGCTGCGCCTTCCAAAAATTTGGTAACGACTTTTTTGAAAAAGTCGTTGACTTTTGAAAAAATCTCGTACGAGATTTTTTTCCGCCCCGCTATTCCCTTTCGGACATTGAAATGATTCAAAGATTTTTAGTACCTTTGTAGGCTGAATGAGCGACTGGAATACAAAAAAATGAAGAAACGCAAAAAAAAGTGCGAGGAGGGGCGGGATATTTTCTTCATTTCGTCGTATAACAAGTAGAAGAAACAGAATGATTCATCGAAAGTGAATACAGATCTACAGATAGTGGAAGCCGTGAGAAGCGGTCGGCGCAAGGGGCAAGACCAGATGGTCGGCCGCTACGCACAGGAGGTGTTTGCCATGATTGCAAGGATGGTGCCCGACACGATGGATGCCGAGGAACTGACGCAAGACACCTTCCTACGGGCCTTCAACTACATGGGGAGCTACGACCCGCAGCGGGCATCGCTCGCCACTTGGCTCTGCCGCATCGCCTACCGGCTGACGCTCGACTTCCTGAAACGCCATCGGCCACTCATCGTACCGCTGGAAAGCAGCGAGGTGTGGCAGACAGACATCAGCGACGAAGAGCTGGAAGCAGAGCTGTCGACAGGTCGCGAGGAGCGCATACAGAAACTGGAGCTGCTGATGGACGACCTACCACCCGACGAAAGCCTGCTGCTCACGCTCCATTACTTCGAGAACCGACCGCTCGACGAATGTGCTTTCATCATGGATGCCACCCCTCACGCATTGGCCAACCGCCTCTACCGAATCCGCAAGAAACTCTATCATCAACTTCAGAAGCAATGACAACGAACAAAGATACCGACCTGCGCGAAGCCCTCCGGCGCCGATATGCCGACACCCCGCAGTTGCCCGCCGACTTCAACAAACGTCTGAAGCAGCGCATGAATGCCCGACCGGCCGCCAACACATGGTGGCGCTGGGTGGCCATTGCCGCCAGTGTGTTATTAATAATAGGTATAGGGGTGACGCTGATGAAGGACCGCACAACGCAGCCCGAAACGATGGTGGCGGAGAACACTCCCCTACCCCAGCCACAACAGGAAGGGACGGAAAGCGTGATTGCGAATCCAACGGAGGCCATCGCAGAGAACCAAGTGGAGCAGAAGGAAGTGACCCCACCCAGCAACGACAGGGTTCGGAGCGGAAAGGCAACGGCCCAGCGGATGGCACACTCGAATGTGACTACCCGCCACAACGCCCCCAACCAGCAGACACTGAGTGAACAGGAACAGCTACACGGCACCACCGCCGACGACCTGGCCGACTGCATCGCCCGACTTGAAGCTGAAATGGAGAACATCGACGACAGCGTGAGCGCGGCACGCCTGGAAAAGCTCATCGCTGCCGATGCACGGCTGCAGCAGATGGTCTACCGCATCGTGGGCAAGCAGTCGGAGCAGGCTTTGAATGAAATGGAACAAGACAGTACTGCCAATTATATCAACTTCTAAAATGAACGACAGCAAAATGAAAAAGCAACTATTGATAACAGCTCTCCTGCTGATGCCCGCAGCTTGGCTTCACGCACAGGAGAACCCGCATGCCCAGGCCATGCACACGGCATTTATTGAGACAATAAACGGCAAATTCCCGAAGAAGATTGAAGCCAAATTGAAGAGCATGAACGAAGACTCGACCGACGTGGCCTCGGGCGAATGGGGATGCCTTGACGGCGGTGGCCTCGTACCCAAGGAGAAAATCCACGTGGTGAAACTCTCGAAGAGCAAGTCGAACGTGGTGGCATCCGTCGGCCCGCTCTACCTCGACGGCCACCGTTTTTCCTTCAATCAGGTGCCCGACGACCCCACACTGCCGCTGCGCCCCATCCTCGACGCCTTCGACAAACAGGCACCCTTTGCCAATAGTTATTACAGCTATATGGCTGGCGACGAGCAGGCCATCTTCCCCGGCGTCAAGATTGCCTGGGGCGAGCAGGGACAGACATTTCCCCTGCAACTCCACCCATCGATGAACGTCCGCATCATCGGGTTCAAGGACGACGACGGATTCCGCTCCACCTATCTCCTCACATGGATAGACACGGAGCTGACCGATGGCGACAGCAGCCACAAGCACTATATGGTGGAGGGCATCATCTACGAGTTTCATTGCCCCAAGATAGAGGCCACGCCACAAGTGGAGGCTTACAATCCCGATGAATACCTGAACAGGACAAACACGGGGCTGGGGGTGGCGCACAACCTGGTACGCGGTATGCAGAAAAATGACCCCAAACGCGCCAAGACCTTGGAGACCGACACCGTGATGGAGCAGTTCGGCTACAGGTTCCAAGAGATGGTGGCGAAGCTCAAAGGCACGCCTACAACAAAGAATCTGTACACCAGCTATGATGCTTTGAAGGCAAAGCTGCAGCGCATGCTCGACCTGAGCCGCACCGCCACGCCCACGGAGCAGCAGGCCATCTGCAACACGCTATATAAAGAGGTGGTCGCCTACCCCTTCCGGCTTTCAAGGCATCATGCCGAAGAACTGGACCACATGACCGAGGCGCTGGAGGCCAACGTCGCCGACAACCTGAAACAGCAGGTGGCCTCGGTGCGCAAGGGCATCAGCATCATGACCGACCCGACGGTAGAGATTGACAGCCTGAGCGAGCGTGACCAGGACTACCTGAACCGCAACTTCTGGAAGCTCAGCCACGAGCCTGTGGATTACGCCAAGGTAGAGTTCAGCGCCATTGGCGAGCACTACAGCGGCGACTCACAGACGGGCTATCTCGAAGTGAAGGGCGAGGCCGCCAATGGCTTTGAGGCCGAGACCACGCTGCGCGACCTGCGCCCGGGCCGCTACCGCGTCTCCGCCGTGGTGCGTGCCGCCGAGGCCGACCACTCCTTCGCCTATGTCTTCGTCAGGACGGGCAACACCGACCGTGGAGATTTCACCACCAAAGAGATTCCCGCTATGGGCAATACGGGCGGCAACGTCTGGTTCTCGGCTCTCTGCCGCTTTGAGCAGCGTGCTGCCAACAAAGAAGGAGTCTACGGGCTGGACGTCAATAAGGCAACGGCTAATAGTGGACAGGGCTTCGGCTGGAACCGCATCTGGCTCAATGATGTCAACGTCTACGACAATGGCGAGCTGACCTATGGCGTCACCACCCGCCCCCATCCACAGTATCTCGGCGGCTGGTTCTCCGCCTGCGACTTCATCGTGGAAAGAATCGACGACTAATAAACCCAATACGGTCATTAAGACCAATTTCCTCTATAAATAGTATACGTTTTTATTCTACTGGTGTAAAGGAAATGCTTTATATGGGTTTGGGATAAACGACGCGCAGCCACTCCCCTCCCTTCAAGGGGAGGGGTTAGGGGTGGGGTCTGTATATTCTTCATTCGCAGGATTTTAGAGACCCCACCCCTGCCCCTCCCCTTGAAGGGAGGGGAGGGGCTGCGCCTTTATATGGGTTTGGGATAAAACACTAAACAACGCCGATGCACACACAGTACATCGGCGTTGAATTTTTATTTGGATACCGCTCCTTTCAGCAGAAGAATCCTACTTGAACAGGCTCTGTGCCATCTGATGGAGGGCGCGGCGCCAAGTGAGGAACTCGTGGCCAGTGCCCTCAGAGACGTGACCCTCGGCGTTGAAGCCTGCGGCCTTCAGGGCCTCCACTGCCGACTTGATGCCAGCGGGGTTCTCCTTCGAGCCAGTGCCCATGAAGATATACTTCACTTGGTTCTTGTCCTTGATTTCATCGGGGTTGTAGGTTCCACCGCTGAGCAGTCCGTAGTAGGCGAACATCTCCGGGCGGCGCAGGGTGATGGTGTGGGTCTCCATGCCACCCATCGACAGACCGGCCATGGCGCGGGAGTCCTTCTTGGCAATCGTACGGAAGTTAGTGTCGATGTAGGGCACCAGCTCGTCGCAGAGCACCTTCTCGAAGTCCTGAGCGGTGAAGCCGCCGAGGCCACCAATCTGGACGTTGTTGGTCATGCCGTAGGTGCAAACAATGATGAAGGGTTTGATCTTGCCCTCGGCAATCAGGTTGTCCATGATGAGGTTGGCGTGACCCTGTGTCATCCATGCGGTCTCGTCCTCGCCCCAGCCATGTTGCAGATAGAGCACGGGGTACTTGGCTTTCTTGTCCTTGTCGTAGGTGGGCGGTGTGTAGACGAACGCGCGGCGGAACTGCTTGGTGCTCTCGCTCCAGAAGAGGACCTGCGACACCTTGCCGTGAGGCACGTTCTTCATGGCGTAGAAGTCGCGGTCGTGGGCAGGAATCTCGATGCCGCTCTCCCAGCGGGTAGAGCCATAGTAGTTGTTGGTGCCGGGGTCGTTGAACTTGCCGCCATCGATGGTGATGTTATAGTAGTGGAAACCTTCGTCCATGGGCCCAGCCGTGGTGCCAACCCATGAGCCGTCGTAGGTCTTGCTGAGCTTGGTACCACCCTGGCCACCCAGTCCGTGGTTGACGCTGACGGCCTGAGCATCGGGAGCTTCGATGCGGAAGCGGGCATAGCCCTGTGAGTTCACCTGCGGATACTGCTGTCCGGGCTGGTTCATCTCGGAGGGTACGAAGTCCTCCTTCACGCCTTCCTGAGCAGGGAAGGCACGGCTGGCGTCAAACGGGGGAGCCTGCTGGCCGAAGCCACCGCCGCCACGACGGCCACCCTGACGCTGACCACCCTGACGCTGGCCACCCTGACCGAAACCGCCTTGTCCAGGACCACCCTGTCCGAAGCCCTGTCCGAAGCCCTGTCCCGGTTGACGTGCGGGACGTGCGGGGCGCTTAGGCAGATCCCACTTGGGAGCCTTCATGTCCTTGATATACTCATAGGCCAGCTTGGGCTGATAGTTCTCGTCCCAAGGCAACGGATAGTTGCGGGCACCGAGCCAAGAGTCGCGGTCGCCGAGGTTCCAGAAGGTCACACAGTCGATGACGTCCTTGTGCTTGCGGAACACGCGGAAGCAGCGGGCGTACTGGTCGGCCAGGTGCTGCTTCACAGAGTCGGTGACATTGGCACCCTCGCGGCTGAACTGGAGGCCACCACCCATCTCCTCGTTCACACGGATGTCGAACTCGGTGATGTGGATGTGCTTCACAATGCTCTTGAACATCGTAATAGCCGAGTCGAGGCGAGCCTCGGAGGGATAATAGATGTTGTAGTGGGCCTGCATGCCGATACCGTCGATGGGGATACCCTTTTCCTTCATCTTCTTCACCATGTTGTAGATGCGGTCGCGCTTGTGGGGGTCGACGGTGCTGTAGTCATTGTAGAACAACAGTGCCTTGGGGTCGGCCTCATGGGCATACTGGAAAGCCTTCTCAATGAACTCGTCGCCACAGAGACGGTACATGGCGCTCTGGCGATAGGGATCGGTAGCGTTGCGGTCGTCGCTGATGGCCTCGTTTACCACATCCCATGCATAGACCACGTCCTTGTAACGGGAGACGATAGCCTGGATATGGTTCTTCATGCGAGCGTAGAACTGCTCTTTGGTGGTGCCCTCGGCAGTCATCCAACGGCCAATCTGCGAGTGCCACATCAAGCAGTGTCCGCGCAGCTTGATACCGTTCTGGCGGGCGAAGTTGGCGATGCGGTCGGCGTTCTCCCAGTTGAATTCGCCCTCGCGGGGCTCGGTGGGCTCGGGCTTCATGTCGTTCTCGGCGGTGATGCTGTTGAACTCGCTCTTGACCAGAGCCTGCTGCTCTGCGTTAGTCACGTTGCGCTGGTTCACGGCCACGCCAATCATGAAGTAGTCCTTGTAGACATCTTTCAGTCCTTGAGCAAAGGTGGCTGTGCTGCCCATGCAGCAAAGCGCCATTGCCAGTAAAATCTTTTTTGTGTTCATGTGTTGAAAAGTTGGTTTTAGATAAAAAAGAAGATTTGGTGCAAAGTTAGTCATTTCTACCCTTAAGCATCTTTTCGTATGTAACAAAAACTTTATTTTTCTACACAAAAGCATGTTTATGGGCCTTTTACTCCGACATATTCTTGATGTAGGGCAGCTCGGGCAGGTCCTTGAAGCCATAGAGGCGCTTGGCGTTCTCGCCGAGGAAGGACTTCTTCTCGTCGTCGGTGAGGAGGTCGCTCTTGCAAATGAAGTCGTAGCTCATGCGGTAGGTGATGGCGGTGATGGTGCGGGGGTAGTCGCTGCCCCACATCAGTTTCTCCACGCCCACCGTGTCGATGGCCTGGCGGATGACCTTGACGGCCGTGGGGAAGGGGTAGAACTCCGAGTTGTAGAGCCAGGTGATGCCGCCGCTCTCCATGTAGACGTTCTCGTGGAGGCAGAGGCGCAGCTGCTGCTCCCACCCTTGGGCCACGGGCATGCCGAAATGGCCGATGGCCACCTTCAGCTGGGGGCACTCCTGGATGACCTCGGTCAGCTCGCCCACCTGGTGGTCGCCGTCGATGAGGGTGATGCTCAGCAGCACGTCCTGCTGCTCCATCAGGTGGAACATCTGCATCATCTCGTCGCTATTGAGGAAAACCCGCTGCGTGTCGGTGATGAGGCGGTGACCAGGAATGGCCATGCCGCGAAAATGCTTCTTCTCAATGAGGTCGCGAGCCATGCTCAAGAAGCCCGGATGCAGGTAGTCGGCCATGCCGCAAAGGAAGAAGCGGTCGCCGTAGTGCTCGCTCACCCACTTCAGGTACTTGTTCTGTAAGCCGTCGATGAACTCCTGCACCACCACGGCGGCCTGCACCTGGGCGTAGTTCATGTTGGAGAGGAACACCTCGGCAGTGTTGTGCCCGTCGATTATGAAGGGGGGCAGCATCTGCACCTCTTCGCCCAGGAACATCGAGCGTCCGTTGGGCAGGGGCGAAATCTTTTTGCCATTCCATGTGGTGTCCTGCCGATACCACAGGTGGCTGTGGGCGTCAATGATAGTCATGCTTATTAATCTTTTAATCTATTAACCTTTTAACGTTTACTTTGGTTGAACAGCCCGGCTTTCTCCAAGAGGGGTACGACGCGGTCAGCCAGTATGCGTTTTCTGTCATCTTGTTCCGAGCGGTATTCCAGCCACAGGTCGTGGTAGTCCTTCAGCATCTGCTCAATCAGGGCATCGTCGAGTAGGCGAATGTCGATGCGCCCTTTCTCATCGGCCCCCCACGAGATGAGGTAGCACACCTGCTGCTTGTTGTACTGAGAAGCCGCAATGGTGCCGGCAATGCCTCCAAACATCACTGAGGTGAATGCCACGCTGTTTCTTGCCGAGCGCCCAATCATCTTGTTGACGAAGAGCACGCTGTGCTCGCCAATGCGCATGGCACGGGTGTAGCCGTTGCCGAAACCTGTCTTCTCATAGCGCAGGTTGCGGCAGTTCACATAAAGCGTGTCGCCCTGCATGGCGGCGAAGGCATTCTTCTTCAGCGTCTTGTCTACACGGGCATCGCCCGTGGTGAGCACATAGTCGTTGCCGCCCCACCACAGCTGACGACTCTTGCTGTGATGGTCGGTGAAGAGGGTGTCGAGCTGTATGCCATTGCCGCTCATCAAGTCGGAAAGCGTCATGAAATAGCGGCTCTGCGCGTCAGCCGTGGTTACCGCCACAAGTGCGATGAGAAGGGTGAAAAGATGTCTCATAGAATCTACGAACTTTAAACTTAAAATATTCATTTTTCAATTATCAATCTTCAATGGATTTATTTAGGTTGCTTAAAAATGGTACCGCAGCCCCAAGTTGAAACCCAGTCGCTCGAAGCCTGGTATCAACCCCTTTCCACCGGAATCTTCTCCTGGAAAGATGTGGGCAGTCTCTCTGATGTCGAGTGCGATGCCCACCCGCTCTTTAGGCAGATATTCGATGCCACCACGGAGCATGAAGCCAAAGCCACCCGACGACCAGTTCTTGCTGATATAGTACTGGTAATGTTTGTCTATGACATAGTGCGCATAACCCATGCCTATCGACCAGCTGGCAACCCAGCGTCGACCCAGTGCCCCAGCGCGCACATACGCCAAGCCTACATAATAGAGTTTAAGCGGTTTGTCGGTACCGGGGAAACTATAGTCGGTGGAACTGTGCGAGAGGTTGACACCAAAACCCTTGCCCTCTCTCAGCTGCCAAAAGTCAATAGCAAACCCTCGCCCCCCTCTCCAAGTCACGTCGTCGTATCCGTCGTTCACCTTGCTGGTGATGAATCCCGGCTCGTAACTGATGCCAACGGTATAGCCGCTATAAGCCGCCTGGGCGGCGGGGATGCGGACAGTCTGGCTGGTCTGTTGCTGGTTCATGCCCAGCATCTGCACGGCCTCTTGGGCAGATGAGGGCAGGGCAACGTATGCCAGCAATAGTGTGATGACGAACTTTCTCATATTTGTATTAGTGTTAGGTGTTGCTCCAGGTGACGCGCTGCTGGTCGCCGATGATTTCTTTCACCTGCTGCACCAGTTGCCAGTCGGGCTCCTCATTGGCCCATTGAATATTGCGCTTCACGTTCTGCGGATTGGCCGACGAGAATAGCGTGGAGGCGATGCGGGGATTGCTCACGGAGTACTGCATGGCCAGACGCTCGATGGGGTAGCCCTTCTCGGTGCAGAAGGCGGCGGCACGGGTGCACGCCTCCACCAACGGCTTCGGGGCGGGATGCCAGGCGGGCACGCCACGCTGGCTGAGCAGGCCCATGGAGAGGGGCGACGCGTTGATGACGCCCACGCCATGCTGCTCGAAGAAGTCGAGCTCGTCGGCCAGGGCATCGTCGCAGAGGCAGAAGTGGCAGAAGTTCAGGATGCTCTCCACGTCTTTTGACTTTTCTACCACCCACTTCAAGTTCTTTAGCTGCAGGTCGGTGATGCCCACGTGGCCCACCAAGCCTTTCTTCTTCAGGGCGAAGAGGGCGGGCAGCGTTTCGTCGACCACCTTCTGCAAGCCACCGGGCAGGGCGGCCTGGAACTCGATGTCGTGCACGTTGATGAGGTCGATGAAATCGATGCCGAGGCGCTCCATGCTCTCGTAGACGCTGCGAGTGACGCGCTCGGCGGAGTAGTCCCAGGTGTTGTGGCCGTCTTCGCCGTAGCGGCCCACCTTCGTGCTCAAAAAATATTTGTCGCGGGGGATGTTTTTCAGTGCCTGTCCCAGCACCGTCTCGGCCTTATAGTAGCCGTAGTAAGGGCTGACATCGATGAAGTTGATGCCCCCTTCGATGGCCACCTCCACCGCTTCAATGCTCTCGTTGAGTTTTGTCTCGTGAAACACACTGCCCAGCGACGAAGCGCCGAAGCCCAAATGGGAAATCTTCATTCCCGTTTTTCCAAGTTCTGTATAACGCATATTTTTATGGGAGTTATGGGAGTTATGGGAGTTTATGGGAGCTATAGGGATGAACTCCCGTATTTCAATTCAGTACAGGCGGAACATTCGCTCCATCATCTGCCACTTCTCGTCGCTGCGGGCATCGACAGAGCAGCCCTGGAACTTGGCCACGAAGGCCTCCCACTCGGCCTGGCGGGGCAGCGTGGCCAAGCGGTCCATGGCCGACGGCCAGTCGAAGTCGGCTGGGGTATCGACAATCATCACCAAATGGTTGCCCAGGATGTAGATTTCCATTTCCAGGATGCCCACCTGGCGGATGCCGTCGCGTATCTCCTTCCAGCTGTATTCCTCGCTGTGCCATTTGCGGTATTGCGCTATCAGTGCAGGCTCGTCGCAGATGTCGAGCATCTGCACGTAGCGCTTCGTCTTCCCACCCGAAAGGGTCTGAACATATCCGTCCATCAAGGCTGTTTACGATTTGACTGTTTGGATTGCGGTATTCTTATACGTCCTGTAGCCATAAACGAAGATGACGAGGAAGCAGACCAAGGGCAGGACGAAGGAGAATTTCACGGCCGGCATGCCCATGATGGTCTGCTGGTCGATGATGGCGCCCTGCAACGGCGGCAGGATGGCACCTCCCACGATGGACATCACGAGGAAGGCGGCTCCGAGATTGGTGTCGGGCGTTTCCACATTCTCAAGAGCGATGCCATAGATGCTGGGGAACATGATTGACATGAAGAGGCTGATGAGCACCAGCGAGTAGAGTCCCAACATGCCGTCGATGAAGATGGCCCCCAAAGTGCACACCGAGGCGCCGATGGCAAAGATGGCCAGCAGCAGACGGGAGTTGACGAATTTCATGATATAGGTACCCACGAAGCGGCCCGTGAGGTTCAGCGACATGGCGGCGATGTTGAACATCTGCGCCTTGGCCCACGACAAGCCCAAACGCTCGGCATACTGGATGATGAAAGTCCAGCACATGATCTGGGCGCCCACATAGAAGAACTGCGACATCACGCCGAAACGGTAGTTATGGTTGTGCCAAAGGTTCGAGAGCGTATCCTTCACGGCGCGGCGCACGCCCTGGGCTTTCATCTCCTCGCTCTCGGTTTTCGGCATCTTCTTAAAGAGGAAGATGGCAAAGACGACGAGCACGATGAGGCCGATAACGATGTAGGGGGTGCGGATGGCCTCCAGGTCATGCACGCGGATGGTGGCTTTCTCTGCCACCTCCTTGGCGGCGAAGGTCAGGTTGCCGGCAGCGTCGCGCTCGTCGGAGAGCAGGTTGGGCAGCACGAGGAGCGAGGCCACGGCCATACCTGTGAGCGAGCCCACGGGGTTGAAGGCCTGTGCCATGTTCAGGCGGCGCGTGCTGTTCTCCTTCGCTCCCAACGAGAGGATGAAGGGGTTGGCTGTGGTCTCGAGGAAGGCGAGACCGAAGGTGAGGATATACAAGGCGAAGCAGAAGAACATGAAGCTCTGCTGCTGGGCGGCGGGCATGGCCAGGAGCGCGCCGGCGGCATAGAGCGCCAGTCCGAGCAGGATGCCGCTCTTGTAGCTGTACTTGCGGATGAACAGGGCGGCGGGGATGGCCATTGTGGCATAGCCGCCATAGAAGGCGAACTGGATGAGCGACGCCTTGAAGTTGCTCAGTTCCATCACGGTGCGGAAGGCGGCCACCATCGGGTTGGTGAAGTCGTTGGCGAAGCCCCACAGGGCAAACAACGAAGTGACGAGGATGAACGTCACAAGGTACTTCTTTTCAATCAGTTTACTTACATTTGCCATTTGTTCTGTTGATTGATTTATTTATTCTTGTATATAACCTACTATTTGTTATCTCGAATGTTTCATCTGCTGTCTATACAGCTCCCCTCCCGTTCGGGAGGGGTTGGGGGTGGGTTTCATCCGCTTCCTATACTCCTGCGGCGTGATGCCCGTCAGCTTTCGGAACAGGCGGATGAAGTAGCTCTGGTCGCTGAAGCCCAGCGTGTAGGCCACCTCCTTCACCGCCATGTCGGTGGTGAAGAGCAGCAGCTGCGCCCGCTCCACCTTCTTGTTGTTGATATACTGCACGGGCGAGGTGCCGAACTCGCGACGGAACAGGCGGATGAGATAAGGCTTGGTGATGCAAGCCACGCTGGCCAGCTCCTCCACGTCGGTGGTGTCGCCGATGTGCGCATGAATGTGCTCCAGCACGCGCTTCATCCTTTCGTCGCTCGTCCACACGCGCAGCTTGGCCTCGCGGATGAAGTGCGACATCAGCATCAGCATGGCGCCGCGCAGCTCCATCTTCTCCCACAGCTCCATGTCGCGGTAGCGCGCCACATAGTCGGATGTCTGAGCCGACGTGTCGTAGCTCTTCGGGTCGCTCTGCGGCAGCAGGGCATTGGGATGGCGGTTGCACAGGAACTCGAACAGCATTTCCGTCTTCTCCCCCGCCGTCACCTCCGTGGGCAGCTCGTACACCTCCTGCAGGTTCATGGCCGTCTTGAAGCCCTCGTACACATGTAAATAATAATGTGTGAACAGCCCGTGGCACTCATACGAGTGGGCGGTGTAGGCGGGGATGATGTAAAGATGCTGGGGGCGCAGCGTGACGCACTGCTGAGGCAGGTGCAACAGCGCCTCGCCTTCCACCACATAGTAAATGCGGGTGAAGGGCGACTTCACATCCTGCCAGTTCCAGTCGGCATTGTGCTGCGCACGTCCCACGTTCAGCAGCATCAGGTTCATCGACTCTATGGGAATCTGCATCATCTCGTCACGTTCTGCTTGCAAAGATACAAATAAATATTGTTCCGTCACATAAAAATCTAAATATTTTTCGCATTTGGTTCATTTTGTCCTATTTCCCGTTAATTATTTAAACCCCAAGAAGCAGAAAACTGCGTACCTTTGCACCCGAAATCATTCACTAACAACTATAACCAATCATTTTTCCCGTTTTATGAAGAAAAAAGTTACACTATTGTTTGCTGCTTTTGCAGCCTCTGTGCTGACGATGAGCGCACAGAGTGCTAACGTGGAGGTTCAGACAGGCACCTACGAGCCCGACTGGACTTCGCTCAGCGCTTGGGAGTGTCCCGAATGGTTCAAGGATGCCAAGTTCGGCATCTGGGCACACTGGGGACCGCAGTGCCACGCCGAGGACGGCGACTGGTACGCCCGCTTCATGTACTACGAGGGCAGCGGCCAGTACGACTGGCACGTGAGCCACTTTGGCAATCCCGCCGTCTTCGGACTGAAGGACCTCTGCAACGACTGGAAGGCCCAGAACTGGGACCCCGAGCGGCTGGTGAACCTCTACAAGAGCGTGGGCGCCCGCTATTTCATGGCCTTGGGCAACCACCACGACAATTTCGACCTCTGGAACTCGCCCTATCAGGAGTGGAACTCCGTGAACGTAGGACCTAAGAAGGACCTCATCAAGGGCTGGAGCGACGCCTGCAAGAAAGCCGGTCTGCCACTGGGCGTGAGCATCCACGCCTCGCATGCCTGGACCTGGCTCGAGCCTTCGCAGGACTACGACGGCAACCTGACCAAGGCCGACGGAGCCGGCAAGTGGTGGGAAGGCCTGGACCCGCAGGAGCTCTACGCCCAGAACCACGACCACTCCACGGGTTGGGACAACAGCGGAACCATCCACAACCAGTGGGACTGGGGCAACGGCGCCAGCCTGCCCTCGGCCGAGTACAAGCTGAAGTTCCAAAACCGCGTGCTGGAGCTCATCAACGACTACGCCCCCGACATGATCTACTTCGACGACACGGCCATGCCCTTCTACGGTTGCGACGACCAGATTGGCCAGAACATCCTTGCTCATTATTATAATAAGAGGAGCGACGTGGTGGTCACCGGCAAGCAGCTCACCGACAAGCAGAAGGACTACATGATGTGGGACGTGGAGCGCGGCATCCCCGACCGCATTCAGGACAAGTACTGGCAGACCTGCACCTGCATCGGCTCGTGGCACTACGACATCCACGTCTATCAGAACAACGGCTACAAGAGCGCCCAGCAAGTGGTCGACATGCTCGTCGACATCGTGTCGAAGAACGGCAACCTGCTCCTCAGCGTGCCCGTCAGGAGCGACGGCACCATCGACGACAAGGAGGAGGCCATCTTGGCCGGCATCAAGGCCTGGATGGACATCAACTCGGAGAGCATCTACGGCACCCGCCCCTGGAAGACCTTCGGCGAAGGACCGCTGGCCGATGCCGCCAACCCACTCAGCGCCCAGGGCTTCAACGAGGGCAACAACTACTCGTCGAAGGACGTGCGCTACGCACAGAAGGACGGCGTGCTCTACGCCACCATCATGCGCTGGCCCGCCAGCAAGAACTTCACCTTCCAGAGCTTGGGCAAAAGCTCGGAGTACTTTAGCGGACAGGTGCAGAGCGTGGAGCTGCTGGGCCATGGCAACGTGAACTACACCGAGGCAGTGAACGGACTCACCGTCACCCTCCCCGACGTGCATCCCAACGACATCGCCCCCGTGCTGAAGATTACCTTCGTGCCCGGCACCGACACCGCCCCAACGCTGCTCGAGGTGATCGAGGGCTACGAGGCACTGCTGGCACAACTGCGCCCGCAGGCCAGCAACAACACCGGCAAGCTGAGCAAGCGCGGACTCGACAAGTTCGCACAGGCCATTGAGGACGCCCGCCCGCACATCAACGACAGCGAGGCCAACCAGAAGGTGGTCATCGGCCAGCTGAACGATGCCTACCACACCCTGCTCACCGAAGGCCGCAACCAGCCCGGCACGCCCGCCGATGGCTACCAGGCCGACCTCACCACCGAGCAGCTCGTCGAGGCCAGCAACTTCTCGGCCATCGAGATGGGTTCACGCTTCGGCAAGCCCGAGCACTGGACCGTGGAGAACTACAACGTGCCCCAGAACGACGCCACCAAGGGCGCCAAGCAGGGCATCGACGCCTATCCCGGCTACAACACGCTGTTCCTCGGCGTGTGGGGCAGCGAGGACGTGCAGCCCTATACCTGCGACCTCACCAACTCGCGCATCTATCGCACCGTGCACCTTGAGCCGGGCACCTACTACTTCGGACAGAAGTTCGAGAGCAGCTACAACCTCTCCGAGCGCGCCTATCTCTTCGCAGCCAACGAGGCACTCAACACCATCGACGTGGAGGACGGCAGCATCGCCTTCGCCCAGCTCAACGGGGCCGAGAAAGGCAAGTGGTATGGCATCAGCTTCTATGTGCCCGAGGAGCAGGACGTGGTGCTGGGCTTCGCAGCCGACCTCACGGGAGTGAGCGACCGCGAGTTCCGCACGCAGGAGGTGAAGCTGCTCAGCTACGGCACCGTCAACACCGACGCCCTCTTCAACCTCATCGAGCGCGCTTGGACACTGCTCGACCAAGTGAAGATCAACGGCAACACGGGTTACTACCGCCGCGAAGCCGCCGACGCTCTCCAGGCTGCCATCGAGAAGGCCGAGGACGCCATCTACAGCACCGACGAGGACGAAATAGACCAAGCCTACGAGGCCCTTCAACAGGCCCTTGACGACTTTCTGAAGAACGGCAAGAACGTGGGCGGCGCCCCCATCGGCACCAGCTACGAGGACAAGACCATCGAGGTGTTTGGTGAGTCGGAGAACTTCGCACGCACCGACGACACCCAGAGTGCAGGACGCTTCGGCGCCGCCAAGAACTGGATTGTCGAGAACTTCGGATTCGACAACCAGGCAGGCATCGACAACAACCCCGGCTACGACTGTCTGCACCTCGAGGTGTGGTGGAACAACAACGCCTTCGCCGAGCACGGCTACGACATCAGCAACGCCCGCATCTACCAGAAGGCCGAGCTGCCCGCCGGACGCTACTATCTGGGCGCCTGCTATCCCGCCTTCGAGCCCAACAGCAACAGCTATATCTTCGCATCGGAGGAGATTCTCGCCACCAGCGACATCCCCACGCAGTCCATCGCCTACGAGCAGGTCGACCAGGCACCGCGCGACGCCACCAGCTTCCGCGGCATCTACTTCACCCTCGAAGAGCCCACCACCGTCTACATGGGCTTCCAGGCCGACTTCAGCGAGAGCTACACCGCCAACGTGCGTGTAAAGGCCATCAAGCTGCTCTACTACGGCGAAATCACCTACGCCAAGCTGCAGACACTCATCGAGAGCGTGGAAGAGCAGGTGAAGGGCGTCGTTATCAACGAGAACACTGGCTACTACTCGCAGAAAGCCTACGAACAGCTGCAAGCCGTCGTCGCACAAGCCAAGGCCGTGGAGTCAACGGCCGACTACGACACCGTGAGCCGCGCCTACAACGCCTTGAGCGAGGCATTGGCCGACTTCATGCAGAACGGGCGCAACCCCGGCGGACAGCCTGAGAAGCTCGATGCCACCGACCTCACCATCGACCTCCTGCACGAAAGCGACCACTTCGCACGCGCCGACGAGAACGTCACCACCCGCTTTGCCGCCCCGAAGTACTGGACGGTCGAGAACTTCCTCATCCCCAACGGCGGCGACGGCACCAAGCAGGGTCTCGACCGCTATCCCGGCTACGACTGTCTGGCACTCGGACTCTGGGACGACCGCGACCGAAACGAGGATGGCGACCTCACCAATGCCCGCATCTACCAGCGCGTGCAGCTCAATGCCGGACGCTACTACTTCGGCAACACCTTCGAGACACGCTACAACCTGCACCAGCCCTACCTCTTCGCAGCCCTGCAGCCCCTGGCCACGGCCGACATCGAGACGCAGAGCATCGCATGGCTCAACATCAACCAGCGCAATGCCGACAACAATGTGTTCGATGGCATCTGGTTCACGCTCGACCAGCCCGCCGAGGTATGCCTCGGCTTCCAGGCCAACCTGGCCGAGGGTAGCGGTCAGCAGGAGTTCCGCGCCAACAAGGTGGTGCTCTATGGCTACGGCATCGACACGGGCATCGACGACGTTCAGCGTTCCGCTGTCACCGTTCAACGTCCAACCTACTACACCCTGAGCGGTGTGCGCCTGCAGCAGGCTCCGCAGCATGGCATCTACATCGTGAAGCAGGGCAGCAAAACACAAAAACGAGTCAATCCATAAATTCCCCCTGAGATGATCCGAAGCCATCGGGCAGCCGTCCCGATGGCTTCGGTTTCTCTTTTCCAACTCAAACCTATATAAAGCATTTCACGAAAAATCCGCCCCCTCGCTCGGCCCATTCTCGGCCAAGCAAATCCAAGCAAAAAAACTCGTACGAGATTTTTTCAAAAGTCAACGACTTTTTCAAAAAAGTCGTTACCAAAATTTTGGAAGGCGCCACGTGGTCCATCTTGGCCCGTCGGGTTACAGTGTTTTTGCTTGCCACAGTTGTAAAATAACCGCAATATGTCTTTTATTTTGATTCTTTTTTGTACCTTTGCCGTCTACGACGGCGAAATTACTCCGTCTCGGCAAAAAAAGGAACAAGTTCCTTTGTTTTGCGCTCGACTTTTCGTAACTTTGCCAACAAAATTGAATCGCTCAATAATTGTTTCCAATAGAATAAACACCCAAATGACATGAAAAAAGCTATAATTACCTGTTTGCTGGGCTGCGCCGCCTTGGTAGCCACGGCACAAGACACGTATCGCATCCCCGTGAAAGGCGCGCACGAGACGATGCAGACGGGGCGCTATGAGCCCACATGGGAGAGCCTGAAGACGCACCAGACGCCCGAATGGTTCCGCGACGCGAAGTTCGGCATCTGGGCACACTGGGGACCGCAGTGCGTGGAGGGCAGCGGCGACTGGATGGCTCGCGCGCTCTATATGGAAGGCTCGCGCGAATACCGGCACCACGTGCGCAACTATGGCCACCCCTCGGAGGTGGGCTTCAAGGACATCCTGCCCCTGTTCAAGGCGGAGAAATGGGACCCCGAGGCGCTGGTGGAGCGCTACAAGCGCTGCGGCGCACAGTACTTCTTCGTGCTGGGCAACCACCACGACAACTACGACCTCTGGGACTCGCAGTACCAGCCCTGGAACTCGAAGAACATCGGGCCGAAGCGCGACATCCTCGACGGTTGGGCCAAGGCCGCGAAGAAAGCGGGACTGCCGCTGGGCATCTCGTTCCATGCCGACCACGCCTGGACATGGTATGAGCCGGCACAGCGCTACGACCTGCAGGGCGAGAAGGCTGGCGTGTGGTACGACGGCAACCTGACGAAGGCCGACGGCAAGGGCAAGTGGTGGGAAGGACTGGACCCGCAGATGCTCTACCAGCAGCAGCACCCCATGAGCCAGGGTTCGTGGGACAACGGGCGCATACACGCCCAGTGGGGATGGGGCAACGGTGCCTGCCCGCCCTCGCAGGAGTTTGTGAACAACTTCTACGACCGCACGCTCGACGCCATCAACCGCTACCAGCCCGACCTCATCTACTTCGACGTGACGGTGCTGCCCTTCTATCCGCTGAGCGACTGCGGAATGAAGATTGCCACGCACCTCTACAACAAGAACCCGCGCGGCGTGGTGTTCGGCAAGATTCTCGACGACGAGCAGCGCAAAGCCCTGACATGGGACGTGGAGCGCGGCGCTCCCAACGAAATCATCCCCGAGCCGTGGCAGACGTGCAACTGCATCGGCGGCTGGCACTACACCACCAGCATCTACCAGAGAAACGAATACAAGACTGCCAAGACGGTGGTGAAACAACTGGTTGACATCGTGTCGAAGAACGGCAACCTGCTACTCAGCATCCCCCTGCGCGCCGACGGCACCTACGACGAGAAGGAGGCTCAGGTGCTGGACGACCTGGAGGCGTGGATGAAGGTGAACGGCGAGAGCATCTTCGGCACTCGGCCTTGGGTGAAGTTCGGCGAAGGCCCCGTGGCCGAGCAGGACGTGAAGATCAACGCCCAGGGATTCAACGACGGCGTGTTCTCGAACATGGACTGGCGCGACATCCGCTTCAACCAGACGGCCAAATACCTCTACGTCACCGCCATGGGCTGGCCAAACGACGTTGAACGTTCAACGTTGAACGATGAACATTCTAAGCTGGTCATCAAGTCGCTGGCCAAGGGCAATCCCTATTTCAAGAAAAGCATCAGCAGCGTCTACCTGCTGGGCCACGGCAAGCTGAAGGCTCGCCAGACCGCCGAAGGCCTGGAGGTGCAACTGCCCCAGCCCTGCAACAAGATTGCACCGGTGCTGAGAATACAAAAATAAAAAACCAGCAGACCTACCCCAACAGACCCACCCCCTACCCCTCCCTTGTAGGGAGGGGAGTATATAGACTTGCAGATGAAACATACGAGAGAACAGATGGAAGAAGTAACTAATCACCCCTCCCCCCTTCTCCTCCCCCAGTTGGGGGAGGCTGGGAGGGGGCTGGAAGGGTATGGGTCTCATCGCATAGAATATATTGACGCCATGCGTGGCTTCACCATGATTCTTGTGGTGCTGAATCATGTGGCCGGCTTCTGCTTGAATATTGATGGAGCCACGCCCTCGCTCAATACCTATTTCTATGAGTTCCGCATGCCACTGTTCTTCTTTGTGAGCGGCTTCGTCCTCTACAAAGCAGACGTCACGTGGAATCTCACGCACAGTGTTAGGTTCCTTGGGAAGAAGTTCCCCGTTCAAATCATTTCCACATGCATTTTCTTCCTGGCTTTCACCTATGTCAGCCACCAAAGCCTGAAAGAAAACTTGTGGTCCGACTCCAAGGGCGGCTATTGGTTCACCTACACGCTCTTCGTCTACTTCATCCTCTACTCGTTGGCCCGTCTCTCGGCGCTGGGTCTGAAGTTGCACGGATGGAAGGAGGACGTGCTCATGGTTGTGGCAGGGTTTGCCATGTTCGTGGTCACCATCCCGTCGGTCATGGAGAAGCTGCCAGTCGGCGCCGATGTGCTGTCACTTCTCGGTTGCAAGCATTGGTGCTATTTCGTGTATTTCATCTTTGGCACTTTGGCGAGAAAGTATTTCACCCGCTTTTCATCGCTGCTCGATGGTAGGGCGCTGCTCACCGTCTGTCTGCTGCTGTTCTTCGGGCTGAACATCTTCCGCGAAACAGTCATCTCGTCACATTATCAGCTCTTCCGCCTCTTGACGGCCTTCACGGGCATCACGATTGTGCTCGCCTTTTTCAGGTCGAGAGCCGGGCTGTTTAACAAGCAAACCATCGTGGGCAACGCGCTTTGCTATATTGGCCGCCGCACCCTCGACATCTATTTCCTGCACTATTTCCTGCTGCCCCTGAATCTTTCTGCCGTGGCACAAGTGTTCCACCAGCATCCCATGCCTGTGCTGGAATTCTTTGTCTCGTTCTCCATCTCGCTGCTCATCATCGCCATCTGCCTGATCATCAGTAATCTTTTGCGCCTCAGCCCCGTATTGGCGCGCTGGCTGTTTGGCGTCAGGAAATAGCGTCACTTCTTCTCTGGCAACCGTCCCAGCAGCAGAGGGCAGAAGCGCTCGGCCAGCTGAATGATAGGGATGAACAGGAGCATGATGAGGATGGAGAAGAGCAGGTCTTCCATCCACATGCGGTCGGGCAGCTCGGCAAGGCGGCGCACGATGATGATGTGCAGGCCGATGATGAGGATGGAACCCTTCGACAGCGTCAACGCCATGCTGCGATAAGGCAGTCGGCTGAGCCAGAGCGACACCACGTAGAGGGCCGCAGCGCCCGCCATTCCGCCCATGATGAACAGCACAAAGTTACTGCCAAAGCCATTGAGATACATCCACGGATAGCCGTTCAGCTTTCCGCTGGCGTAAACCAGCGCCAGCGCCACCACCAGCAGCACGGTCTCCAGCAGATAATGGTGCAAGCCACTGAAGGCAGCCTTCAAGGGTTTGAGGAACACGCCAATCAGGAAGAAGGGCATGCACACCAGCACGTTGACGTTGGCGTTGGCGGCCTCATAGTCGATATGATGCAGGTAGATGGCTCCGGCGGAGAGAGCCACGAAGAGCAGGGCATACACCCACCGCTTCTCTGGCAGCAGCTGCATGATGAGCCGCATGACGATGAGCGAGTAGAAATACCAGCACGGCCCCATGCACCAGTCGTTGCCCAGCAGCAACCACTTGAAGAACCACGGCCAAGAGATGTCGTAATGGTCGCCCAGGGCCATGCAGCGCAGGTAGGCCTCCAAATGCTGGGCCACGCTCAAGAGGAGCGTCGGCACAAACAGCTGCCAAAAGTTTTTCTTGAGGAAAGTCTTCCAGTCGGGCGATTTCTTGTAAAGAAAGCCGGAAATAACACAGAACACCTGAACGCTGAACACGTACAAATACAAATAGCAAGTGGAGAAGAAGTGCCCCCAAACTATTGACAAAATGGCAAGCACCTTCATCCAGTCAATCCAAGGTATGCGTACCGTCGTGCTATTGTCTTTCATCGTGCTGCTGTTTCATTAAGGTTTTACAATCATTTCTTTTTTCATTGTGAAAGATACCAGCCCCACCTCCGAGTCTTCGCCCAGGCGATAGACGTATGAGGCAACGGGCTTGGGAACCTCAAACGAGAAACGATGCGCCACGCCATCGGGCGAGGACTGATACTCTTCCAACATCCCCGCGTATTCTTCTCCCACTTTCTGCGCATAAATCACGGTCGTTACTGCGTGAGCCACCATCAATAGCACCATCGCCGCGACAATCGGCTTGGCCACCGCCGTTTTTATGGGGAAGCGCAGCAATAGTTTCAGTGAGAGCAACACGGCAAACAGCTCCATAGGGAAGCCCATGCGCTGGCTGTAATAGGGCAGCATGAAGAGGAGAAGGAATCCCAGCACGACAACCATGAACGCAATCTGGTTCTCAACGAAGAACTTTTTGATTTGCTTTCGCCCCAACACGAAATAGCCGACCGCCAACAAGGCGATGAGCAGATACAGCCTTTTGGAATAGCGCAGGATGTCGAGCTTCCTGGCCAGCGTCTCTTGAAGCGTTTCGGCCGAGGCACCCGCCGCCCGGTTCCAGATTCCTGGCGAACCGATGACCGTCAGCGTGCCTATCCACATACCCATAATCAAACACCACTGGCTGGCGTTCAGCTTCTTGAAATGGAACAAAGCATAAAAGAACAATGCTCCAGAGACGAGCAACGAATAGCCCTCGTGGAAGTTGCCGCACAGCACGCCAAAGAACACCAGCAGAGCGTTCTGCCACCACGATGGCAGCCCTCGCAACGACATTTTGTGGAAGAGCAACACAAAAGCCAGGCATGCCACCGCGCTCCAAAGATAATTGATGGGAAAAACCACATCGAAAGAGAGAATCCACTGCACAGGCGGCAACAGCCAGAGGCCGGCCAAGACAAATGCCACTTTGCCAAGCGATTTCGCCCCCACAAACCGCAGTCCCAAAACGAGGAAAGCGAGGTACACCAGGGCGTTCACCGCATTGAACGGTCCTTTGCCGATGAAACCGCAGAAGCACTGCGTAATGAAATGGACGATGAAGCGGCCGTTCATCACCGTATAGTGATGGCATTGCGAAAGGAAAGCCTCGTCGACATCATCCACACGGTTGTCGAGGTCGACGGGGTGCAGCAGCTCCGGCACCTTATGGTCGTACCAAACATACTGATACATCAGGTCGTCCCACCGCAGCGGATTGCTGGCGCACATCAAATAGAAGGCGACAACCATCAGCAGCAACAGAGCCGCCATCAGCCATTTCTCAGTCGTCTTCATCCGCGTCATTCTCTCCTCACGCACCTTACCTGACTCCATCACCTCGCTTATAGTCGTCAACCAAATAGGGCGGGCGCCGCTTCGTCTCGTTGAAGATGCGCCCCACATATTCGCCCATGATGCCAAGGCACAGCAGTTGCACGCCGCCCAGGAAGAGGATGAGCGTCACCAGCGTGGGGAAGCCCTGGACAGGGTCGCCGAAGAGGATGGTCTTAGTGAGATAGAACAACAGGAAGCCAAAGGCCACGAAGGCGATGATGAAGCCCATGATGCTGGCTATGCGCAACGGAGCGGTGGTGAACGAGGTGATGCCCTCGATGGCCAGGTTCAGCAGCGACCGGAAACCCCAGTTGCTCTGGCCAGCCACACGGTCGCCACGGTCGAACACGATTTCCTTCTTCTGGTAGCCAATCCAGCAGAACATGCCCTTGGTATAGCGCTCCGTCTCGCGCATCTGTCGCAGGGCCTCAATACACTTACGGTCGAGCAGACGGAAGTCGCCCACATTCTTCAAGACTTCAAAACGCGTGCTGTGGTCAAGGATTTTATAGAAAAGCAGCGAGAGCTTCTTTCGCAACCAGCTCTCCTTGCCGCGACTGGCGCGCCGGGCGTAGACGTCGGCGTAGCCCTGCTCCCAGTAGTCCAGCATCTGGGGAATCAGCGAGGGTGGGTCCTGCAGGTCGGCGTCCATGATGATCATGCAGTCGCCCCGCAGATGGTCGAAGCCAGCCAGCATCGCATTCTCCTTGCCAAAGTTGCGCGAAAGGTTGACATACGACACCCGCTTGTCGTTCGCGTAGAGGCTTTCCATCACCGCGAGGGTGTTGTCCGTGCTGCCGTCATTGACAAAAAACAACTCGAAATTGTACTGCCCAATCGCGTCAACAACCTTGCACACCTCCTCGTAGAAACGGGGCAGCGACAGCTCCTCGTTAAAGCAGGGTACGAGAATGGACACCAGTTTCTTTTTCAATTCCATCATCACCATTCTTCGTCCACAGAAGACACGGAAGACTCAGAATCATTCTGTGAATTCTGTGGACTCTGTGGACAATATTTTTTGCAAAGTTCTGAAAAAAAAACGAATCTGCCAAATTATTTCCCCGTTTTAAATGACAATTCAAAGAAAATGCCTACCTTTGTAGCCCCTAACAGCCAACGACCACATGAGAGTAATCTGCGACGCCCCTGGGCAAACGTGCAACCGACTGTGGACCTACGTCACCAGCGTGGCTCGATGCATAGCCGAGAAGAAGAGGATGGTGATAATCTTCTTCGACTGGACGATTGAGGATTTCCCCAACCTGCTGCACTGCAAGTTCATCTATTTCCCGCTCTACCACAAGTGGTACTTGGAACGCGGCAACGGCTGGAACAACTACAAGGGGCTGACGTGGAAGGTGACCCATAACAAGACGTGGGACAAGGTGTTCAAGTTCCTGGGATTCACCAAAGGCTGGCAAACACGCACCGACACACGCTACCTGCGCCAGACACTACCCGAACTGAAGCGCATCTTCCGCCCCAGCGACGCCATCATGCAGAAGGCAGAAGCCATGGTGGCCGAACTGAAAAAGGAATCCGACATGGTGGTGGGCGTGCATATCCGCCGAGGCGACTATGCCACCTGGAACGACGGTCGTTTCTTCTTTGAACTGGAAGAATACCATCAATTTATGCTCCGAGTGAAGGAACTTTATCAAGACCAGACGGTGAGTTTCTTCATCAGCTCAAACGAAAACTTCGACCTTGACCTGTTTGACGGTTGCCGCTGTCGCCGATTCGGCAATGAACCCTCGGGCGCCATCCTCGACCTCTACACACTGAGTCTCTGCGACCGCATCATCGGACCATTTAGCAGTTATTCTCGCTGGGCATCGTTTATCGGCGAAGTGCCCCTCTGTTTCCTGGAATCGAAAGACCAGCAGTTCACAGCCGACAGTTTTTCCAAGATTGTCGATTTCTTTCATTTCGAGAATGGCAAGGAAATTTATGATTGGTAGCGCATGAAGATAGCCATCCTCACATCCGGCATCCTGCCCGTTCCCGCCGTACAAGGAGGGGCGGTGGAAAACCTGGTGGATTTCTACCTGGATTACAACGACCGGCACCAACTGCACGACATCACCGTCTACAGCGTGTGGCATCCCGACGTGCAGAAGCACCCTGCCATGAAGTCAAGCGTCAATCACTATCGCTATTTCAAGGTCAACGGTTGGTGGGCGAAACTCCAGAAAAAGATTTACCTAAAGACGCACGGAGGAGAAGAGTACTACCACTACGTCATTGAATATTTCTTCCATCAGGCGCTGAAGCATATCAGACGACAGCATTACGACCTCATCATCCTGGAAAACCGCCCCGGCTATGCCCTCAAGCTAAAAGACAACACAACTGCCAAGATGGTCGTTCACCTGCACAACGACCTACTAAACAGCAAGACCAGGCAAGCCTCCGACATTTATGATGCCTCTGCACGCATTATCACCATTTCCGACTTCATCAAATCGAAGGTGCAGACCATTAAGGATGATGACCATAAAACCAAGACCGTTCTCAATGGCATCAACCTGACAGCCTTCACACAAAGCAGCGCCATCGACAGACAAGCATTAGGATTCAGCGACGACGACTTTGTCGTGGTCTTCAGCGGAAGAGTAAATAAGGAAAAAGGAGTCTTGGAATTGGTGGAGGCTATGAACCTGCTGCAAGCGCATACTCATATCAAACTGCTGGTCATAGGCAGCTCTTTCTATGGCAACGCCCAGGGTGAAGATGATTTCACCAGGACGCTAAAAGAAAAAGCGGCCCCACTACAGGACCGCATTGTCTTCACAGGCTTCATCCCCTATTCCCGCATGCCAAGCTATCTGCGCATGGCAGACATTGCCGCCCTACCCTCCACATGGGAGGAGCCGCTCGGTTTGACCTGTATTGAATCGATGGCCTGTGGTTTGCCGGTCATTACCACTATGCAGGGCGGCATACCCGAAACGGTCACTTCCGACTGCGGCATCCTGCTCACAGCCGACGAACAACTCGCCAACAAACTCGCCGCCGCCATCCTCGACCTCTACCACCATCCAGAAAAGCGCAAGCAGATGGCAGAGGCCGCTTTACAGCGTTCTCAGCTCTTCGACAAAGATACTTTCGCCCGTCAATTTTTTGAAGCGCTGGAGGCCTAAAAAAATCTCGTACGAGATTTTTTCAAAAGTCGTTCACTTTTTGAAAAAAGTCGTTACCGAAATTTCTGAAGGCGTTACCGCGTTTTTCATTCCTTATTTTTCACCAAGTTGTCCTCGGCGTCCTCGTAGTGGTCGGTCTTATGGAAGATGCGGGTGATGCCCTTCAGCTGCACCTTAGCATGGTCGATGAAGCTACGCCATATCGACTGATGGCCAATGGTGCCATAGCCGGTGATGGCTTTGCAACGGCTGTCGCGCACGAACTTGATTTTCCCGTACTTCTTCAGCGCCAGCGCCATGGAACCGTCCTCGCCGCGGATGATGTCCACACGGTAAGGCTCCTGTCGCCCGTAGTCGGCGTTATAGGCAAAGACCAATCCGCGCACACTCAATTCCGGTCGCTTGAAATGCTGAATCCACAGAAACAGGTCGCGAGCCATTTCAAACAGGCACAGGCTGAGACGTGAGTGTTGCGCGTCGGGGATGAAGCCATAGCGCGCCGAGGCGCAGCTGACGCCTGGTTGCAGCAGGTGGTCGAGCATCACCTCATAGTAGTGGGGCGGATAGAGGGTGTCGCTGTCCACATCGAAGTAGAAACGCCCCCGCGCATGCTCCAAACCGCAGCGACGGGCATAGCCACAAGAGTGCTGGTATTCCGTGAAATAGGGGATGCCCGACTGACGGTAAATTTCGGCCGTGCAATCGGTAGAGTCGTTGTCCACGCCGATGATTTCCACAGGATATTTGCACTGTATCTCGCTCAAAGCCCAGAGGCAGGCCTGCAGGTGGCGCTCCTCGTTGTAGGCAATGACCACGATTGAGGCCAGCGGCTCAGGGCTCTGCAACCGCGCCAACCCAGCGCGCGTCTCCTCGATAATCTGCTGAGGCACCTCGCTGAATGGCTTCCCATAGACGCTTAGATATTTGTCGTACCAGTATGGCATAATCCACCTATTTTTCTGCAAAAATAGGAAAATAATTTGGATAATCCAACAATTCTAATTATTTTTGCAGAAAAATAGGTGTCATGGGAACTTATATCAACATCGGCAATGCAGGTTTCGCCTCGGCGCGAAGGAGCGAATATGTTGACAAATCGGAGTTGATAGCCATTGTGAACAGCACACTGCACACGGAGCAACGCTTCAGTTGTGTGTCGCGCTGCCGCCGCTTTGGCAAGTCGATGGCCGCCAAGATGCTCTGTGCCTATTACGACCATTCTTGCGATTCGCGACAGCTGTTCCAAGGTCTCAGCATCACCAGCCACCCCTCTTTTGAAGAAAACCTCAACAAATATGCCGTCATCTATCTTGACATGACAGAATTTGTTGCACGCTTCAGACACGAAGGCATTGTCGACCTAATTGACACGGAACTACGGACAGATGTCCTGAAGGAATACCCCGACGTGGAAGTGAGGGAGGCTGACGACCTGATGGGTTGCCTTGTCAAGATTGCCGAGGCCACGGGTCACCAGTTCTTCTTCATCATCGATGAGTGGGATGCCATTTGCCGCGAATTCCCGTCAGGGACAAAAGCGATGGACAATTATGTGAGCTGGCTGCGCCGCCTGTTCAAGGGGGTGAATGCCTACCGTGTGTTCGCAGGAGTCTATATGACTGGCATCCTGCCTGTGAAGAAATATAAGACAGAGTCGGCCCTGAACAACTTCGTGGAGTATTCCATGGTTGACCCTCGCAAGATGGCACGCTATTTTGGCTTCACCCGAAAAGAGGTGCAAGAACTGGCAGACAGGCATGGCATGAACTTCGGTGAATTGGAGAAATGGTACGACGGCTACCAGATTGGCGACGAGCCTTCGATGTTCAACCCCAACTCGGTGATGCAAGCCATTGACGCGAGCCGCTGTCGCAGCTATTGGGCCAACACAGGTGCCTACGATGCCGTGGCCACTTATATTCAGATGAACTACGAAGGGCTGAAAGACGACATCATCGGCATGCTGGCGGGCGGACGCTGCAGTGTCGACCCTACTGGTTTCCAAAACGACGTGTCGATAGTCAGAACCAAAGACGATGTGCTCACAGTACTCATCCATTTGGGCTATCTGGCCTACGATTGGAACGAGAGCGAATGCTACATCCCCAACAAGGAGGTGGCTGGAGAGATGGTGAACGCCATCAAGACCACCAATTGGAAGCACGTCGTCAGTGCCATCGACGAATCGAAGCAACTATTGCAAGCCACCCTTAGCGGCAATGCGGATGCCGTGGCCAAAGGCATAGAAGCCGCCCACGACGAGCACACCAGCATCCTGAGCTATAACAACGAGAACTCGCTGGCCTGCGTGCTCAGCCTGGCCTTCTACTATGCCCACAACGACTATATCTTCCACAGAGAGTTCCCATCGGGCAAGGGGGTGGCCGACCTGGTGCTCATTCCCCGCCGCAACGTCAACTCGCCCGCCATCGTCGTCGAACTGAAATACAACAGCAAAGCCGATGCTGCCATCGCACAAATCAAACATCGTGATTATCCTGCCAAACTGGCCGAGTATTCCAGCAATATCCTCCTTGTGGGCATCAACTACGACAAAGAAGCAAAGACGCACCAGTGCTGCATTGAGAAGTGGGAGGGATAACGTAAACGAACAAACAGCTATGATCCCGAAGAAGATTCATCTGTGCTGGTTGAGCAGCGACCCATATCCCGCCAAGATTGCCCGTTGCATGGCGTCGTGGAAGACCTTCCTTCCCGACTATGAGATAGTGCTATGGGACACGAAGCGCTTCGACCTCGACCAGTCGGAGTGGGTGCGCGAGGCCTTCGAGAAAAAGAAATATGCTTTTGCGGCCGACTATATCCGATTCTATGCGCTCTATCACGAGGGGGGCGTCTATCTGGACTCCGACGTGGAGGTGGTGAAGAGCTTCGACGACTTGCTCGACCTGCCCTACTTCATTGGGGCCGAGAAGGCGGGAACACCCGAAGCTGCCATCATCGGTGCAGAGAAGGGTTGCGACTGGATTAAGCAGTGCCTGGATTACTATGATGGACGGCACTTCGTCGATGCCGACGGCTCGATGGACATCAGCAAACTGCCCGAGATTATGGACAAACAGATAAGGACGCTAAAGCCGCTGCGCCTACTATCACTCGCCGAGAGCAAAGCCATCCGCCAAATGGATATGGAGAAAGAGGTGCTGATGATGAGCGACGAGTTCTTTTCGCCCAAGGTGTTCGACTCGCGCGAGGTGGAGCTGACGCCCGACACCTACGCCATCCACCACTACCAGAACTCCTGGTTCTCGCCAAAGGCAAAGGCCTACTACCGAACGAGGTCATTCGCCATCCGACTCTTCGGCTACCGCTTCGTGAGGAAAGCAGAATGCGTGCTGATGCCTTGGAAATTTAAATAGGAACCGTCTATGCGAATCATTATCATACATAGGTCTTTTGCACTCACGGGCGGAGCAGAAAGGGTGATCATTGAGAAGGCGAACTATCTGTCGAAGCAGGGCCACTCGGTTATGCTGGTGAGCTATGAGCAAGGCGCCCACCCCATTTCCTTTCCGCTGCTCGATGCAGTAAAGGTGGTAGATTTGGATTGCCGCTTCTTTACCTTGTCACAATGCTCGCCGCTCGCCCATTACTTGCATTTCCTCCAGCTGAAGAAGAAATTCCGTGAGTCTTTGCGCCAAACCGTCGCGACCTTCCATCCCGAGGTCATCATCTTGGCATCCGATTGGCAATTCCTGGTCAAGTCGGTATTGAAGGCAGCAAACCAGGTTCCCGTGATGTGCGAATTCCATAACAGTTATGATTATATCGTTAAGAACATCAGCGGGCATCCCAACGGAATCAAGGCAAAACTGACGAAGTCGTATGCCCGCCATGCCATAAAAGGATTGAAAGGATGCGCACAGCTCATCTCCTTGACCGAGCAAGACGCCAAGCACTGGAGGGAATACGCCCGTCGGGTGGTGGTCATCCCCAATCCCTTGTTTGTCTATCCTGAAACAACCGACGACGTGCCCAGGCTGCCCGCCCGCATCATCTGTGTGGGGCGCCTGAATGCTGAAAAGAGGTTCGACCGCACCATCACCGCGTTTTCAATGATTGCGGGCAAACATCCCGACTGGCATATCGACTTCTTCGGCGAGGGTGCCGAAAAAGCGTCGTTGCAGCAGCAGATTCAATCCCTGGGACTGGAAAAGCGGATTATCATTCATTCGCCTACCAAGGCCATCTTCGACGAATACAAAAAGTCACAGCTGCTGGTGTTGAGTTCCGAGTTCGAGGGGCGACCGATGGTGCTGATTGAAGCCATGAGCTGCGCCACGCCGTGCCTCTCGTTCGACTGTCCCTCTGGCCCCGCCGAAATCATCGACGACCGTGTGACGGGCCTGCTGGCGAAAAACGGCGACGTGGCCGACTTGGCCGAGAAGATGGAGTGGCTCATCACCCACGAAGAGGAGCGCAAGGAGATGGGGCGGAAAGCCCGCACCGCTGCAGAGAGATACAAGCCGGAACTCGTGCTGAAAGAGTGGGAACAGGCATATACAACATGCGAAAACCTGACCGACGGATGAAACTGAGCATTATCATACCGGTATATCAAGTCGAGCCCTATATCCGCCCTTGCGTGGAGAGTGTCTTTCTGCAGGGGATGGATGATGGCGACTTCGAGGTGATACTGGTCGACGATGGAACCCTCGACGACAGTTTTGCCCGCATTGCCGACATCGTTGCCCAGCATGCCAACGTCACCATCCACCGGCAGGCCAACCAGGGCATCTCAGTGGCCAGGAATGCGGGATTGCAGAAGGCCGCGGGCGAGTATGTGCTGTTCATCGATTCCGACGATTTGCTCGTCCCCCACAGTCTGCCCCCGCTGCTCGCCGACGCTTGCACCGCGAAGCCCGACATCCTCTATGCCGAGTTTGTGAAGCTCTCGGATGCCCAGATCCCTGACTATCACATCGAGCAGACCGCATACCGCAGCACCGCTGAGTCGGCCCACCAGCTGTTCGTCCACCACTTCAACCCCCGCGAGTGCTTCGTGTGGAGAGCGCTCTACAGGCGCCAGTTCCTCATGGACAGCGGACTGCGCTTCATCCCCGGCATCTATTTCGAAGACGTGCCCTTCACCGTCGAATGCTACCTCAAGGCCGGCAAATGCATCCGCTCCCCGCAAACGCTATACGTCTACCGCCAGCGCAGGGGCTCCATCGTCGCCACCATCGACAACGAAAAGATTCGCCATTTCGATATTGTCATTGCCAAGTTGTGGGAATTCAAGAAAACCATGGCGCTCACGCCCCTGGTCGAGCAGAAGCTCATGGACACCATCTTCGCCATCTTCTCGGTCGAAGTGTGGCACATCGCCCATAGCGACGAACTGCTCGCCCAGCGCAAGTCCATCATGGCCGACCTGAAGCAGCGTGTGCCCGAACTGCGCTTTACCCACGGACCGAAACAGCGCCTCATCTCCTGGGCCTATAGGCACATGCCCTCGCTCTACATCAAGCTGAAGTCTTTTTAGAAATTTCTTGTTCAAACAGTTGCTTCCACTGCGCCATCACTGTGTCGGCATCAAACTGTTTGGCCCGTTCCATCGCTTGCATGCCCATCGTGCGGCGTAGCTGGTCGTCGTCGATGAGCTGGCCGATGCGGGCGGAGAACTGCTGCACCTCGCCATCGGGAACCACAAAGCCGCTGCGGCCATCCTCCACCACGTCGGCAGGACCATAGGGACAGTCGAACACCACGCAGGGCAGCCCCGCCTGCATAGCCTCGAGCAGCACCAGCCCAAAGCCCTCCCATCGTGAGCTGAGCACGAAGATAGCGCTGCGGGCATACTCCTGACCAAGGGCCGAGGTGAAGGGGTGGATGTCGGCCTGGCGCAGTCCGGCGCGGGCGATGCGCTGTTGCAGGGCGCCCTGCAACGTGCCTGAGCCGAAGATGCGGAGCTGCCAATCGGGGTGGCCCTGCTCCACGAGCGCCCAAGCGTCGATGAGCCGGTCGAAGCCCTTCTGCCATTCTAGGCGCCCCACGGCGATGACGCGCTTGGCGCTTCCGACGTCGATGGTTGGGCATGCAGGCAGCACGGTGAAGTTGGGGATGACGGCCACCCTCCTAGCCTGTTGCCAGTGGCGGGCATCGCCCTGGGTGAGCGCGACCACTACGTCGCTCTGCCGCTCCACTCGGCGGAAATACCATTTCTTGTAGCAGCGCATGAAGAGCCGCGAGCACCACGAGCGCCCCAGTCCCGCGTCGCTCATGGTGAAGGGACGGGCCTCGTGGCTCTCGGTCACCTTCAGGGCGCGGCAACGGATGCCACTCACCAAATGGGCATTGAAGTAGCTCAGCCCCACGAGCACATCGGGGCCGATGCGGTCGACGGCAGCCTTTAGGTCGCGGCATAGCTGGCGATAGAGCCTCCACTTCACCCATAGCCGCCGTGGATAGCGGTACTTGTATTGCGAATAGTAGGGGATGTTCAGGTTGACTTGCTGCACCTTCTCCGAGAGCGGATAGGCGTTAGGCATCGTCTGGATGTCCTGATAGCAGGTGACGACAAAGACCTTGTAGCCCCAATGGGCCACCATATAATTCATCTTGTCGGTCAGCACCCGCTCGGCCCCGCCCTTGCTAGCAAGGGAGTCAATTACATAGAGGATACCCACCCCAGCAGACCAACCGGACCCCTCAGCCCCACCAGACCAACCGGACTCTCCCCCTGCCCCTCCCTTGTAGGGAGGGGAGTATATAGACTTGTCATTGGAATAGTTACCATCTGCTGAAGAGTCTGCAGAACTATCTACTCCCCTCCCTACAAGGGAGGGGCAGGGGGAGGGTCTGGTGGGTCTGCTGGTAATGGTTTGTAATTTCTTCACCACCTCCCCCATCTGCACGGTCCAGGAGAGATGCTCCACCGTTTGGCGGATATCGGCAGGATGGAAGGCTCCGTTACGTTCCCTTTGGTCGATGAACGACAGGATCTGCTGCACATCGATGGGGGATTCGTCAGCCGGCACCTTCAGCACGTAGGGTTGGTGGTCGAAATCGCTGTCGTTTTCGGAATAGACGAAGGGAATGCCTCGACAGGCATACTCCCGGTTCTTCAAAGTCTTGATGTTGGTGATGCCGCTACGATGGCGCGCCAGGCTGCCCACGGCGAAGGCGCACTGGGCGAACACCTGGTCGAGCGCCGTGCCAAAGAGCTTCCCATGGAACACCACGTTGCGCTCGATGTGATACTGCTCGATGAGATGCCTGAAGCCAGGTTGGTACTTGTCGCCATTCATGATGGCATCGCTCACATCGCCCACGACATGGAAGTAGACGGGGCGGCGCGGTGCGCCTCCTGCCTGGCTATAATAGAGCCCCAACCCATGGATCATGCGGTCGAAGCCGTGCCACGGATGCACCTCGGCCACGCCTATCAGGTGCACTTCGTCTGAGGCATCAACCTCAGGCTGCAGGGGCAGCGTGTCGGGGTCGATGCCATTGCTGATGGTGATGGTGCGCTGGCCGAAGATACACTTCTCGTCGGAAAAGGTGACGATGGCACTCATGCAGGCGGCCAGACGGCGACGAAACAGCTTGTCGAAGATATGCTCAAAACGATACTTCAGCGGAACCGACTCAAATTCTTTGTCGTAGGGATAGGTGGGAATCTCCATGACGGAAGGGATGCCGTTGCGCCTCAACCGACGAAACAGACGGATATTGAACGGCGAGGCATTCATGAAGCTGCGCACATAAACCAGCTCGATATGGTTGGCAATGCAATAATCGGCCACGCATCCCAAATCCATGCGCTGCCTGAGCGTGGTCCATCGCCCGCGGCCATAGTTCTTAAGCACCTCACCGTCAACATATCTGCAACGCTCACCCTGTTCCGACAGTGCATAGCTGCACACGTGCACCTCGTGCCCGTTCTGGCGCAGGCCTTTGATTTGTGCCAGCATCTTTTTGCTGATGCCGCTGGCCTCTTCAAAGCCGTGGTAGGTGAGGAAAAGAATTTTCATGGCCCACTTGAAAGTTTCTGCAAAAGTACGGAAATAATTTGTAACAGTGAAATATTTTCCGTACTTTTGCAACCGATGAAGAAAAGTATTTGCTTCCTGACAGACTCCATCTTCAGCATTGGCGGTGTGCAGCGAGTGACGGCGGTGATGGCCAAGGCTTTGTGTGCCGACGGCTATCGTGTGGCCATCGTGACGCTCGACAAGCCCGAAGCCCAGGACACCACGCTCTATGGCCTCGGCGAAGCAGCTATCGACTACCATTACTTCGCCTACCCCGACACACCCGCCTGGAAGCAGATTTTCTGCAAAGCATACAGCCTGCTCTATCGCAAGTGTCTACCGCAGACGCGATTCACCTCGCGCCTCTACGCCCACAGCTCGTTTCCATCCGAAAAGCGCGATGCACTGGCACGGGTGCTGCGTGCCGGACGCTTCGACGTGGTGGTGGGCGTGCATGCCCCGCTGGCCGTTCGCCTGGCTGCTTGCCGCCAACAACTGCCGGGCGTGAAGCTGATGGGATGGATTCACAATTCGCACGAAGCGCTCTTTGGCCAGCAGTCGCCATACCTTGGCTCAGTGCTGAGACGCCACTACGAACAGCAGCTGCAGACGCTCGACCGCACCATCGTGCTGTGCCAATATGATGCGCAGCGCTACCCCTTCGCCACGCAGGTCATCTACAACCCGCTGACGCTCACCCCTGGCCCACCGTCGAGGGGGACGTCGAAACGATTCCTGGCCGTGGGGCGCTTCACTCACCTGCACAAGGGCTTCGACCTGCTCATCGACGCCTTCCACCTCTTTGCCGCCACCGACAACGAGTGGACGCTCGACATCGTGGGCGAAGGTCCCGAGGAGGCGCTCTACCGAGAGAAGATTGCCCAATACGGACTGGAGCAGCGCATCAGGCTGCACCCCTTCACCACTAACATACAGCAATATTACAGCGAGGCACAAGTGTATGTGCTCAGTTCGCGCTGGGAGGGCTTCGGGCTGGTGCTCGTCGAGGCCGTGGCCCACGGGCTGCCCGTCGTATCGAGCGACCTGCCCACCAGCGAGGAACTGCTGGGCGACTTTGGCCTTTACTTCGAGAATGGGAACGTAGAACAACTGGCCGAACGTTTAAAGGAGGCCACGCAGATAGACTGGCCGAAGAAGTCGGCCGAAGCCTTCAGAATAGCCCAACGCTTCGACATCAGCAAGATTATTTTACAATGGAAAGAGATACTATAAGGAAACAGATGAAACAGAGTCCGCGCCTGAAACGACTGCTCGACCTCGTCATCATGAACCAGCGCGACGCTCGCCCCAGATGGTACGTTCGACTGCTGGCCCCGCTCTATCAGCAGCGTGGCCGCGGCTCCAAAATCTACTGCAGCGTGCGCATGGACACCCCACCCTATCGCCGCTTCACGCTGGGCAGGAACAGCGTGGTGGAGTCGTTCAGCTGCATCAACAATGCCGTTGGCGACGTCGTCATCGGCGACTACACTCGCATCGGACTGCACAACACCATCATCGGCCCCGTCAGCATTGGCCATCACGTCAACCTGGCACAGGGCGTCACCGTGACGGCGCTCAACCACAATTATGCCGACACCACCCGCCGCATCGACGAGCAGGGCGTCGACACGCAGCCTGTGACAATTGCCGACGATGTGTGGATAGGCGCAGGAGCCGTCGTCCTGCCCGGCGTCACCATTGGCCAGCACTCGGTGGTGGCTGCCGGAGCCGTCGTCACCAACGACGTACCAGCGTTTTGCGTCGTTGGAGGCGTTCCCGCCAAGATTATCAAAAGACTATCAGACGTTAACGCATGAGAATAGGCATAGAAGCACAAAGGATATTCCGTAAGAACAAACATGGCATGGACTATGTGGTGCTGCAGGAAGTTAAGGAACTGCAGCAGCTGGATACCGAGAACGAGTATTTCGTCTTTGTGAAGCCAGGAGAAGACAGTTGCCTGAGCAGCACAAAGAATGTCCACATCGTGGAGCTGGGCTGCCCATCCTACCCGCTTTGGGAGCAATGGGCGCTGCCGCGTGCCGTCAAGAAATACGGAGTGGAACTGCTTCATTGCACCAGCAATACCGCCCCCATCTGGTGCAAAACGCCCTTGGTGCTGACGCTGCACGACATCATCTTCCTGGAAGGGCGCGACAAGCAAAACCATTCGCTCTATCAGAACATGGGCTGGCTCTATCGACGTTTAGACGTGCCACGCATCCTCGACAAATGCAAACGAATCATCACGGTATCAGAGTTTGAGAAAGAAAACATCATCGCCAAATTGCAGATTCCACGCGAACGCGTCACCATGATCTACAATGGCTACAACGAATGGTTCCGCCCCATTGACGACACGATGCAGGTTTACAAGAAATACATCCCCGAGCCTGGCTTCCTGTTTTTCTTGGGCAATACCGACCCCAAGAAGAATACCGAGCGCACACTGGTGGCTTATTCCAGATACTTGAAAAAGTCTAAGGTGAAACGCAAACTGCTCATGGCCGACCTCTCGCCCGACTATCTGGATGCCATCGTCCGCAACAATGCCATCGAGAACATCCGCAACAACATGGTGGTGCCGGGCTATATCGACAACAAAGACCTTCCCTATATCTACAACAGCGCCTTTGCCTTCCTCTACACCTCCTTACGCGAAAGCTTTGGCATACCGATATTGGAGAGCATGGCGTGCGGCACCCCCGTCGTCACAAGCAACACCTCGTCTATGCCCGAGATTGGAGGCACAGACGCCATCCTGGTCGATCCTGAAGACGTTGGGCAGATTACCGCCATGCTGCTCGAATTGGAGAACAACCCCGCTTTCTATGAAGAAAAAAGACGGGCTGGATTGGAGCGTGTCAAATCATTTTCATGGCGGCGTACTGCCGAGCAACTGCTGAATCTCTACGAAGAAGTCTATCAAGAGATTCCCACCTGAAATCAAAAATCAAACAGGTTAAGCGACCGATCTTCTACAACCCTTTCTTCTTCCTTTTCTATTGCATCATCCTGACTGCTTTCCCAATCGAGCATCAACTGGCGTGCCGTCTGACATGTGGTGTTCAGCCGGTAGTGTCCCCATCGCTCGGCATGTTCCAGCAGCCCTTGCTTCGAACGCGTCTGCCGCTGCACGTACTGTTGCACGGCGCGATAGACATCGCGAAAATCGGGCTGGAAGAAAAAGGTACAATAATGGTTGTAGACGTGCTTGGCCAGCTTCTTAACGCTGATGCCACGCGCGCCTACACCCAACAGTATTCTAAGAATTTGCTCTTCGTACACCGAAGCTTTCTTAAGCCAAGGCAATCTTGTTGTCCTCAGTGCTCTGCAGCTTGCCCTCCTTGAAGAGCCAGCCCAGGCCGAGCAGTGTTTCCTCTTCCGAAATCTTAGCGGCCTTTGCAATCTCCTTCACGGTGAGTGCGTTCTCGGCTGCTGCCAGTGCCTGATACACGTCGCCAGCCTTGAAGCCAATATTCTCAGCGTTCACGGCCACCACGGCCTTCTCTGCTTTAGGGGCGGCAGCCTTACGTGTCGTCTTCTTCTCTGCGGCCACCTCTTTGGTCTCGGCGGCTGCCTTCTTGGTTGTTTTCTTTTCTGCCATAATGCTTAAAAAATTAATACTATTGAAGTTGATTTCTCAATTCGGCTGCAAAATTAGTGCTTTTCTGCTATTCAAGTGGCTGATTTCTAATTATTTCTTTCAAAGCAGCGGCTATTCTTGACGAAAATCAAAAAAGAAGTCCTTGCAAGGTATCAGCAGACAATTATTTTTCATTATAAAAATTTCTCTATCTGAACCATTTCTTTTTCAGCCACTCACGCACAGGCAGATCGTAGAGACGATAGGCTCCGTAGGCCACGAGGATGGCGAGGATGAAGATGCAAACGGAAACGAATATATGCGTGCCGAGTGGTGCGTCTTTATGACCATCCACCCATGACATTTGCATGTAAATGAGTGGATAATGGGTGATATAGAGGGGATAGCTGATATCGCCCAGGAACTTGTTGAGCGCCGCCGATTTGCTGCCTTTCACACTGCTGCCAGCTCCCATCGCCACAATCAGCGGGAAGCAGACGAGGATGCAGACGGCTTCGTAGAGTCCGTTGGTCCAACGGGCATCGCCTTCACTACCCATTCCCATCCAAGGCATGCAGAACAATACCACAATGGCCAGTGAACACCACCAGAAACCATGTTTTACATTGAACATTGACCATTTACAATTGACCATTGCCTGCCCATTAGTGGAATGGTCAATCATCAGACGTGAGACAAGCAATCCGCAGAAGAAGGGATAGAGCAGACGGGTAAGACCTACTTGAAGTTGGTCGGGCGTGGTGCTCCAGCCACCGACAACGGTATATGACGCCCAACTGCGCTCTTCAAGGAATCCTGTCACATCGATGTTCAAACAGAGGATGATGGTGAGCATGGCAAAAACAGCTACGCAGATGCCCAGTGCCACCTTCGAGAACTTGCGGATGAAAAGGGCATAGAGGATATTGGCGATATACTCCCACTGGAGCGACCACGCAGGGCCATTGAGCGGGTTGGTCTCAGCCCAACCACGAATATCCATCGTATTAGGCAGCGGAATGATTGTGAAGCACCAGAACATCACCAGCAAAACCATCCACCACGGCGTTTCGTTAATCAGTGGGAACTCACCACAACTGCCGAAGTAGAACATGATGGCGCCAAAGAAGGTACCAAAGATGACCATCGGGTGCAGACGGATTAATCGACGCTTGAAGAAAGACCATGTTGACATCTTGTCCCAGCGGTCATCATAGGCATAGCCGATGACGAAGCCCGAGAGGACAAAGAAAAAATCCACTGCCAGATAGCCGTGATTGATGGGCTGGTCTTGCCCCATGTGATAATAAGTTTCAAACAAGTGGAAACCCACCACCAGCATGGCAGCCACGCCGCGGAGTCCGTCAAGAATCTCGTAACGCGGTTTCGATGCGAGATAAATACTTTTGTTATTCATTATTCGTGAAGTTGAAATCTGTCCAATCGAAGTCGGCGTGGCTGATGGTATTTGTCAACGTATGGGCAAAGATGCCGAGGTGGACACCACAGAAGCCGCCGATGGTCTCGGTGCTCAGATAGCGGTAGTCCATGCGGGCAAGATGGGTGAAGTGCTCGCCGTCGGTAGAGTAGTGCAGATGATAGAATTGCGGATCGGCGGTGATGCGCAGATAGACAATAGTGTTGTTCAGCGGAATCTCCTTTTCGATATGTTCCATCTCGCCGATGCGAATCTTGGCCTGCAGGTATCGCTTGCCATCGCGCACTACTACCTGGACGTCGTAGTGATTATGGTGGGCCGCGTAGGCCGTGATGCCTGCCACGCCGCCGTCTTTCAGGCCAGAGATGTCAACCTTGGTCGTTGCCGTGAAGTTCGGTTCCGACTGACGATGGCCGATGAAGGTAGGATTGCCCACCTCGTCGAGTGTGACGGTAGAGGTCTGCAGCCTGAGCCATCCCTTGCGGGCTTTCAGCGAATAGTTCTCCTTTTGCGGCATATTCAAGTGGCTCCAATAGAGCGATAGCTTGTCGCCCTCAAACTCGTCTCTGCTTGGCTCCACAGGCATGGGCACCTGCGGCAGCGTCTGGCAATGCATATCCATTTGCAGAGTCCCGTCGCGATTGACCACTGGCCAGCCACCCTCTTCCCACTTCACCGGAGCCAAGAACGTTTCGCGGCCCATCACGTGCTGCAGGTAGCCATGTGTGCGATAGCCCAGACAAATCATCCACCACGAGCCGTCGCTGGCCTGCACCAGGTCGGCATGTCCAAGACCTTGAATCGAACTGTTCTGCATCTTCATGCTGAAATGCGAAAGGATAGGGTTGGCTGGATTCGGTTCGTATGGGCCAAACAGGTTCTTGCTGCGCAGGATGTTCACATGATGGCCGTGCTCCGTGCCGCCCTCGGCCAGCAACAGATAGTAATAGCCATCCTTCTTATAGATATGTGGTCCCTCAGGATAGCGTCCGCCAAGACCTACGCCCAGAAGGTGAATATCGCCGAGCTGCTTGCCAGTCTTCACATCAATCTCACAGATTTTTATCTCACCCTCTTTCCACAGGAAATAGCACTTGCCGTCGTCGAAGTACAGCGTGGGGTCGCAGCTGCCTACATAGAAATCGATGTAGATGGGGTCGCTCCACTCGCCATTGGGGTCGTCGGTATAGACATAGAAATGGCGGCGCGAGGGGAACACCGTCGTCACCATATAGAAGCGCCCCTCATGATAGCGGATGGTGGGGGCGTAGATGCCCGTCTGCTCATTCATCCCCTCTATTCTAACCTGCGACTCACGAGTGAGACAGGCTCCCACCTGTTCCCAGTGAATCAAATCCTTACTGTGGAATACGGGCACGCCAGGGAAATACTGGAACGTGCTGTTCACCAGATAGAAATCATCACCAGCACGACACACCGAGGGGTCGGCATGGAAGCCTGGCAGCACCGGATTGCGGAATCCCATTCTCGAAGTTCCGTCGCCAACCTGCTGCCTTTGTGCCCAACCCGTCAGGGTCAGCATAAACAAAGCCGCAGCTAATAAGAGTTTTCTCATTATTCTTGTAATTCTATGATTGTTTGGCAAAGATACGAAAAATCGGCGAAGAACCATCGGTTCTCTGTCAACTTTTAGGATTGTTTAGGAAGTGTCCCTTTGAATCTTTTACAAACTATTTGAAAAACTATCCCAATACCTCGAACAACTCAAGCGAAGTAGATTACCCACGTTTTTCATTCCCCTAAAAAGAAACTAAGAACGAGAACATGTATCCGAAAGGCTGTAATATATAAATAAGGTGAAGATTTTTATGTGATATTTGATTATTAAATAGAAAATTATTAACTTTGCAGCCATGAAACATCTTGTGATTCGTAATTTGGGGCCGTTGAAGGAGGCCGAAGTCGAACTGAAGCGCATCAATGTTATTATTGGTTCGCAGAGTTCGGGCAAGAGTTGTGTCCTAAAGACCGCTTGCTATTGCACATGGGTTGAGAAACGTATCGAACTGACTCAGACAGCAGACTTCTTTGCAAAGGACGGTAACTTTTTGAAAGAGTTAGAACGCTTTCACAAACTAAAAGGATACATCAAGGATGACACCTTTATCAGCTACGAATCTGACTTCATGGCTTTCTCGTTCGAGAATTCTACCAATACTTTTAAGTTTGAATGGAAGGAAGGTCGTTGGAATTACCGCCGCTCAAAGGTAACTTATATCCCTGCCGAGCGTAATCTGGTAGCAGCCATTCCAAACTGGTTTCAGGTGAAGTTTAATGATGATAACATTCGTGACTTCATGGCTGATTGGGAAACAGCCCGTCAGGCTACAACCAACGACTTGTCTGTGCTGAATCTCGGCGTATCCTATCATTATGACGCTAATACAAAATCGGATAAGGTGCAGGTTGCTGACGGTGTGACGTTAGATTTTACCAACACATCAAGTGGTTTACAATCGGTGATACCGTTATTTGTACATTTAACATACTTGATGGAATTACAAGTAATGAAAGTTGTCAATACAAGTATAACGGGGAGTAAAGAAGAGAATAGTTTATCTAATATAATTTATAGTCATTTTACTCCTATTTTAGGAGAAATGATTAACGAGAATGAAATCAAACCGAATCGTCCTTCAGTTGTTTTTAAGATAAATGATAAGAACTATTCTCTACATGTCTCAGCTATAAAAAAGATGCAGGAAATACTTTTTCAATATCTTGTAACCGACCACTGCGACATCTTCCTCGAAGAACCCGAAGCAAATCTTTTCCCGCCAACACAGTCGTGCCTTGTTGAGTGGCTACTTGATATGACAAAAAAGGAGCAACCAAACAATCTTTTCATTGCTACACATAGCCCATATATCTTAAATGCTTTTATGGAGAAGCAAGATATAGACATGACTCTTCTTTATACACGAACGACAGAGGGGCAGATAACAGTAAAGACCGCAACCGAAGATGATATTCAAGCTATCTACGATTACGGGGTGGATGCTTTCTTTAACATTGAAACACTGGGCTAAAGAATGGAGAAAAAAGATTGGCATATTGTTCCCGAGTGCTATATTGACACCAATTTGGCTGAATACATACTCGATTCTCATGGAGTTAACCACCAGAAGGGTTGCAATGCTGTTGCCAAGAAAATGATGGAGTCTAACCTTAAAGACCTGTTCTCTATAGGTGTCATAGACAATGATAAACGTCAACCTTCTTATGTAAAAGAATTTGTAGAGATTGCTCATACAAATCATATTTCATTACTTAAACACAAAGAACGTCCACATTACTTTGTTAGGGTAAGTCCAGCAATGGATAGTTTTATATTGGATTGTGCTAAGGAACTTGGAGTAAATCTCAAGAACTATGGCCTACCTTCTACCTTAGAAGAGTTGACTAAGGTGACCAAAGATGTAAAAGCAAAAACCGACACTCGTTTTAAGGAACTTTTTAAGTCGCTAAATAACTCAAAAGAAATGACAAAACTTCGCTCTGCATTAAGCTACTTGAATAATAATCAATATAAATGTGACACTGCGGAGCTTCAAAAAATATTTGAATAGTTCAATACAAGTATAACAAAAACTGTTACGCCAATGGAAAGAAATAGGAGCGGACCCGTTAATCGGGAAGTGGCTTTAACCTAAATGGAAATCAAAAACTTAGAACGTCCATTTTTTGATTCTTGTTTCCTGATAATTTGGGGATTAGACGAAAAGTTCCAAGAATTTTAGTAGATAGTTCACGACGCTCAGCTGTCATCCGCGTAGATATGCGTAAGAATATGTCAACACTAAATACCACTAAAGATTGTAGTACAACATACAAATTCTGCAACAACTATGACAAAAAAGGAACTAATTGATAAGTTGGAGAACGTTGAAAAGGAGGTGAAAGAAATAAAGGAGTACCTTTTGCAGAATGAGCGCAGATCGGTTACACCTATAGAATCTCCCATTTCGATAGAGACAAACTTCAAATTGGAATTTACCTTAGAAGATTTGTACAAAGAGTTTGGAAGCAAGAAATCATTAGCACACCGACTAAAAACTGCTCTCCAAAAAAGGAACATTAAGACTTTGGAAGAATTTCTAGCACTCACACCTGGCGAGCTGTTAGATCTGGAAAACGTCGGCTACGACACATTGCTTCGCACCAAAAAAGCACTGAATAAGTTGGGAATTATCTGGTGAAGTAGGGCTGGTTACTGGGATTATGCGCCACTTTTTGACCGTTTGCACATACGTAAAAACACTCTACGAGCATACGCAAAAATTCGGCGTGCAATTTGACCTATAAGCCTAATTATTTTGCTGTCCACTAAACCGTTTTTTTTGCGGAATTCCCGTGCGGAAAAAATCTCGTACGAGATTTTTTAAAAAAGCGTTGAGATTTTTCAAAAAATCGTTACCAAAATTTGGGGGGGCGTATGCTTGCAAAAAATTGCCTATTTGGTTACGTTATCCAAACCATTTATTGATGACCTTGATGCACCTGATGAGCCAACGGCGCTTGCGCTGGTCGTCGCAGATGCTGAACAGGCGGTAGAGGGAGGTCTTGTCGAGCTGGGCCAGGGTGGCGTAGTCGGCATAGACGCCCTGGGGCAGGTACTGGTGCAGCCATTGGCTGATTTCGCTGCGGTTGCGCTCACGCTGCTGTTCGGAGAGGCCGCCCTCCTCGCGGCGGCAGACAATGTCGGGGATGAACTGCACGCTGCACCCCTCGCCCACGATTTTCTGGATGAAGAAAATCCAGTCGCTCACCAGGCGGAAATCCTCGCGGTAGGGACTGCCCTGGAATAGCTCGCGACGTATGAACGAGCTCTGGTGGTCGAGGGTGGACACGAAGAAATGCATCATGGTGGTGCGAGGTGGCTGGATGGAAGCGTGCCCCTGCTGCTCGGCCTCGCTGTAGTGATAGTCGCGCCCGGTGACGATGTCGGCCTCGCCAAGGTGGCCGACAACGCGCTGCAGCACGCCGTTGTCGTAGAAGCTGTCGCCAGAGTTCATGAAGTTCAGGTAGTCGCCCGTGGCGCGGGCGATGCCTTTGTTCATCGCTTGGTAGATGCCGCCGTCGGGTTCCGACACCCAGTAGCTGATATGCTCGTCGTAGTGGCGCAGCACGTCGGCAGAGCCATCAGTGCTTCCGCCATCGATAACGATGAACTCGAAATTGCGAAAGGTCTGGCCGATGACGCTCTCGATGGTGCGCTGCAGACCTTCTCTATTGTTGTAGTTGACGGTAATGATAGAGTACTTCATGTGCCCGTTGATGTATGTTTTCTTCTTATTCGTGCCAGGCTGTCGCGGGCGCCCTTGGCAAAGAGCAGGGTGGCCGTGAGGTCGATGGCCAGGAAGATGGCCATGGCCGTGGCAGCGTAGGCTATCCATTCCCAGATGGTGTGATAAGGATTCAGCGGCACCAGCTTCAGCAAGGCCAGCGACCCGCCGATGGAGAACGCCGAGACGGCATAATTGCGCAGCACGCCCCGCCAATAGATGCCCACAGGCCGATGGAAGCCTGATGAGAACAGGTAGTAGGGCTTCCATATCACCACGATGGGCACCAGGCTGGCAATCTTGCCCAACAGGATGCCGATAATGCCCCACTGCAATCCGCAGACGATGGTCACCACCACGTTGATGATGAGCTCGGCCCAGGCCGACCACACGTCGGCATAGAGTCCGTGGGCGTAGTTGAAGCTGTCGACCGAGTTGCGCGAATTGGTGATGTAGATATAGACGATAAGGAGGATGAGGATGCGGTGGTCCATGATATACTCCGGACCTATCCAGTGGGCCACGAAGGGTTCGAGCAACACATAGAGCGAGAAGCTGAGCGTGGCGGCGATGGTGTGGTGGATGGTGGTCACCTCCCAAAACACGCGCAACATGTGCTGCTTGTTGCCCTCAGCCACCAGGTTGCCGATGCTGGCGCCCACGCTGCCGGTGATGGCCGAGAACATGGAGATGAGCTTCGAGATGATGATCATGTAGTTGCCGTAGTAGGCCACCATCTTCAGCGACACAAAGATGAAGACAAACAGCTCGTCGCTCTTCACCAGCACAAAGTCCTTGATCTTGTGGATGAAGACCTGCTTGGTCTTCGTGATGATTTGGGGATATTGCTTCAACAAGGCTTTTCCTTGCCGCTTGTCGACATGCAGCCAGGGATATTCCTTGTTGATTTTCCAGTTCAGGATGATACAACCGATGATGCCGAAGAGGAACTCCACGGCCACCCACACGAAGAGGTTCTTGAAATGATAGGCCAGATAGATTTGCAGGGCCAACTTCAGCAGGTTGGCCGACTGGTAGTAGATGGCCACGAGGTAGTTCTTCTGGTCGGCACTGAGCAGTATCTGGCGGTAATTGATGAAATAGCCGATGAGCGACGAGCCCAGGAAGCTGTAGAAGGCGAAGTAGATGATGCCCAGTCCCAGACTGGCGCCAGCGAAGATGAGGGGGAAGAAGAGGCTGACAATGAAGGCACCGACGAAGATGAGGCTGCCAATCCACCGATAGAGATAGCCCAGCACAGAGAGGATGTCCTGTATCTGCTGGCGGTTGCCCGTCTGCAGCGGTTTGAAAAGGAAGTAGCCGATGCAGGCCGAGATGCCCAGCTCCGAGAGGTTCAGGTAGCCCAGGATATTGTTCAAGGTGCCAGTGAGACCCATGAACTCATCGCCCAGGTTCTTCAGGAAGATGTCACGCGAGAAGAAGGTCAGGAACAACGAGAGGAAGTAGAACAACAGGTTTACTTCCGCATTCAGCATGCTTTTCTTCACTCGTCCGCTCATGCCTCGCCGGCCTCCTTGCCGTGGGTGGTGTGCAGGAAATCATTGCTTCGGGTGTTGATGTGCAGCAGGTTGGCCAGCATGCGCCACGCCAAGCAGGGGAAGGCCACGGCGCAAGCCAATAGCTGGCGGCCTCGCAGACGGCGGGGGATGGCCACCAGCAGGGCGACGGCCAGCAGGGCCAGCAGCACCCACCACTTGATGCTGTGCACGGGACTGGCCACCAGCGTCACAACGGCCATCAGCGGGATGAACACCAGCAGCAGCGAGCGGGGGATGAGGGCTTGCTGCAGCGTCTTGTCGATGTAGTTGATGTTGCCGTGACGGATGGCGCTAGGGAGGTGGCGCAGCATGAGCGCCAAGGACTGCACCTGCCCTGTCATCCAGCGCAGTCGCTGGCGCTGGAAATTGTCGCTGCTGCTCACCTTCTCGTCCATCACCAGGATGTCGTCGGCAAAGTGGATGTAGATGCCCTGCCGCATCAGCAGCGCCTCCAGCTCGCGGTCTTCCACCGTCGACCGCAACTGCCCTACGTTCAGGCGGAACCACTCATAGTCGAAGCACATGCCCGAGCCGATGAGTGCCGACGAAAGTCCCAGGCGGTTGTGGCCACGACGGAAGATGCTGTTGTTGATTTCCTCGCTCAGGCCGTCGAGTGCAGCAATGTCGTTGTCGGCATTCTTCGCAGTTCGGTGGCACTGGATGGCCTTGTAGCCCTGCTGGCACAGCGCGTTGAGCTTTGAAAGGAAATCGGGGGAAACGATGTTGTCAGCATCGAGAACAACGGCCCCCTCCAACCAGCCCCCGGCCCCCTCCAACCTCCCCCAACTGGGGGAGGCAGCTGCGCATGAGGAATCCGTAGGGATAGCCTCCCCCAGTTGGGGGAGGTTGGAGGGGGCCGTTGCATACTGCAAGGCCTTCGCCTTCGAACTCTTCTCAAAATGGGGGGTGAGCAGGGTAATGGGCAGTGCGCTCAAGCGCTCGTTGGTGGCGGGTTGCATGTGGTCGGAGATGACCACCACGTGATAATTCTCTGTAGGATAATCTTGGTGAAGAAATGTCTCCACCGAATGCACAATGACCGCGTCCTCCTTGTAGGCAGGAAAGAGCACAAGAAAATGGGTGTCGCCACTGCTTGGCGGCTCGCCCCCACCCTGCTTGTTGCGCCGCTGGGGAAGAAGGGATGCAAGGGCGAAGAAAAGGGCATAGAGCACCGATGCCGCCATGACTATCCACAGCAGCCAGTCGAGGAGGTGCAGCATGGAGTAGCCCATTATCGTTTTTTCTTCTTTCTCTTTTTCCTCAGGTTGGCCAGCCCTCTCTTAGCCGATTGCAGGCGGTCGGAAACCTCGCTGTGGCTGGCTCGGAAGATGTTTTGCAGACCTCCCACGGTGACAAGCAAGCCATGGGAGAAATCGGAACTCAGGTTTTTGTCAACCAGATAGTCGGGCAGGGCAAAAGCGAAGGACAACAGTGCCAAGGCTCCTGCCACCCACCACTTGAAAGCCAGCGACATATAGATGAAGGGTAGGACAAGACTCATAATCAAAATGACTCCCACCAGGATGGTGCGGGGCATGAGCGCCCACTGCAGGATTTTGTCTATCTGGTCGTAGTTGCGGTTCAGGATGGCCGAAGGCAGATAGCGCAAACTATTGATGAGGGCGTGCAGCTGGGTGTAGATCCAGCGGCCTCGCTGCTTGTTCAAATCTTTTATGTCGCGCGTCTTCTCGTCGTAAACGTGGATGTCTTCAAAATAGTCTACGAAGATGTTGTCCTGCATGAGCATGGTTTCCAGAGCCTTGTCCTCGCCCAGGATGCTGCGTATCTTCATGATGTGCTTCTTGAACCAGGGGAAATCGAACACGATGCCCGACCCGCACAGCGAGGCCGAGAGGCCCAGCACCTGGTGTCCACGACGGAACACCGAGTTGTTGATTTCCTCGAAGATGGAGTCCAAGCGCGCCGAGGGCGTGTCGCGGTTGGCCGAGAGGCGATGCACCTGCAAAGCCTTCGTGCCCGACGAGGTATAGGCGTCGTTCACTTCCTCCAAGAATTCAGGCTTCACGATATTGCCAGAATCGAGAATGACAACGGCATCGTAAATTTTGTATTTCGGCAAGTTGAAGATGGCATACTGCAGCGACTTGGCCTTCGAACTCACGTCGAAGTCGGGCGTCAAGAGGGTGATAGGAAGCTGCGCCAGCCGCATGTTGGTGAGCTGGCTCTCGTGGTCGGAAATCACCACCACGTCGAAGAGGCGCTGCGGATAAGTCTGTCCCAGGATGGAGTTCACCGTCAAATGAATGACCTCGTCTTGCTGATAGGAAGGGATGAGCACGATAAAGCGGTTTTGCGTCTTGGCATGCTTTACCTTGCTGCGCTGTTTAAACAACGAGGCGGTGGAGAAAACAAGGAAATAGACTACCGTCATCGCCACCAGGGCAAACAGCAAACCGTCTACGATATACAAAATCCACCAGAAATTCATAAAACCCTATCGATAAAACGGTGCAAAAGTACAAAATAAAATCTGAAACGCAAAATAATAGAAGATTTATTCGTAACTTTGCACCCATGGAGAAACTCACGCCAGAACAGCGCCACAAAACGATGGCAGCCATCCACAGCAAAGACACGAAGCCTGAGCTGCTGGTGCGCCGCGGACTATGGAGACAGGGATTCCGCTACCGACTCAACTCGCCACGTCTGCCCGGCCATCCCGATGTGGTGCTGCGCAAATACCGAACGTGCGTGTTCGTCAACGGCTGCTTCTGGCACGGCCACGGTGCCGTGCTCGACGGCGAGGGAGCCATAACGCATAAAAACTGCTGTGCCATTCCCACCACGAACCGCCCCTTCTGGCTGGCGAAAATCAGGCGCAACCAGGAGCGCGACAAGCAGGTACAGCAACAACTGGCGGAGATGGGCTGGCACTGCATCACCGTTTGGGAGTGCGAGCTGACGCCCCACCGCCGCGACGACACGCTAAACGCGCTGGCGCACACGCTAAACACCATCTGGCTGAACGACCACAGCGTGAAGCGTCCCTATCTGCCCGCGGAGGAAGAAGACGCGCCAATGCCCATGGCTGCTGAAGACTTTAATAACGAATGATATGAAAAAGAATGTAATGACAAAACGATGCCTGATGACGGCATGCTGCCTGCTCCTCGCGATGGGAGCCTGGAGCCAAGTGGAGTACGAACCCGCCGAACTGGAGAACCCCGAAAAGGAAATCTTTTTGATTGAGAAACAATGGACCCAAAAGACGCTGACGGTGGAGAACACCTTCCCCAAGGCCATGGTGAGAAACTTTGCCAAGGCTTTCTGCCAGCAGTATCAGGGCTACATCCCCAATCTGGCGCTGGTCGACTATCTGAAGAAGCCCGGCAACTACACGCTTGAGGAAAAGCACTACCAAGTGGATGACGCCCCACGCAACGGCTTCATCAAGGCCGACATGGCCTGGCAGTTCGACTTCATGACCGAGGTGTGCTACTGGCGGCGCTCCAACGGCCATTCGCTGGTGGGCATCTTGATGCAGATGGGGCACGAGGGCGAGCGCGCCGACAACGCCCTGCTGTTCTACGACTACAATCCCACCACCCGCGTGATGACACCTGACCTGAAAGTTTATCAAACCGCCAAAAACATCATCTCACGCCACAAAGGCACCCCCATTATGTGGCTGCCCAAGGAGGGAAAAAACATTGATGTGGAGTGCGTTCAATGGATTGGAAGCGATGACGAGGACTTCCGCTACGACATGTTCCAGCTGGAGTGGACGGGAAACTCGTTCAAAGAAACCAAAAAGTAAACAAGGCTACACAAACGTTTTGAAGGCATAGCCCTGCTGCAACAGCCATTCGATGCTTTGCGGCAGGGCTGTGAGCAGTTTGTCGATGGCCTTCAGCGAGTCGTGGAAAGTGATGATGGAGCCCGGCCGAGTGTAGCGCTTCACATTGTTCACAATGTCGTCGGCCGTCATCCACTTCGAATAGTCGCGCGTCACCACGTCCCACATCACCACCTTGAACTTCCTCGACAGCCAGGCATACTGCGACAGGCGCATCCAGCCATGGGGCGGACGGAAATAGTGGCTCTGGATATAGGCATTGGCCCGCTCCACATTATACATATAGTCTTTGATGGTATGGCGGAAGCCCCCAATGTGGTTGTGGGTGTGGTTGCCTATCTGGTGGCCCTCGGCTTTTATCCTTTCAAACAGCTCGGGATACTTGCGCACATTGTCACCCACCATGAAGAAGGTGGCCTTTGCGCCATAGCGACGCAGGGTGTCGAGCAGGAAAGGGGTAGATTCGGGGATTGGGCCGTCGTCGAACGTGAGGTAAACTGCACGCTCGCGACGGTCCATTCTCCATAGCGCTTTCGGATAGAGCCAGCGGAGGTAGACGGCTGGTTGCTCAATAAACACTTATCTTCTAATTACGAATTATGAATTGCGGATTACGAATGACGAACACGGGATTCGTCATTCATAATTCGCAATTCTCTCTACTCCCAGTGAACAGTTTCCAGGTCGCCACCCTTCATGATAATCTCTTTGCAGCGCTCCTGTATCTGCCCGTTCAGCTCCTGAGCCTTCGTCTCGTCGAAGCTGTAGTAAGCCCTGATGACGGTCATCATCACATTGAGCTGCTTCAGGCAGTTGGTGTTCTCCACCCTGCGGTCGTTGGGGCCCAGCGAGAGGTAGAAGGTGAGGAGTTGGTTGGCGCGTTTCCAGTAGTAGTCCAAGATGGGTCGTGCCTTTTCTTCCTGTCCCAGGTCAATGTAGATTAGGGCCTCGCGATAGCTGCTGCCGCTGCTATAGATGACATCCTTTCCATCCTGATAGCCCAAGCGGCGACCATCAATCACACGACTGTCGATGTCGTAGGGCACGTTGTATTCGGGCAGTTCCTTATCCATCTTCTCCAGCACGGCAAGCGCCTTCTCGTCTTGGCCCTCGTCGGCCAGATGGGTGGCCAAATCCACCATCAGCATGCGGTGTGTGAGACACATGCGCATCACGGTCTCGTCGAGATAGATGCCCTTGGTGCTCACGCCTCCAAACTTGAAGCGGTTCATTACGTTGTCGTAGGTCTTCTCGGTGTCGAAGCTGGTCATGCCCGGCACGGGCCGTCCGTCGATGTTGGTGGTGAAGGGCGTGATACGGTAGGCCAATCCTTCCTGCACGAAGTGGTTGCCCAGGTTCATGTAGTTGTCCTGACCCACGGTCATGGCCACATAGATTGGGCGCTCCCAGTTGGCGTTGGCCAGCAGCTCCAGCATCATCAGCTTGCTCTTGTCCACGCCGCCAAGGTCGCTCAGCGAGATGGCCATGCGGTCGGGGATGCTGTCGCTCTGCATCATCATGCCACTGCGGCGCACGGCATCCTTGTCGATGGTAATGTAGACGGTATCGGTAGGAATGAACACCATGTTGTCGCGCATGTGATACTGCTCGGGCACCTTCATGGCCGTGAAGGCCCAGTTCAGATAGTCGCGCTGCAGTTCCTTCAGTTCCTTCGGTCGCTCATCGCGCACCCACTGGGTCAAGACATTCTTCAGCTCGAAGGGATCCTCGCCAAACACCTTGGCGGCCTCGTCGGGCGAAGCCTGCTGAATGGCCTGGATGGCATACTTGGCGTAGGGGTCGATCATGGCCCAGTCGTTGGTGCCATCGCAATATTGATACTTCTTCCAGGTGATGGGCAGCGAGGGTGAGTCGTAGGCGGGCCTGATCATCTGGTCGATATACCAGTCGGTCTGCAGATAACTCAGGTTGCACACGCGAGCATCGGTACGTACGCCCTCGGTGTCCTGGTTATACCAGAGCGGGAAGGTGTCGTTGTCGCCATTGGTGAAGATGATGGGGTTGCAGGGACGTCCCAGCGAGTCGGTCTGCTGCAGCGTCATCAGGTAGTTCTGACCGAAGTCGCGACAGGTGTAGCGGCCCGAGCGGTCGTGGTCGTCCCAGGTCTGCGAGGCCATCTGGATAGGCACAGCCAAACATACCAGTCCTACGAGAGCGGCCAAGGGCACCAACTGCTTCTTCAGCTTCTTTGCCAACAGGCTATAGATGGCGGCCACGCCGATGCCACACCAGATGGCGTAGGCGTAGAACGAACCGGCGTAGGCATAGTCGCGCTCACGCGGCTGCAGCGGCGTCTGATTCAGATAGACCACGATGGCCAGTCCCGTCATGAAGAACAGGAAGAACACCACCCAGAACTGCTGCACACCCTTGCGGCCACGGCCCAGGAGCTGCCAGAACAGTCCGATGAGACCCAGGATGAGGGGCATGCAATAGAACACGTTGTGGCCCTTGTTGTTCTTCAGGTCGTCCGACAGCAGCGACTGGTCGCCCAGGAAGTAATTGTCGATGAACGGGATGCCCGTCAGCGCGTTGCCATGCTCGCGCTCGCCATAGAGTCCCTGAATGTCGTTCTGGCGGCCGGCAAAGTTCCACAGGAAGTAGCGCCAATACATATAGCCGCACTGGTAGGTGATGAAGAAGCTCAGGTTGTCCCACATCGTGGGCATGGTCACTTCTTGGCGGTAAGGGTAGCGGTTGGGATATTCCGACTTCACAGTACGCCCACTGAAGCTGTTGTTCCACGTTTTGTAGAAGCTGGCATGGGCACTGCTATACATGCGCGGGAAGAACATATTCTGCGCGTAGAGGTACTTGCCTTTCACGTCGCGCAGGCGTCCGTTGATTTCGCTCTTCACCACGTAGTACGAGTCAGGTTCGTCGGGCGAGCGCTTCTCCACCTTGTGATAGGTGGGACCGTCGCTCACGAAGGCATAGTCACCCGTCTCCTCATCCTCGGCCAACTCAGAGTCGAAGCCCTGTCCCCACAGCAGCGGACGGTAGCCATACTGGTCGCGGCTCAGATAGCTGCCCAGCGTGAAGATGTCCTCGGGCGAGTTCTGGTCCATCGGCGGGTTGGCGGCCGAGCGGATGACGATGACGGCATACGTGGAGTAACCAATCATCAGCATCAGCATGCACAGCAGGGTGGTGTTCTTCAGACGTGCCGACACCAGCGCCACCTTGCCATTGCGGCGGAACAGCACGAAGCCCACTATGGCCAGCACCACGGCTCCGATGAAGAAGGCCTTCCAGCCATAGCCATAGAAGGGCACACCCAGCAGGCCGAAGCCCAGCAGGAAGGCGATGTTCTGCCGCTTCCAGTTCTTCTCGGTGGCGTTCTGCGTCTCATAGATAGCCCAGATGACGCTGCCGATGAGCAGCACCAAATAGACGATGAGACCCGTGTTGAACGGCATGCCCAGCCCGTTGACGAAGAACAGCTCGAACCATCCTCCCACGGTGATGATGCCCGGCACCACGCCATAGAGCACGGCAGCCAGGATGACAAACGAGATGAGCAGCGCCATGATGGCACCCTTGGCATTGGCGTTGGGGAAACGCTTGAAATACCACACCAGCACAATGGCGGGCAAGCACAACAGGTTGAGCAGGTGCACGCCAATGGAGAGGCCCGTCATATACATGATGAGCACCAGCCAACGGTCGCTGTGCGGCTCGTCGGCATGCTCCTCCCACTTCAGGATGAGCCAGAACACCACGGCGGTGAAGGCCGACGAATAAGCATACACCTCGCCCTCGACAGCCGAGAACCAGAACGTGTCGCTGAACGTGTAGATGAGGGCACCCACCAAGCCAGAAGCCTCGATGGCAATGAGCTTCGACAGGGGTATGGCGGCACCATTGTTTTCACAATTAGCTTTCTCCTCTGCACTGATGAGCAGCCGCCGTACCAGGTGCGTGATACTCCAGAAGAGGAACAAGATACAGGCCGCCGAAAGCAGGGCGCTCATCATGTTCACCATCCGAGCCACCTGCGACGGGTCGCTCACGAACTGCGAGAAGAGGTTGGCCGTGAGCATGAAAAAGGGTGCGCCAGGCGGGTGGCCCACTTCCAGCTTGTAGCCGGTGGTGATAAACTCCGGGCAGTCCCAGAACGATGCTGTTGGCTCAATAGTGGAGCAATACACAAAGGCGGCAATGAAGAAGGTGAGCCAGCCCATGATATTGTCCACGAGACGAAACTGTTTCATCTTAGAAAATGTCTTTTATGTTGAAAATCGATTTACAGCGTGCAAAGTTACGAAAATTTCGATTAAGCAAGAAAGGAAAAGCTCACTTTTTCTTCGAGCGTGAGAAATTTATCCAATAAGCGAGCGAAAAGGCGTCACCTTCTAAAAAAATCTCGTTAGTTTTTTGAAAAATCTCGTTAGTTTTTTGAAAAAAGTCGTTACCAAATTTTCAGCCCGCAAAACATACTTTCTGAAACGCGAATATACGCGAATAGAACGTGAATGATCGCGAATTTTTGCTATGGCTTGCTCGTCCGTTCGGCTGGATTTGCCGCTCGGCTCCGCCGCTTGCCACCGAAGGGACGCAAGAATCCAGCCGCTTTGAATATCAGCATTTATAATGCGAAATGCTTTATTTTTCGGATTACAAATCCTGATACTCACAGCAGTCGGATTACAAATCCGACTGAACGAGAATCCGACTGAACGAGGATCCGACTTAACGGGGAAAATGCAGAAAAAAACGGAAGCCAATGTCACAAAACCCTTTGCCCATTCGTTATTTATATAAAAGATGACAGCAGAAGAGTTCAATAAGACAGTCGTGCCCCTGCGCGACAAACTGCTCCAACAGGCACTATGCTTGTCGGCCCACGACGCCGACACCGCAGAAGACTTGGTGCAGGAGACGCTGATAAAGCTATGGGAGATGCGCGACCACCTGCCCCGCCATCCCAACATAGCGGCATTGGCGTCGACTATTCTGCGCAACAAATGGAACGACCACTGGCGACGAAGCCAGCACGCCCTGAACGACACCGTGCCGCTAAACCTGCAAGATGCTACCTCCTACCCTCCAGACGATATGGAAATCATCGACCTCATCGTCAGCAATCTGCCACCACTGCAACAACAGATATTTCGCATGAAAGAGATAGAAGGCTACGAAAAGGGGGAAATCATGCTTGTGACCGGCTGCAGCGACGAAAGTCTGCGCCAAAACCTGAGTCGCGCCCGAAGGCGCATACGCGAACAATTCACAAAGATGAGAAGTCTATGAACAAAGAACAGATAGAAAAACTGCTAGAACGCTACCTTGACGGCGAAACAACCAACGAGGAAGAGAACTTGCTGCGCCATTATTTCACCACTACGCAGATAGTTCCACCAGAGTGGGAAGCCTACAAAGCCCTCTTCTGTTGGGAAGTCAGCCAGCAACAGCCAGCAAACAGCAACAGTGCAATGGCAGCATCTACGCCAAAACGTCAGAAAAGCCATCTGCTCATTGCTGCCAGCATTGCCGTTCTTCTGCTCATAGGAGCTGGCATTGTGGCCACTTTGCTCCATCCATCACATGCAAGGCAACAGACGATACAGAATTACGCCGTATTGGATGGGCGCTTCACCACCGATGCAACCGTCATTGCCCGCGAAGTGGAGGAGGCTCTGCTGCTGGTTTCGGCCTCCGACGAAGACACTTTCGATGCCATAGAGAATCTTGAGATACCATAAAGAGGATATATTATGAAGAGACGATTGTTTAATCTTATCGCTTTGCTCCTATTGGTCGATCATATAGCATTGGCCCAGGAGGGACTGGCAGTGGCTGACGCGTTCAGTCGCTTCGGCCATGAGCGGGGCTGCAAAATGGTGGAAATGCACAACACCAGCCTACGCGGATATGAACTGAAGACCTACCAGAGCCTGACCTATCGCAATCAGGGCGACCAAATAGCCACCATACTGGAGGAAGACCGCCGCCAGGCCAAGAAGATTCGCGAAGTGATAAGCGATGGGCATATCAGTAGTGGCTACTATATCTTGCCACCAATAACCGAGGGGCTAAACCGTTACGTGCTCTACACACAAAAAGAGGACAAGAGCGGAGCCATCATCTACATCGAGGGCAAACTGGAACCCGACGACATATTGAAGATTTGCTACCAACGAAGAAAACGATAACAAAATAGAAAAAATGAGAAAGACAATCATCATTCTGGCTTTGGTCATGCCCTTAGGGCTTATGGCCGTAGAAGTGACCGACACCACCATCGTCTATAATGGCAAGCAGTTTTTCATCAGTGACGACCCAGTGGAAACTCGCATCAGTGTCTATACGCAAGACAGCAACCAGCTGACAAAAGCGAGCGAGACGAAGTTTGTCAACAACCAAGAGGTGGAGCGAATTTACGTCAGTTCGCCGATCTTACCTACTAATTCCAGCCTCTCATACTCGTCAATGCATCCAACTATCTGGTTGGGCTCGAAGTCACTATCGACAAACATCGGCAACAAGGAAAGCACCACATCGAAAGAGGGGATTCATGCACGGGGAGGCTTTGAGATAGGCATCACTACAGCAGAAGGTATCCTGCCCATCAATAAGAGGGGTAATTTCCTGTTCTCCACTGCCATACAAATGGTCTACAACAAACACTCTTTCCAGAACAGTGCGCTCCTCGCCAACGATGGGCACCACATAGCCTTTGAAGACCACACGAATGCGCCGGCTTCGGCCAACTATATGTCGTATGCCTCTATGCGGGTGCCGTTCATGCTGGGCTATGCGCCTACAGTCAATTGGTCGACAGACTGGCTCGACACGCAGTTTGGAATAGGCATTGTACCTGAATACCGCTTCGGAAAAGCCCGTTATATGTTCGAACCCGAGGCTTTTGGCAACCCCGTTGAGCGAAAGCTAAATCTTTACCATTGGGGAATGAACGTCGATTTCAACATGGTCCTCGGTCCTGTGAAGTTCTGTGCCTCCATAGACCTCCTACCCCTATTCAAGACTACTGACGGCAAGAAGGCCTACTGCTCATCCCTGAATTTCGGCATCAACATCGGCGAACTGTTTGGAAAGCGTAGTCAGAACGGCTCGTTCTGAGAGTCGCCCAACCACAATTGGGGCACTTTTTCAGAGTACACTTTAGCCCCTATTCTGCCCCTTGGCGATTCTACGCTCAGCAGGGTCTCACCTTTTCTGCCAAGCGGCGACGATAGAGGAAAATGAAACCGAGGCATGCTGCCAGGGCGGCCAGCAGCAGGGGGATGCCCCAGTTCAAGAGTGGCGAACCGCCGCTGGCGGCTCCGCTTTCCTCGGCATAGCGCAAGGAGTCGCTTACTTCCTGACGAGTGACGATGGTGTCGATGACGTGTCGCGGCACGCGAGGCTCTACGATAATATCTAATAGTAATGACAACATAATACGTTTGTTTTTATAGGGTTAAGATAATAACAATAGGAGCAACAGCTGTCCTGTGAGGAAACTTGTGGTATTGCAGAGCAGACTGTAGAGGAAGGACTGTTCCCAGCAATGCAGGTAGGGTTGATACCATAGCGTCTCAACAAGCACGACCAAGACTTCGCCCACCAAAACAACAAGCGTTGAAAAGGCCACAAAGACCAAATAGTAGTTGAGCGACACATTGGTGACGATGTTCATCAACACAGAGGCTCTGTACACTTTGCCACGGCGCTCACCCAGCAGCCACAACACGCCCAGCTCCACCACAATAGTGAGCGTCAATGCCAGTAACATGCTCCGTAACACCTCCATGTCTTCTATCTACAATTTGTCACTTATCACTTACAAAAGGTACGCCGGCATCAAGGCAGCGGCTAAGAGTCCGAAGGCCAGGCCCTCACGTCCCGGCAGCACGGCATTGGCCATGTAGAGCGTCACGGGCATAGTGAAGTTTATGGTCAGCAGTCCGCTCAACTGCCATGCAAAGCCAGCATCACGCAGCAGCAGACAAACCACCGTCGCCGCCACCATCAGCGTCAGTCCCCATACGATACCCGTCTGTCTGGCTATCCAGCCGCCCGCCATCTTGCCCGCCATGGCCGTGGCGCCAATGAGCAGCACGATGGACGCCCCACCCTGCCCCGCAAGGCAGGACGAGAAGACGCCACCTACATGTGAACGGAGCATGACGAAGAGGATGAGAGCAAACAATAAACCCACCCCCAACCCCTCCCGTACGGGAGAAGAAGACCCACCCCCGGCCCCTCCCTGTGAGGGAGGGGAATATATAGACTTGTCATTTGTTGGGGATATAGCAGAACTATCTACTCCCCTCCCTTCAGGGAGGGGCCGGGGGTGGGTCTGCAGGGGGAGGGTCTGCAGGGGGAGGGTCTGCTGGGTCTTCGTCATAATTCCAACAGCTGCCAGCAGCACATAGAGCAATGGCCAAGAGTAGCACACGGTGGCTACGGCCAAGCCGAAAGCCCCCGTAGAGACAAAAACGCCCAAGGCACGCATGTCGTTATTAGTGGCAACAGCTACAAGCTTGCCTCCCCACACATGAAACAGCGAATTGCCTGCGCCTAATAGCAGGGCCACCACGAAGAACAGCGGGAGGGTAAACGAAGCCGTCAGCATCATTACCGTTGAAGTCAACACGGCTGTCGCCAGCAAACCGACGCTAACCCACACCCATCCGCTCCTTGAAAGGAGGACATCGGCCAACCACCCCGTCAGCGGTTGGGTGAGGAAGGCCATTACATTATATAAAATGAACACGTGCGTGAGGCTCATGCCGCCAGCACGCTCGGCCAGCAGATAAAGACAACACAAGCAGAGCGCATCCACCAGAAAGTGCAGCGCAGCCAAGCGGCCCACCAACGGCCAAGGTAATGTATGTGTTCGTGTAGGGTTCAAACGCGCTATTCAAAGTAGAAGGTCAGCACAATCATCTTGCTCTGCGCCACGTTGACGCTGCGTGCAAAGGCCAGCTTATTGGCATCGGTCAGCTCGTCGGCGTGCGTCTTGTCGAACACGTCGGGCAGACTGAAACAGAATTTCAGTTCGGGGATAAGCTTGAAAAAGGGCAGATAGTAGTCGCAACCCAAGCCCACCTCTACCATCGCATCGAAACGCTTCAAGTGCACGAAGTCCTGGTCTTTCCCACTCAGGTTGATCATGGGGCTGATGCCCGCCAGCAAATAAGGACGGTAGTTGTTGAAGCGCTCGGCCGAGAATTTCATGCTGGTGGGAAAGGCGATGTAGGTGTTCTTCATGTCCTGCGTGGTCTCGCGGGGAATGCCGCCATCGTTCAGGTCCTGCAGGTCGCGAAACACCAGGTGCTTCGAGCCGAAGTGCATCGTGGGCGTCACGCGCAGGTTGAGATGCTGGCTCAGGCGCATGTCGGCCACCACGCCCACGCTGAAGCCGGGGTTCCAGGTCTCGGCATCGCAGAGCACCGTGCGTTCCACAGGCTCCTCGGCATCGGGCAACAAGATTTGCTGGGGTCCCACGTTCTGGAACTCCACGTCCTGCATGTTAAAGCCCACTTGGATGCCAAAGTGCATGGGGCGCAAGTCGATGTAGGGTTTGTTCTGCACCTTGCGCTGCTGGGCCACGGCAGAGAGGGCCATGGCCAAAAGGATTATCACGCTCGCGATTCGTCTCATTCAATAATAATAACGCCGTCGGCCCGCCACTTATTATATCTTGGTCCCAAAATGTTCAATGGTCAATGCTCAACGGTCAATGTTTAATGAAGTTCAACGAGAGCCACGCATACACGCCCAGTGCGATGACTAGCAACGTCTGCACGGTATGTACAATAAGCACGAAGTAAAGGGCCTGCTCGTCGGCCACGCCATAGAGGATGAGCATGGTCTTCACGGCGAAATGCCAAGGGCCGGCACCATTGGGGGTGGGCACGATGACGGCAATGCTGCCCACAACGAAGGTGACCATCGCACAGGCCAGGCCAAGGTGGCGGGTGAAGTCGAAGCAGAAGAAGGTGAGATAATAGTGCAGGAAATAGCAAAGCCAAATGCCCACCGTCATCAGGGCAAAGAGTGGCAGACGGCGCACATTCTTAAGCGACACCACGCCCTGCCAGATGTCGGCCAGCGTGGTCTTCATCTTGCTGTAGAAGGAGAGGTGGCGCAGCAGGATGTGCAACAGGATGGCCATGGCCACTACGCAGATGCCCGTCACCAGCCAGCCCGCCCAGCTAAATCCGCTCAGGATGGAGCTTAAACTGGTGCCCGTCTGGCGAAAGAAGGTGCCGAAGGTGCTCATCTCGAACAGCAATGTAGCCCCCACAATGAGCAGCATGAGCACCAGGTCGACGATGCGCTCGGTGACCACCGTGCCCAGCGCCTTGGTGAACGAAACGCCCTCCCAGCGCTTCAGCACAGCGCATCGTGTGAACTCGCCAACGCGAGGCACTACCAATGAAGCAGCATACGAGAGGAAGATGCTGTTCACAGCCACGGTTGGACGCACAGCCCCCACCACGGGCTGCAGCGACAGGCACCAGCGCCAGCCACGCAATGCTTGCGCCAGGATGCCAAAGGGAAAAGAAAGCAGCATCCACGTCCAGTCCATCTCGTACAGCACCACCTGCCGCACGTGCTCAAAGTCGAAACCACGATACATCCAATAAAGGATGGCACCACCCAACAACAGGGGCAGCGCTATCTTCATTGCCGTTTTGACAGTTACTTTCATTTGCGGTGCAAATATAGTGTAAACTTCTCATTTCTCACTTCTCGCTTCCCACTTTGTGGGCAGGTGTTAGTTTTATTTAACAGTTATGGGCGCCATAAAGCGGCTTCACTCATGCGGATAGTTCGCACAAAAAGAGTAACTTTGCAGCGCAAAATGAAACAAGTAAGACCAAAGAAGAACCTAGGTCAGCACTTCCTGACCGACCTCACGATAGCCCGCCGCATTGCCGACACGGTGGACGTCTGCCCCGATTTGCCCGTGCTTGAAGTGGGGCCTGGCATGGGCGTGATGACACAGTATCTGGTGGAGAAACCCCGACCGCTGAAGGTGGTGGAAATCGACCGCGAGTCGGTGCAATATCTGCACGAGCACTTCCCACGGCTGCGCGAGAACATCTTGGGCGAGGACTTCCTGCGCATGGACCTGCGCCAGGTGTTTGGGGGCAATCCGTTTGTGCTCACGGGCAACTATCCTTACGACATCTCATCGCAGATTTTCTTCAAGATGCTCGACAACCGCGACCTCATCCCCTGCTGCACGGGCATGATACAGCACGAGGTGGCCCTGCGCATGGCCTCGCAGCCAGGCAACAAGCAGTACGGCATCTTGAGCGTGCTCATCCAGGCGTGGTACCATGTGGAGTACCTCTTCACCGTGGAGCCTACCGTTTTCAATCCGCCGCCAAAGGTGCAGAGTGCCGTCATCTGCATGCGACGCAACAGCGTCACGCAGCTGGGATGCGACGAACAGCTCTTCAAGCGAATCGTCAAGACCACTTTCAACCAGCGGCGGAAGATGCTGCGCGTGAGTTTGCGCCAGTTGTTGCCGCAGGAGTCGCTGGCCAGCATGGCCGATTCGCCCTTTATGACGATGCGCCCCGAACAGCTCAGCATCCCCCAGTTCGTGGAGCTGACCAATCAGGTGGCAAAAGTGGTGTTACCGTGCACAAAATGAGTGTGTGCGAACACAACATGATTGATTTTTGTCAATAATCACTCTTTTTTTCAACAAAACATGGCGAAAAATGATGGAGCATTCCATTTTTCGTCGTACCTTTGCATCGTCAAAAGAAAACAAATAAAGACAAAGCGATCTTCAATAGTACAACATAGCATATTTGGTATTAGTTAGTAAATAAGGTTAAGAAGAGTTGTTTTAGCCGCCTTGTGAAAGGCAGAGAAAGCATTAGAAAAATGAAAATTCGATAGTTGTTAGTTATTAGGTAAGTTAAGATTGTTAGTTTCAGTAGGTTTTTAGTTTTTTGGTAAAAAAGATTTGTTCAAGGTAACAGGTTTTAGAGAAGGTTTTTAGTTATTAATATCGTTTGAGTGCCGCCCCAGTTGTGAAAACTAGGGCGGTATTTCTTGTTAGGGGGTGAGCACGGTGGCGCTGATGATGCGCACGTCGTCGACGGGGCGGTCGTAGTCGTCGGTGAAGACGCGCTGAATGCGGTCAACCACGTCAAGGCCTTCCACCACCTCGCCAAACACGGTGTACTGCCCGTCGAGATGGGGCGAGCCACCCACGCGCTTATAGGTCCGGAACATCTCGGGCGTGATGCTCGCCTCGTGGTGGGTCATAGTGTCGACCCTCACCTGCATCTTCTCCAACTCCAAGCTGGAGAACGTCTTTCCCCACACGATGTAGAACTGGCAGCCGCTGCTGCGCCTCTCGGGGTTCACTTCGTCGCCCTCACGCGCCATGGCCACCACGCCACGGCGGTGATAGAGCTGAGGCGTGCGGAACTCAGGCGGGAGGGTATAGCCCACATCGCCCTCGCCCAGCAAGGCTCCCGGCTCGGCATGACGACTGGTGGGGTCGCCGGCCTGAATCATAAAGTTCTTGATGACACGGTGGAAGAGCAGCGAGTCGTAGAAATGCTCATTCACCAGCTTGATGAAGTTATCACGGTGGACAGGCGTCAGGTCCGACAGGGCAATGCGGATGTCGCCTTCAGTGGTCTTCAGCAGCACCTGGCGGCTCTGTGCCCCGGCGTTGCCAACGAACAGCACGCCGCCCAGCAAGAACCATGCTGTCAGCACCATCACTCTCATTCTTTCAGATTTCATCATCTCTTTTTACTGTTTTAATTGGTCTGCAGTTCGCATCAATTTCTTGTTCCAGTTGCCTTTCCATAGCCTGGCGAGGAAGATAAGGCCACGGAAGGTGAGTTCGATGGCCATAGCCGTCCACACGCCCTTGAGTCCGTATTCCTTCGACAGCCACCAAGCCAACGTCAGTCGCACGCCCCACATCGACATCAGGCTCATGATGGCGGGCTTCATGGTGTCGCCCGCTCCGATGAAGACACCGTTGCACACGATGGAGGCGGCAAACATGGGCTCGGCGAAAGCCTCGATGCGCAGGACGGCAGAACCTACGTCTACAATCTGCTCCACAGGCGACATCAGCCCCATCAGCTGGGGCGCGAAGACAAACATCAGCACGCCCATCAGCGACATCACGGCAATGCCCAGCCCCACGCTCATATAGGCAAACGAGCGTGTGAGCAGCCGCTGTCCGGCCCCTATGCCCTGCCCCACCAGCGTGGTGGCGGCCTCGGCAATGCCAAAACCCGGCATGTAGCACAGGCTCTCGACGGTGATGCCCAGCGAGTTGGCGGCAATGGCCACCGTGCCCAGCGGAGCCACGATGGTGGTGCTCACAATCTGCGCACTGCCCATCAGCACATGCTGCAGCGCCATGGGCGCCCCAATCTTGAAAGCGGTGCCCACCACGTCGGCAGTGGGACGGAAGGAGGACGAGGAATGGGCGACGCGTTGTGGACGCTTCTTCCCAAACAGGCACAGCATGTCGCTGCGCACCAGCAGGAAGTAGAGCATCAGCACGGCGGTGATCAGCTCGGCCAAGGCCGTGCCAATGGCAGCGCCCTTCACGCCCATGTCCATCATATAGATAAAAACGTAGTTGAAAAGCACGTCGAGGCAGCACATCATGATGTTCAGCATCGACGGAATCTTCATGTTGCCCGAGCACTTCAGCATCGACCCCGCCAGACCACTCATCTGGAAGAAGATACCAGCAAAGCCCAAAATCAGGAAGTAGGTGGAGGCGTCGGAGGCAATGTCGGCCGAACCGCCCAGCCAGTAGGGCAGCTGCACATGGATGAGGAGGCCAGTGATAGAGAGCATCAGACTCCACCCCAAGCAGCACACCAGGCTCTGGCGCAGCACGCGCCGCGCCCCCTCGAAATCGTTGGCACCGATATAGTGGGCCACCTGCACCGAGAAGCCCATGTTGGCCGCCGCCCCCAGTCCGCCTATCAGCCATGTGGTGGTCTCCACCAGTCCGATGGCGGCTGTGGCCTTCTCGCCCAGATGGCCCACCATGGCGGCATCGATTAAGAACATCACCGTGGCCGAGATCTGCGCCAAGATGCTGGGCACCGACAACTGCACGATGAGGCGCAGCTTCTCACTGCGCGTCATCGTGCGGCCCTCGCGGATATATGCGAGCAAGTCGGTCTTTGCCATAAAATGTAGTTGCTATACCAGCCGTTTGTGTCGGAAGAACCACCAAGCCGCAGCCGCCGTGCCCACGCTGATGACCAGCGCCAGGATGAAGCCAAAGGGTTTCTCTTCCATGCCGTTCACCAGGTTCATGCCAAAGAGCGAGGCGATGAGTGTGGGAAACATCATGATGATGGTGACGCTGGTGAGCGTACGCATCACGGTGTTCATATTATTGTTGATGATGCTGCTGTAGGTGTCCATGGTCGACTCCAAGATGTCGCTGTAGATGGCCGTGGTTTCGCGGGCCTGCGTCATCTCGATGTTCACGTCCTCGATGAGGTCGGCGTCCAACTCGTCAATCTGCAGCTTGAACTTCAGCTTCGAGAGCAGCGTCTCGTTGCCACGGATGGAGGTTTGGAAATAGGTGAGCGAGTCTTGCAGACGGCTCAAGCCAATCAGACTCTCATTGTTCACGTCGCGGTCCAGGTTGCGCTTGGCCTTGTCGATGAGCGAGTTGATTTGCTTCAGGCGCTTCAGATACCACACGGCCGAGCTGTAGAACAGACGGAAAATCATGTCCACATAGTCGGTGAACCCCACGCCGCGCTTCTGCTGGTAGCTCACGAAGTCGATCATCATGTTCGTCTCGTAGTAGCACACCGTGATGGTGACGTCGCGCTTGTGGATGATGCCCAGGGGCACGGTGGTGTAGGGCGTGCGCGAGCGCACTTCCTTCACATAGGGTATGCGCAGGATGATGAGCATCCAGCCGTCGTCGTATTCGTAGCGGGCACGCTCATCGGTATCGCTGATGTCGGTGATGAAATAGTCGGGGATGCCGAACTGCTTCTCCAAATCATGCTGGTCGTCTTCGGTGGGGCACGTCACCTGAATCCAGCTGTTGGGCTGCCATTCGGGCAGCTGTGTCAGTCCACCTTGGGTGTTCCAAAATGTCTTCATTGTTGCTAATCCTTTTCTGCCTGGGCTGATGCCACGTGGGCAAGCCTCAGGATGGTGAAACACGAAAAAAAATCTTTGGCTGGCAAGAGGATTAGCGTGCCTTGCCGCCCTGTCCTCCCGCCTCAACGTTTAAAAGTATCCGCCGGGTAGTCGTCCATTTTGTTTGATGTTTTGTTAATAATGATGTTCCTGCTTGCCCAGCCTTCTGCCAGGTTTGCGGCTGCAAAATTACGAAAAAACTGCAAAAGCGCAAAAGAAAACCACGATTATTTTCCTTTTCTCTTTCAAGTTGTTGGTTTCGTGCAAAGGCACACCATCTTTCCTCCTCAGACTATAGGCACAAACAGAACATAATAATGGCCAAAAGGAGCATATCGTCAAATTTTTTACTAATAATCTTTGCACGATATACTTTTTTTTGTATTTTTGCAACTGTTAAACCTTTTCACGATGAAACAATTCTTTCTTTTAATCACCTCTTGGCTGTTCCTGGGCACTATAGCCATGGCCCAGAAAGTATCATTGGAGTCTGCCGCAGAGAAGGCCCAAGCTTTTTTGTCGAAGAAAGGACATTCGCTCCAGTCGGCCGAACCTATTATTCCTTTTGCTGGTCATGCTGTGACGCGGCGCCAGCAATCGTCGGTAGCCCCTTTCTACGTGTTCAATGCCGATGATGGACAGGGATTTGTCATCGTCTCTGGCGACGAGCGTACAGAGGACATTCTCGGATATGCCGAAAAGGGAAGCTACGACGAAGACCAGATTCCTGAGAACGTGAGGAACTGGCTTAAAGGCTATGCTGATTTCATTGCTTCTATCGACGACCAGGAGCCGACGTCTGCCCGTTCCAGTCATCATCAGGTGGAACTGCACGATGCCATCGCACCGTTGCTTACAACAAGATGGAACCAAAACGAACCTTATAATAATAGTTGTCCGGTGATGGGAGGCGCACATTGCCCTACTGGCTGCGTGGCCACAGCGATGGCCCAGATCATGCACTACAACCAGTGGCCAACAGGCCAGTGCACTGCCATACCCGCTTATTCCCATTCCACGCTTGGCACAATCCAAGGGCTGCCAGCTACAACCTTCGACTGGAATAACATGACCGACACTTATGGCGAAAGCAGCACTTCGACCGAACGGGAAGCAGTGGCAAAACTGATGCGCTACTGCGGCCAATCGGTAAAGATGAACTATCAGACTGCTTCCTCAAGCGCCATCTCCCCCGATGTGGTGGCAGCTCTGCGTAATTACTTCAACTACGACGTCAACACACGCTATCTGGATAGGGCTGGTTACACGGCACGTACATGGGATGAGTTGCTCTATAGCGAACTCACTAGTCAGCGGCCAGTCTTCTATAGCGGCATCTCTACAGGCGGTGGCCATGCTTTTGTTTGTGATGGTTATGATGGAGAAGGCTTCTACCACATCAATTGGGGATGGGGAGGCTATTATGATGGCTACTACAAAATCTCCGTGCTGAACCCTAATGGCGGAGGCATTGGCAGTAGCGCGACAGAAGACGGCTACACCATGGACCAAGGAGCCGTTGTGGGTATTCAGCGGCCCACCTCGTTTACCGACGACATGCGCATCCTCTCGGTTGATGATTTATGGGTAAGTGGTACCAAGATCCTTTGTGATTTTTACAATCATACTGGGTTAGACGGAACTTTCGACTATGGATTCGCCATGCAGCAACCAGGCGCCGGCAATCAATATCAACTTTACTCGCTCTCTAACGATTTCGTCACATCTCAAATCAGAAGTGTTTCTCTTGATGTGTCATCACTCGGACTCTCTGCCGGAACCTATCATTTCTTCCCTTACAGCAAACTCACAGATTCCAACTGGTATCGAATCTATGGCGAGGATGCAATGTATATAGAGTGTGTAGTGAGCAACGGGCACTACACCTTCAATTATCATCCTAAATCAAATCTTGTGTTAGAATCGTTTGGAAACCAAGGTAACGGAATAAAGGGCTTGCCCCAGGAAGTGGTGGTGGAACTATCGAATAGTGGCGACGAATTCAACGACAAACTATATTTGTTCGCTTCGCAGACCGACGACAAGGGCGAGTACACCAGTGCAACAGGAATGGTGATAGAAACAGGAACGACTGAGAGCGGAAGCCTGTTCTTCACCCCCGATGCCACCGGAACCTGGCACTTGTGGCTGTCGTTAAACGAAGACGGGTCGGGCGCTATTGGCCCATATAATGTTGAAATCGCAAACATGCCCACTTCCGCTTCTCACCTTCAAGTGGAAAATTACGAAATCACGCCCAATCAAACAACGACTATCACTGCGACAATCAAGAACACAGGAACCGACGGTTACTACCAGCCCCTCTATTGCTTTTTGTTCAACAGCACCGGTGGGATGAATATCGATTTCGACCAAACAGGCTACATGAACCTCCCAGCAGGTGAAAGCGTCACCGTAGCGTTTAAGTTCAACAACCTCACTGTTGGGAAGAAATATTTCGCTGCCTTACGCTATTTTACCAACCAAGTTGAGGAGACGATGGATTGGCTTGGAGGAAACATGCCGTTTACCGTCTACGATGCCGACGAAGAACCTATCATTCTTACTGCCGACAACAAGCAGCGCGAATATGGCGAGAGCAACCCCGAGCTTACCTACACAGTTTCTGGAGAAGGCGAACTCGTTGGAACCCCCACGCTCAGATGTAATGCAACGAAGAAATCACCCGTTGGCGATTATGTCATATCCATTCAGAAAGGCTCTGTGACCAACAATCTGCTCACATTGGTCAACGGCGTGCTCACCGTGACGAAGGCTCCGCTCCAGATATCGGTAGGCAGCTACGAGAAGAAGCAGGGAGAGCCCTTGCCCGAGTTCAAACTGTCGTATCAGGGTTTCAAGAACGGCGAGAATAGCACTGTGCTGGCTACACAACCCGTCGTCACCTGCGAGGCCACGCCCGATAGCGAGCCAGGCGAATATCCCATCATCGTCAGTGGCGCCGAGGCTGGCAACTACGACATCAGCTATGTCGCAGGCGTGCTTGTGGTGAAGGAAGCCGATCCTATCATTATCACGGCCAACAACCTTGAACGCGAATATGGCGAACCCAATCCTGTACTGACCTATACCAGCGAAGGTGCTCCACTCGTAGGAACGCCAAGCATCAGCTGCGAAGCCAACGAGCAGTCGCCCGTAGGAACCTATCCCATCGTCATCACCAAGGGTTCGGTCAAGAACTATAACGACACCTACGTCAACGGCGTGCTCACCATCCACAAGGCTCCGCTCCAGATATCGGTAGGCAGCTACGAGAAGAAGCAGGGAGAGCCCATGCCCGAGTTCAAACTGTCGTATTGGGGTTTCAAGAACGGTGAGAATAGCACGGTGCTGTCTACACAACCCGTCGTCACCTGCGAGGCCACCCCCGATAGCGAGCCAGGCGAATATCCCATCATCGTCGGTGGCGCCGAGGCTGGCAACTACGACATCAGCTATGTCGCGGGCGTACTTGTGGTGAAGGCTGCCGATCCTGTCATTATCACGGCCATAAATCTTGAGCGCGAATATGGCGAGCACAATCCTGTACTGACCTATACCAGTGAAGGTGCCCCACTCGTAGGAACGCCAAGCATCAGCTGCGAAGCCAACGAGCAGTCGCCCGTAGGAACCTATCCCATCGTCATCACTAAGGGTTCGGTCGAGAACTATAATGTCACCTACGTCAACGGCGTGCTCACCATCCACAAGGCTCCGCTTACCGTCAGAGTGGGCAACTATCATCGTCAGCAAGGTGAGGAGAATCCCCCATTCGAATTAGTGTATGAGGGATGGAAACTGAATGAAACCGCTGCTGTGTTAAAGACCCTCCCCGTAGCGACAACCGAAGCCACGCCCGAAAGTCCTATTGGCCATTATCCCATCATTATTGGTGGTGGAGAAGCTCAAAACTATGAGTTCATCTACGTCAACGGCGTCCTTACCGTTTTGCCCGTGAATGGCGTCCTCGACATTATTGCCGGTGGCAAGCCCTTCGACGTGTACACTCCTTCAGGAATCAAGGTGCGGAGCAAAGTCACGTCGCTCAAGAACCTGCCCAAAGGAATCTATATTATTAATGGTAAGAAGGTGAAAAAGTAAACTGGGCGCCATCTGTTGGGGGTTTAGAAAGAAATTGTGGGAATTGAAGGGAAAGTGGTAATTTCCCTCCATTTCCCACAATTTCTTTCAGTAAAAAACGAATTGCCCTAATTGACCATCATTATATCCTCTAATATATTATTAATCAAATTAAGAGTTATTCAAGTTTCGCATTCGCTCAACTTGGGGAGTTAAAGGGAGTTATGGGGGAGTTAGAGGGAGTTAAAGGACGTTACCTTTCAACCTCTGAACACCAAAGGAGCGGGACTTCAAGAGAAGAACTATCGTCTTTTAACTCCCTCTCACTCCTTTAACCCAAACCCATATAAAGCATTTCCTTTACACCAGTAGAATAAAAACGTAGTTACTATTTATAGAGGAAAATGGTCGTTAAAACCGAAAAACAAGGCGCAGCCACTCCCCTCCCTTCTTTAACTTTGCAGCTTGTTAAGAGTGTCCTTACGAACTCTTAAATTATTTAACGCTAGATTATCGAAGAAAAATGTAGAGATATCACGGTTTTTCCTTACCTTTGTTGTTGAAAGGAAGGATTAACTGCCGGAGGTCACCCTATCCGCCCTTGGAGGCCCAAGAG
>JAFZSR010000009.1 GCA_017619275.1 Prevotella sp. | reverse complement strand
TACCCACCATAAAGCTGAGTCTGCCATATGGCGATACTGAAAGAGTAAAGACATTATTCCTTACAGAAAAACAACAGCAAATTAAGCCTCTCTTCGATATCAAGGCCATCCTCGACAAGGAGAACGATTAAACTAACAGGTGCATGCGCGAACAGGGTGACGCATCGCCGAAGTCAGGAAAGAAGTTCATTGCCAGTAGCGGCGAAGACTTGAAGACGAAACTGAAGGGAAACCCGTCATTCATCTTCTCGCTCATCCAGAAGTTCAACGACCCAAACGCCGAACCCATCTATCCCGACCACGACATCATCGTGATGAGCGACGAGGCTCACCGCACACAGAATGGCATCTTTGCCGAAAACCTGATGCACCTCCTGCCAACGGCAAACCGCATTGGCTTTACAGGTACGCCATTGCTTTCGAACGACAATATCACAGCCCGCACGTTTGGTGGCTATGTGAGTATCTATGATTTCAAACGGGCGGTAGAGGATAAAGCCACCGTGCCGCTCTATTATGAAAATCGGGGTGAGAAGTTGCAGGACTTGAAGAACCCAGAGATTAACGAGGAAATAGCTTCAGCACTGGAACAGGCTGGCGACATGGATGCATCGCAATTGGCAAAGCTCGAAAGGGAGTTTGCCAAGGAAGTACACCTGTTGACCGCCAAGAAACGTCTGCGTATTGTGGCCAAAGACTTTGTCAAACACTATAGCGACCTATGGACATCGGGCAAAGCGATGATGGTCAGTTATAACAAGGTGACCTGTGTGCGAATGTACAACTATGTGCAGGAGTACTGGCAGCAAGAGATAAAGGCCCTTGAAACACAGATTGCGACCTGCTCCTCTCAACAGGAAACGCAGGAGCTGAAGCGCAAATTGGAGTGGATGCAGGAAACGGAAATGGCGGTAGTGGTATCGCAGGAACAAAACGAGATACAGACATTCCAGAAGTGGGGGCTTGACATCAAACCACACCGTGAGAAGATGGAGAAGCGAGAGCTGGACAAAGAGTTCAAGGACGGCGATTCAAAGTTGCGCGTCGTGTTTGTTTGTGCCATGTGGCTGACAGGCTTTGACGTAAAGACGCTCTCTTGTCTCTACATTGACAAGCCGATGAAGGCTCACACGCTGATGCAGACCATTGCCCGCGCCAACCGTGTCTCTGAGGGGAAGACGAATGGACTGATTATTGACTACATCGGTATTGTGAAGGCTTTGCGCCAGGCTTTGGCCGACTATACCGCCAACACGGAAGGCGGAGCGGGGAACGACCCGACCATCGACAAGAAAGAACTTATCAAACATGTGCTGGAAACAATAGCTGCAACGACAGCATTCCTGAAGGAACACGATTTCGAGTTGGACGACTTAATTCATGCAGAGAGTTTCATGAAGCTATCGCTGATAAAGACTGCCGCCAATGCCATGTGCGAAACACTTGAAATCAGGAAAACATATTGTACTTTTGCCACAACACTCCTGAAACTATGGAAATACCTTGACCGTGAAGACATTGTTGGAGGGGATATGCAATCCCCGACGATGAAGCAACAGAAGGATGCCATTGAGGCTATCTATAAGGAATTGCAGAAGAAGCGCAAGCATGCCGACATCACAGACCTCAGCATAGCAATCAATGAGATAGTGAACGACCACGTTGAAATAGAAGGAACTATGGCAGCTGAAGACAGTCGGCGTTTTGACATCAGTGGCATCGACTTTGACTTGCTCCGTCGTGAGTTTGCCAAGAGCCAGGAGAAGAACCTTGTGTTGAAAGACATACAAGAACTATTGCAAGAACGTATAGCACAAATGCTGGCTGCAAATCCTTCACGCATCAATTTCTACGAAAAATATCAGGAAATCATTCAGAACTATAACAACGAGCAAAACCGTGTCACGATAGAAAAAACCTTCGAAGAGCTGATGAACCTTTCGCATCAGCTAACGGAAGAAGAAAAACGGTATATCCGCGAAGGCTTCGAGAACGACGAGCAACTATCCATGTATGATGTACTGATGAAAGATGATCTGTCGAAAGACGATATCAAAAAGTTGAAGATTGTTGCCAAGGAACTACTTGAGAAGATAAAAGCCCTTTTAGCGACAATGGATCATCCGTTTGACAAACAAGAGACAAAAGCGGCAATCATCATCACGATTCGCGACATCCTTTGGCAAGAACTTCCTGAAAGCTATAGTGAAGAGAATATCACGCAATATCGAGATGCAGTTTATAACTATGTCAGCCTGCATTATGGTGGCGCAGCATAAATGAACAAACCATAATTGACATATAATGAAGATGAATAGAATTGTTCTCATAGGAAACTTTAAGACAACGATAGCGCCCTTTTTCAGAAATATATACTAGAGCATTGAAACAAAAGGATGGGTTGATATAGAAAACGAGTACTATAATTTGTTGGAATTATGCAATAAAAGAAAACTCGGCTATAAACAAGGACATTCTGAAAGAACTTGAGAATAGGGGCTTGGAGAAAGCCGCTTTCTACTAACATCTGTCAGTCTTTTATTTGTTCAAACCGCGACATGGCCTATATAAATCGTGACGCGGTTTTTATAGACTACGACGTAATTTACAAAAACCACGACGTAGTCTGAAGAATGTCTGCGTGTCCAAAACAGAAGTTCTGACGCAGGCTGCTATTCCCGGGCACCAATATAAACCCAGAACGGTCGTTAAGACCAATTTGGGATAAATGAGGGAATTTTGAGCTAACAGGAATGGGGTGTTCTGATCAAAGTTTCCTTGGGGGCTACTCCTGTTCGTTATGGCGTTTGAATATCGCAAAGATATTGTAACTGACGTGGTTATCATAGACATCCTCGCCCTCGGATGCTTTCACCCAGTTGACAACGCGGATGGTGACAGGCAGGACAATGATTTCATAGACTGTCTTCAGCACCAGTTGTGAAAGCATCATCAGCGGCAATTCTTCATCGGGTAACACGCCATAGAAAGCTAAAGGAAAGAAACACAACGAATCGGCACCCTCACCCCAGACAGTGCTGATGATAGCCCTCAGGGGGAAACGTTTCCCTCGGTCGGCAATCTTCATGCGACTCATGACGTAGGCATTGACGAAACTGCCTGTGATGAACGAGATGAACGAGGCCAGGGCAATGCGAGGCGTGAGGCCGAAAATGGCATGGAATCCCTCCTCGTTCTCCCAATAGGGCGCACCAGGGATGGCATCGGCGATGCAGGCAATGACCATGAAGGCGAAGTTGGTGAGGAAGCCCGTCCAAATCAGGATGCTCGCTCGGCGGTACCCCCACACTTCGCAAACCACATCGTTGATGATATAGGAAATAGGGAATATCAACAGCCCGCCTGTCAGGTGGAGCGGCCCGAACACCATCTGCTTCGTTTCGAGGATGTTCGAGGCAATCAGGCACACGGTGAAGATGATGCTGAACTCCATGAACAGCACCGACACCATCGTCTTTCCCTTCTTATTCGGATGATTCATCGCCTATGCCATCATAAATTTGACGGCTGCAAATATAGTGATTATTTCAGAATTATTGTCCTAATTGTGCCAGAAATTGAGAATTATTCGGTTTTAGAGGCAAAAAAGCAAAAAAATGGGGCGAAATATTGCGCCATTTGTAATAAATTGCTAACTTTGCAGGTCGAATTCTTGAAATTTCATTCATTCAATAACAATTTCGCATGAAAAGATTTACTATTCTTGCCATGCTGGTCGCACTGTTCAGTGTGACGGCATTCGCACAAAAGGGTTCGGACTTGCGTCCTTGGCAGGGCACCGTTCAAGGCCCAAGTATCACCTTCAAGGGCATTGCCCGACCCGCCCAGCCCGCCGCCAACACGATGAGGCGCTCGGCCGAAGACCTGGTGACGCCCCCTGCCACGGCTACGGTGGAAACATGGTACACCATCGACGGCTTACTGTTTGTGAACATGCAAAACGGCCTAATGACCTTCACGCCGAGCATCAATGTGGCTATTGATGGTTCCGACATCTATCTTCAGGGCTTGGCCTACTGGTTCAATGAAGGCTGGATAAAGGGAACCCTCAGCGGAACGACCGCCACTTTTGCCAACGGCCAGCTGGTGGGCGAGGATGATTATGGCCCAGAATACATCTGCGGCAGCGACGACGGCGAGACGCTCTCGGAAAACATCATCTTCAATTACGATGAAGAAGAAGGCTTGCTGACGGCTGTCACTCCCGTTATCCTAGAGAATAGCACCGACACAAGCTTCTATCCTTATGCATATTGGATTATGCCCGTCTTCGGCAAGACGCCTGTTGGCCCGCAGCCAGTGGTAGCTCCCGAGGACTTGGAGACCGACGAATGGGCCATCAGCGCCAAGGACAACTTTGGCGACCCCGTCTCGGGCTACGTGAACATCGGCTTCGATGGCGACGATGTGTATCTTCAGGGATTGTGCACCTACCTGCCTGAGACGTGGATCAAGGGTACGATTGACGGCAACACCATCACCTTCCCCGGCGACCAGTACTTCGGTCCCTACGATGCCGACTTCTACACCCACTACGAATTCTATCTCCGCAGCGAGGGTGTTGTCTTCACCTACGATGCCGAAGCTGGCAAGATGACTGCCGAGGGCGAGATTTACATCCGCGAGGCAGTGAGGAACTATAAGGGTGACGTTTACAACGACCCCGTCCTGACCAAGGTGATTGAGATGGCTGCCACACCGGCCACGCCCAACATCAGCCAGATCTACGATGCCACAACCGGCCCCGTCGTCATGTACACCGTGCCCACGCTCGATACCAACGGCAACGCCATGCTGTCGTCGAAACTGACGTTCCAGTTCTTGAAAGACATTGAGCAGGAAATCAGCCCCGTGGTGTTCGACCCCGCCGACTATCAGAATCTGGAGGAGGCAATGACCGAATTCCCCTACGGCTTTACCGACAATGACTTGATTCATCCCAAATACATCTATCTGATGCAGCAGGATTATGGCAAATGGAACAAGCTGGGTCTGCAGGCCACCTATACCGGCGGCGGCGAGGAGAACAAGTCGGAAATCTTCTGGATCGACATCAAGCCTTACGAAAAGGCTGTCTTCGACTTCAACGCCATGACCGACGAGCCTTGCTCGAACGACGGCAATGAAGGCGACATCACCGAGGACCGCGTGCTGACAGCCAACAACGTGACGCTCACAATTTCGCCCAAGACCGAATCAGCCTCTACCCCCAACCGTTTCTGGAACACCGCCAAAGGTCCGCAGCTGCGCGTCTATAGCGGTACGCTGACCTTCGAGGCTCCCATTGGCAAGGTCATCACGAAGATGGTGTTCAACAACGGCAAATGGAATGCTGGCAACAGCGCCGATAGCGGTGAATTCGATGGCAACGTGTGGACGGGTGAAGCCCAGAAGGTGGTGGTGACCATCGCCGGCAACACCCAGCTGAATAGCATCGAGGTCTATCCCACCGACTACGTGCCTACCGCACCCGAGATTCCCGAGAACCTGGTCACCGAGACCTACATCTTCCAGGCCAACTCGCTGAAGCCCTATTACGATCCCGCCGAGCTTACGCTTTGGGTGAAGGTGGGCTTCGATGGCGACGACGCTTACATTCAGGGCTTGGCCGCCGACTACAACTCCAGCGTGAGCGAGCTGTGGGTGAAGGCCACCAAGAACGAGGCCGGACAGTATGTCATCCCCGCCAACCAGTTCATGGGTTCAGTATCATTCTGGATGTCTAACATCGACTGCTTCTTCACCGCCGTCGACGAAGATAATAACATGGTCGACGCCGTGCTCGACTTTGATGCCGAGGCCATGCAGTTCTCTACCTCTCAGACGCTGGTGCTCAATGCCATGCTCACCGAGTTGTATCCCTACCAGACCTTCACCAATGTCACCATCACCCGATTCAATGAGGTGGCTGCCACGCCGGCCGACCCGACCATCAACAACATTGACTTCAGCGAATGGTCGCATGGGTTCAACTGCACCATCCCGTCTGTCGACACGAATGGCGAGGTGTTGAATCCCCAGAAACTGTTTTACACCGTCTGGATTGAGAAGGGCGGCGAGCAGGTGCCCTATACCTTCACAGCCGAGATGTACTATGCCATCGATGAGGATGCAACGGAAGTCCCCTATAGCTTCAACTACAACACATGGGACAGCTCCCACGGCATCTACTTCTACGACAGTGCCGAGGTGTTCGACGATTGGATGAAGATTGGCATTCAGAGCATCTACTATGGCGGTGGCGAGTGCAACAAGTCGGCCATTGCCTGGATTGAGACGCCCGTCGCCACAGGCATCAACGACGTCCTGCGTTCAACGCTCAACGCACAACGTTCTATGTTCAACATGAACGGCCAGCGCCTCACCGCCCCGCAGAAGGGTCTGAACATCATCAACGGCCGCAAGGTGTTGGTAAAGTAATCACAAATCGAAAAACTTAATTTTCTAAATCGTAAATAAAGAATTATGGCAGAAATGAATTTTGGTGGCGTCATCGAGACCGTGGTCACCAGCAAAGAGTTCTCGCTTGAGAAAGCACGTGAAGTACTGAAGAACGAAGTCATCGCCGTCATCGGCTATGGCATCCAAGGCCCCGGACAGGCTTGCAACCTGCGCGACAACGGCTTCAACGTTATCGTTGGCCAGCGCGAGGGCAAGACCTACGAGAAGGCTGTCGCCGACGGCTGGGTGCCCGGCAAGACCCTCTTCAGCATCGAGGAGGCCGCCCAGCGTGGCACCATCCTCTGCATGCTCCTCAGCGACGCTGGTCAGATTCAGGTGTGGCCCACCATCAAGAAACACCTCACACCGGGCAAGACGCTCTACTACAGCCATGGCTTTGCCATCAACTGGAGCGACCGCACGGGCGTCGTTCCCCCGAAGGATGTCGACGTCATCCTCGTGGCTCCCAAGGGCAGCGGCACCAGCCTGCGCACCATGTTCTGCGAGGGTCGCGGTCTGAACTGCTCGTATGCCGTGTATCAGGACGCAAGCGGTAACGCCGAGGAGAAGACCATCGCCTTTGGTATCGGCATCGGCGCCGGCTACCTGTTCAAGACCACCTTCGAGCGCGAGGCCACCAGTGACCTCACCGGCGAGCGCGGCTCGCTGATGGGCGCCATCCAGGGACTGCTCCTGGCACAGTATGAGGTGCTGCGCGAGCACGGACACTCACCTTCGGAGGCTTTCAACGAGACCGTTGAGGAGCTCACCCAGAGCCTTGGCCCGCTCTTTGGCGAGCGCGGCATGGACTGGATGTATGCCAACTGCAGCACCACCGCCCAGCGCGGCGCCCTCGACTGGGCACCCCGCTTCCACGATGCCATCAAGCCCGTCATGGAGTGGCTCTACCTCTCGGTGAAGAGCGGCATCGAGGCACAGATCAGCATCGACTCGAACTCAAAGCCCGACTACCGCGCCGGACTTGAGAAGGAACTGGAAGCCATGCGCAACCAGGAGATGTGGCAGGCAGGCGCCGTCGTGCGTCAGCTGCGTCCCGAGAACAGTGCCGACTAAAAGAATTCAAAAAAGTTGAACTTTAACCGCAGATTGCGCAGATTTCGCAGTTTATTAAATTTGAATAATCTGTGAAATCTGCGCAATCTGCGGTTATAGTTAAATGTGAAACGCTATGCGAGAGATTATTGAGATAGCGTCGATGGACGACGCGAGGGTGCAGCTATTCGGCAACCTGACGGAGGCACAGCTGAGGAACAGAGTGGAGCCGGAGAAGGGCATCTTCATCGTGGAGAGCCCAAAGGTGATACGAGTGGCACTGGATGCAGGCATCGTGCCCGTGGCGCTGCTCTGCGAGCGACGCCACATCATGGGCGACGCGAAGGACATCGTGGAGCGGTTGCCAGACGACGTGCCCGTCTATACGGGCGACAGGGAACTGCTGGCAGGGCTGACCGGCTACACGCTCACCCGCGGCGTGCTCTGCACCATGCGCCGGCCACAGTTGCCCACCATCGAGGAGGTGTGCAAGCATGCGCGCCGCATCGTGGTGATCCACAGCGTTTGCGACACCACGAACATCGGGGCCATCTTCCGCTCGGCTGCTGCTTTGGGCATCGACGGGGTGGTGCTCACCCCCGACTCTTGCGACCCGCTGAATCGCCGCGCCGTGCGCGTCAGCATGGGCAGCGTGTTCCTGGTGCCATGGACGGCCCCCTCCCACCTCCCCCAACTGGAGGGGGCTTTGCATTCCCTCGGCTTCAAGACGGTGGCAATGGCGCTGACCGACAACTCCATCGCCTTGGACGACCCCCGGCTGAAGGCGGAACCCCGCCTGGCCATCATCATGGGAACCGAGGGCGACGGACTCCCCCACTCCACCATCAGCCAGGCCGACTACACCGTGCGCATACCCATGTACCACGGAGTCGACTCGCTCAACGTGGCAGCCGCCGCTGCCGTCGCCTTTTGGGAATTACGAGTTGACAAGATTTAACCGCAGATTGCGCAGATTCCTAAGATTATTCAAATCAAAGTAATCTGCGCAATCTGCGGTAAAAAACAACGGATTTCTTTATTTCTTCCTCAGCTTTTTGGCTCCCAGCATCAGCAGGTCGTAGACGTAGCTATTGCTTCTCAGGGCATTGGCCACCTGCTGCAAGCGCTTGGCGCTGACTTCGCACTCGTCATCGTCTAACTGATAGGCGTTCTTACAGAGGTCGAGGATAATGCCAGCCGAAACCACCAGGTCCTCTTTTGCAAATTTATCAAGGCGATTGGCTTGCTCCATCATCTTCGACGTCAGCAGACCGAAAAAGCGGTGCCAGTCGCTGTTGCTCAGGTGCTTCACGTTGTTCATGGCCTTGCCTATCCAAGCGTCCTTGTTGCCATCGTAGGGGATGTCCCTCGAGCCAGAGATCATATTGTTCGCATTAGGCCACGCAAAACCGAAGATGTTGTCGGGCAACCGATCTATGGTGGTCTTATACATGCTGTCGGGCATGTTTTGCAGTTCCTCTATTCGCTTTTGCAGGTCGCTGGGCAACTGTGTACCGTCCAGACTGCTGCCCGGCCATGTTGCCGTGCCATAATACTGAATGTTCTGATTGGTTTTCGCCTCTGGCTTGCGGCCATAGACGTAGACCAGCTTCGCCATGCGAGCACTGGGGGTGTCGGCATCACTCCACTCAACGGCGTAGCAGGAGCGATAGCCAGGATGCTGCTGGTCGTCGAAGTTGGCGATGAGGTAGCTGCTGTTCTTGACGCTGCCCACGAGGATGGGCGAGGCCCCGTCTCTCCACACGCTCCACTGCTGACGCAGATTGGTGTCGTCGCCCGTCATGGCGTCATCGCCCGTATGCGAATTATACATGGAGGCGTTATGGCTCTCCTCGTCGAAGGCATTCTTCATTTGGGTAAATAAATAATGGAGACAATCTTCCTTCACCTTAATGAAGAGAACACGGCTTTCGTTGGTGACGCCAGCCGAATCAACATTCGACGTGTTCTGCTCGCCCATCTGGGTAGCGCAGTCATAATTGGCGAAGCTTTCGAACACCTTTTTGATCTTTTCCTGTGCCAAGGCAGCTGGCGCGATGGTTATCAGGGCCAAGGCTGCGATGATGATGCTTTTTGTTTTCATTGCTTTATAGGTTTTATAGGTTTATATTTCGATGATGTTGGTGTTTTCTATCACTTCGTAGTCGCCGGCTTCGTTGGTCACGAGGATGGTGTTGGCGGGCTGAGGCGTGGCGCGGAACGACACTTCGATGATGTTATTGCGTATCTCCTGCTCTTCGCGCTGAATGGTGGTCTCAAGTTCGGCCAACATTTGCAGCGCCCGTTCCACGTTCTCCTTGTTGTGCCAGATGGTATTGCCAAGGGTGTCGGGGGTGTCGGGGATTTCGGCGACCTCGGGGATTTCGGCAACCTTCGCTTTTGCAACCCTTTTTCTCTTTTCAACAGGAGGGGTCGGCGGAGGGCTCTGTACAATCTCCGGTGTTTCCGCCTTCGGGGTTGGTGTTACTGCCGCCACAACTGGCTCCGGCTTCGCCCCAACGACGGTTTGCTCCTCTACATTATTATTTATATGGAGCGTCAGCAACAGCACGACGCTGGCGGCCACGGCACCGATGGACAACGGGTATAGCCAACGACGGTGGTTGGTTTTGCGCTTGATGCGCTCCATCACCCGCTGCTCCATGTCGTCGGGCATCTTCATCTCTGCTATCCGGTCGTTTTGCCGTTGCAAGGCTTGGCGAAAAAGGTCATCGTTGTTCATCGTTCATGTGTGTTAAGATGATTCTGAGTCGTTGGCGTATTCGGTGAAGCTGGCTGCTGAGCCTCGACACTTCACGTTGCATATCGACGTCTGCCGTGCCTGTGATGTAGGCTATTTCCTTCAGGGGGCGACGGTCGTAGTAGTAGAGTTGCAAGAGCATCTGGTCTTCGGGTGTCAGCTTTTGGATGGCTTCATCCAGTTGCTCGGCTGTCGTGGCGTCGGGCAGTGTGTCGGGCACGTCCTCGCCCACGTCGAGCGTCATTTTCACAAGCCGTTTTCGCCGTCGCAGATGGTGCAGCGCTTCGTGATAGGCCAGTCGGTGCAGCCACGTCTTCACTGTGGCCATTTCGGGGTTGTAGGTCTTCAGGTGCTCGTAGGCGGTCACGAAAGTCTCCTGCACCACGTCCTCGGCATCCTCCTGGCTGTTGACTATGCGCCCCACGAATGCCATGAGTGCCGGGCCATATTGGCTGATACAAATTCCGAATTCAGAACTCCGAATTCCCAACTGTAATTCGCAATTCGTCATTCGTGTTTCAGCATCCGTCGTTCGTTTCGCCATTTGCCCGTTCTTTTGTCTTTCTATACATTTATAGCAAATGGATGGCGAAATGTCACGCCATCCATTCAACATTTAACATGAATTAATACATCGTCAATCTATCGGCTCGAACTGCCGGGTGGTGATACTACGACCAGAAGACTTTTCACGGGCCTGCTGGGGCGTGAGGTACTTCATCGCCCGCTTGTCGTAGGTCGCCTTGCCATTCTTCCAGCTCTTCACGACGGCCCATTCCGCGGGAATCATCATGTCGCCCGTGCCTTCCACAATGATGATATTGAATTCTTTTTTCTCTACTACGCTGTGAAGGTAGATTTGATAGAAGTCGGGGACTCTTGTCATATACTCGCTCTGCAAGAGTTTGTACAATTTCTTATATCCATAGTCCGCATAGGGATGGTAAGAAAACCAAATACCGGGGTTGTTCTCCAAGAAAGTCAACGTTGCCGTTTTGATTTGGTTCAATACCTCGTCGGCCTGAGCCTTGGAGTGCATGGTGTAGACGGTTCCCCTCGTCTCGTTCTTGGGCTGTATGGGGTCCAAAGTGTTCACTCTTACGACGAACACATCCTTGCCAAAGTCTAACTTATCAAATGTGTAGGTGCTGTCGTGATAGGCGTAGAACTCACGGCTCGTGATACCTTTTTGTGATAGAATAGGCTGGAGCAGTTGTGAAAACGCCACCTTGTCGAGAGGAACTGTCTCATTCTTTGGTCTGAACACGCTGTCGGGTGTGTATTCATATCTGAAATTACCAAATCCCTTGAAATTCCACTTGCTCCCATCGTTACTTGGGTTAGTATTATAGTAGAAAGAGATTAACTCAGGGGCATTGTTATAATATACTTCTCTATTGTGCTGGTAGGTCGTCATGGCATTGCCAGGCTGGTATTCGCCTATGGCTAAGGCATAGCGAACGCTGTCCACCCCATTGCGGTGATACTCCCATACGTAACTCTCCTTGGCGTCGTCGATCAGCGACTTGCAGGTGTTGCGAATGGCATCATACGCGCGGTCCCAACGTTCTGCCTGTTGCTGCCGAAGGCTATCGCCTATATGATTCATGGAGTCTACTCGGGCAATACCAGTGGGGGCAGTGGGCTGGAAATCGTTCATCCGAATGCACTGGATGCTCACAGTATGATGGAGTTTTCCGTCGAAACTATAGGACACATCAGGACTGACTCCCATAGCCACCACTTTGTTTACGAGGCTGTCAATCTTTGGATTGCCTTGCAGGCGCTTCTCAATGTTCCCCTGAGCCATCGTGCCGAGGAAAACGAATATGGCACAAAGTGCAAATACGATTCTTTTCATATCTTGTTAGTTTTTTATTGTTGATTAATACGTGTCGTCGCTGATAGCCATTTCCACTTGTTGAGTCAGGCGTTCACCCCTCTGGCGGATTTCCCTGGTCATTTCTTGATAGTCGACTTGCCGACTGCCATTCATTTGCAACATCATTTCCGCCATCCGCTGTTCTTCCTCGGCCAGTGCCATCTCCGCGCGGGCTATTTCGTCCTCAAAATCAGGCTCTGGAGTGGTTTCTGATTGTTTTTCTTGTTTGGCCATGTAGTGCCTGGGCGGTTTGGTAATTTTCAGAATCTCCTTCACCGTTTTCACCGTGTCGGCCATCTCCTTGACGCCTGTTTTCTTCACGTTCTCTTTTTGTGGCACCACTTTCATGGTGTCGGTTTGTGCCACAAGATTAGGCTTTTCCCCATCTTGGTTGTTGAGGACGACACCCACGGAGAACAGCAAGGCGATGGTGGCGGCGATGCCGATGGCAGGGTAGAGCCACACGCGGCGACGCTTCGTCGGTGCTTCCTGCTGTTGGATGCGGAGCATCAGTCGGTCGGCGAAATCCTCCGGGAGCGACATTCTTTCTGTCGCTTCGTTCTTGCGTTGCACGGCCTTGCGCAACCCTTGGTCTTGGTATTGGTCATTCTTTTTCATTGCTTTCAAGGTTTTTGATGATGATGGCCATTTTCTTTCGTATCCATTGCAACCGCGAGCGCAGATAGCCTTCGTCATGCTCGGTGATGGTGGCTATTTCCCTTATCGGGCGGTTGTCGAAGTAGTAGAGGCTGAGCAGCATCTGGTCGTCGGGTTTCAGCAGGCCGATGGCTCTTTCCATGAGTGCCAGGCGGTTGCCGGAGGTGTCGTCCAGCAGGGCATCTGTCTCATCGTCCGTAATGTTTTCGAGCCAGTTTTGTTCCACCTCGACGACGGGAACCGACTTGCGATGCTTTCGATAGTACTTCAGCGATGTGTGGTAGGCGATGGCCATGAGCCAGGTCTGGAAGCTGGCACGCCGGGCATCGAAACGGGAAAGACTCCGAAAGGCATCCAGCAGCACGTCTTGCGTAGCTTCCTCGGCTTCTTCGGGCTGAGGAATCAGGCGAGCTACCATCCGCAGCACCTGCTCGGCATAACGGCTGACAAGCTGGCGATACAGTTCGGGCTGTCCGTCGAGGATGCGGCGTATGAGCAGCGTCTCGTCCTGCATGGCTGGGGTATTATCGGTTCTTTTCTCCATTTGCGAATCGTTCTTCTACTTATATATTCCACATTTCGCGAGAATATATAATCCGAATCATATCAAAAAACGAAAAAACTTATTTTTTATTTTTCAACCCCATTTTTCAACGATGCGCAGCCCTTGAAAATGATTGAAGTAACCCATAAAAAAATCTCGTACGAGATTTTTTCAAAAGTCAACGACTTTTTCAAAAAAGTCGTTACCAAAATATCGGACGGTGGCGGTTCTTTTCAGTCAACCGTTTGGCGCTTGTCTGGCAAGACCTTGTTTTTTGGCATCCGCGCGCTGGATTCAGGTGCAAAGATACGGCCTTTTCCGCCATCCTCCAAATTTCGGCCTTCCAATTCGCATCGTTTTCAGCAGCCGCCCGCACAATTGGGCTGTACGCTCCGTTTCCGTCTGCCAGCGCACCGTTTTCCCCCGCCAGCGCACCGTTTTCCCTTCATGCCCCAGCGCCCCCAAGTGGTGACACTGTGACATGTGACATTGTGACATTAAGCCCCTCCGCTATGTGTGCGCCCCTCCCTAAAATATAACTATATATAAATAATATATAATAATTATTAATAATATTTAAAATACAATACTCTCTTTTTCTCCTCCCACCATATTCAACCTCCTTAATGTCACAAAGTCACATGTCACAAAGTATCAGTTTGTACTTCCAGTTGACCAGGAGGACAGAACCACTGTCGCGTTTCACGACGGTGGTTTGAGACCCAAGGACGAGTTTTTCAAACATTATTCAATATTTCCACCCTACTTGCACTTGCTGGTTGACTCTGCCGACCTTATTTTTTGACGTCAAGGGCGAAAAAAACAGGCGAAAGATGGATTGAATCAAAAAAATATTCGTATATTTGCAGCACTCAAAACATGAAATTCAAACTTACCTCGAAGTATCAGCCCACGGGCGACCAACCTGAGGCCATCCGCCAGCTCACCGACGGTGTGCTGCGCGGCGACCGCTCGCAGGTACTGCTGGGCGTCACCGGCTCGGGCAAGACGTTCACCATGGCCAATGTGATTGCGCAGGTGAACCGCCCCACCCTGATCCTGAGCCATAACAAGACGCTGGCGGCACAGCTCTACGAGGAGATGCGCGGCTTCTTCCCCGAGAACGCCGTGGAGTACTACGTGAGCTACTACGACTACTACCAGCCCGAGGCCTATCTGCCCCACACCGACACCTATATTGAAAAGGACTTGGCCATCAACCAGGAGATCGACCGGCTGCGCCTGAGCGCCGTCTCGGCACTGCTGTCGGGGCGCAGGGACGTGGTGGTGGTGTCGTCCATCTCGTGCATCTACGGCATGGGCAGCCCCAACGCCCTGTCGGAGAATGTGATTGAGATCAGCCAAGGAAAGAACATCGATCGTAACGCCCTGCTGCGCAAGCTGGTGCAGTCGCTCTACGTGCGCAACGACCTGGCACTGGAGCGCGGCAACTTCCGCGTGAAGGGCGACACGGTTGACATCTACATGGCCTACAACAACATTGTGCTGCGCGTGATATTCTGGGACGACGAGATTGACAGCATAGAGGAGCTGGACCCCGTGACGATGGACCGCCTGGGCCGCTATGCCGACTACAAAATTTATCCCGCCAACCTCTTCATGACCACCGAGGAGCAGACGCATAAGGCCATCCACGACATTCAGGACGACCTGGTGAAACAGGTGGCCTTCTTCCAGGAGTTGGGCGACGAGCTGAAGGCGCAGCGCATCAAAGAGCGCGTGGAATACGACATGGAGATGATTAAGGAGCTGGGCCATTGCTCGGGCATCGAGAACTACTCGCGCTATTTCGACGGGCGCAAGGCGGGCGAGCGACCCTATTGCTTGCTCGACTTCTTCCCGCGCGACTTCCTGCTCATTGTCGACGAGAGCCACGTCTCGGTGCCGCAGATAGGTGCCATGTATGGCGGCGACCGTGCCCGCAAGACCAACCTGGTGGAGTATGGTTTCCGTCTGCCCGCCGCTTTCGACAACCGTCCCCTCACCTTCGAGGAGTTTCAGCAGATGGTGAACCAAGTCATCTACGTCTCGGCCACGCCCGCCGACTATGAGCTGGCCGAAGCCGAGGGCGTGGTGGTGGAGCAGCTGATACGCCCCACCGGACTCCTCGACCCCGAGATAGAGGTGCGCCCCTCGGAGCATCAGATCGACGACCTGATGGAGGAGATACGCCAGCGGCAGGAGCGCCACGAGCGCGTACTGGTGACCACCCTCACCAAGCGCATGGCCGAGGAGCTAAGCGAATACCTGTTGAACCACGGTGTGTCGACAGCCTACATCCACAGCGACGTGGGCACGCTCGAACGCGTGCAAATCCTGGCCGACCTGCGCAGTGGCAAGTACGACGTGCTGGTGGGCGTGAACCTGCTGCGCGAGGGTCTCGACCTGCCCGAGGTGTCGCTGGTGGCCATCCTCGATGCCGACAAGGAAGGCTTCCTCCGCAGCCGCCGCAGTCTGGTGCAGACCGCTGGGCGTGCTGCCCGCAACGTCAACGGTCGCGTCATCATGTATGCCGACACCATTACTGGCTCTATGCAGGAGACCATCGACGAAACCAATCGCCGTCGCACCAAACAGCTGCTCTACAACGAGCAGCACGGCATCACCCCCACGCAGATAGTGAAGGAACTGGCCACCGGTGGACTCAGTCACGACGACCGTCCCGACATCCGCGAGCTAAAACGTTCAACATTCAACGTTGAACATTCAACGCTTGACATGGCTGCCGACCCCGTTGTGGAGCAGATGACACGTCCGCAGATAGAAAAGCTCATCGCCGAGACCACCCGTCGCATGAAGGAGGCCGCCAAGCAGCTCGACTTCCTGCAGGCAGCACAATATCGCGACGAGATTATCCGTTTGCAAAAAGAAATGGAACTGAAATAAACTCTAATAACAATGAAGAAACTATTTTTAACCTTATCGCTGCTTGCAGCCCTCCATGCGCAAGCCGCCGAAGTGCCACAGCTGCAAAACGTGTTGGCACGACAGACCACATCCCTCAACGGCCCCTGGCACTACATCATCGACGTGCAGGAGGAAGGCTACTACGACTATCGCATGAACCCCACGCGCTGGGGATTCTTCCGCAATGCCAAGCCACAAAAGCCCGAAGACCTCATCGAGTACGACTTCGACAAAGCTGCCGTGATGCAGGTGCCCGGCGACTGGAACACGCAGGACGAGCGTCTCTTCTTCTACGAGGGGACGGTATGGTTTATGAAACGCTTCTCGCACCAGAAGCAGCAGAACATGCGCACGCTGCTCTACTTCGGCGCCGTGAACTACGAGACTTACGTCTGGGTGAATGGGCATGAGGTGTGCCACCACATTGGCGGCTTCACGCCGTTCAATGCCGACGTCACCGACCAGCTGCGCGAGGGCGAGAACGTGGTCATCGTCAAAGTGGACAACAAGCGCAAGGCCGAGGCCGTGCCCACGCAGATCTTCGACTGGTGGAACTATGGCGGCATCACCCGCGACGTGCTGCTCGTTGAGGTGCCCGATGTCTACATCGAGAACTTCAAAGTGCAACTGGAGAAGGCCGACGCCAAGGCCAAGCAGCGCGAGATTACCGTCAACGTGCAGCTCAGCCAGCCTACGGAAGGACGCCAGCTCACGGTGAACATCCCCGAGCTGAAGCTCTCGGCACCCCTCCTGACCGATGCCAAAGGAAAGGCCAGCGCATCGCTGCGCGTGCCCGCCAAGAAGCTCACCCTCTGGAGCCCCGACAATCCCAAGCGCTACCGCGTGGAGCTGTCGCTCGCTGCCAATGCTCCTGCCGCTGCTAATGCTTCGGCATCTTCCTCTGCCCCTGGTTCGGTGGTCGGCGATATTGTCGCCGACAGCATCGGCTTCCGCACCATCGAGGCTCGCGGCAAGCAAATCCTGCTCAATGGCCAGCCCATCTTCCTCAAGGGCATCAGCATGCACGAGGAGAAATCGCACGGCGGTGGCCGTGCGAACAGCACCGCCGATGCCCACGAGCTGCTGAGCTGGGCCAAGGAACTGGGTTGCAACTTTGTGCGCCTGGCCCACTATCCCCACAACGAGTATGCCGTGCGCGAAGCCGAGCGCATGGGCATCATGGTGTGGAGCGAGATTCCCTGCTACTGGACCATCGCCTGGACCAACGACGGCACCTTCAAGAACGCCCAGCGCCAGCTCACCGACATGATTGTCCGCGACCAGAACCGCGCCAACGTCATCATCTGGAGCATCGCCAACGAAACGCCGCACTCACGCGAGCGCGACAGCTTCCTGAGCCGTCTGGCACAGCACGCCCGCAGCCTCGACCAAAGCCGCCTCATCTCTATGGCTATGGAGGTGACGGGCGCCTCGGACTACCTCAACCGCCTGAACGACAACATGCACCAGTATGTCGATGTGGTCAGCTTCAACCAGTACATCGGCTGGTATCGCGACGTGAACGACGCCCCGAAGATGCGCTGGGAGATTCCCTACGACAAACCCGCCATCGTCTCTGAGTTTGGCGGCGGCGCCAAGTACGGCTTGCACGGCCCGAAGAACCAGCGCTGGACCGAGGAGTTCCAAGAGAACCTCTACATTGAGAACACCGCCATGCTCGACAAGGTGGAGGGCCTCTGCGGTACCACGCCCTGGATTCTGAAAGACTTCCGCTCGCCGCGCCGCGTGCTCGATGGCATTCAGGACTACTACAACCGCAAGGGTCTCTTCTCCGACAAGGGCGAGAAGAAAAAGGCCTTCTACATCCTACAAAAATGGTATCAGAATAAATAGTCGACGACGGCCGATGACGGTGTTAAGGGAATCAAAAAAGTAGAAGAACATTTGGCCATTCTGAAAAATATTGCTATATTTGCCCCATCTATCTTAGCAAAACCAGAAAGGGATGATACAAAAAACATCAAAGAGACTTGTGATAGGGGGATATATCAGCCCCTACACAACGACCTACGCCATCGTCGACATCCGCGGAAACATTCTTGCGCAGGATGCCTTCAACACCTTTGAGCATCCTGATCTCGATGAGTTTGTGGTTTATTTCTGCGAACAGATGATGGCACTGCTGGTGAAGCAGGGCATCGACTACGATCGCGTGCGCTCGGTGGGCGTGGGCGTCATGAGCGGCAACTTCGTCAGGGGCAGCATCGTGAATTCGCCCAGTCTGCCGTGGAAGGGCGAAGTGCCTCTGGCATCGCTCTTGCGCGACCGTCTGGGCTTGGCCGTGGCCGTGGGCAACAACGCCCACATCAGGGCCTTGGGCGAGCATGCCTTCGGCAGCGCCCATGGCATGCAAGACTTCATCGTCGTCACCCTGGGACCGGGGCTGGGCAGCTGTGTCTTCAGCAATGGCCGCCCGCACTTGGGCAACGAGGGTTTTGCCGGCGAGGTGGGCCACACTTGTATCAATCCCGACGGCCGTCTTTGCGGCTGTGGGGAGCGCGGATGTTTGGAGGCCTACTGCGCCGAGCATGGCATCGAGCTCACTGCCCAAGAGCTGCTGGCCGAGAGCGACGAGCCCTCTTTGATGCGTGACCGTGACCAGCTTTCCTACAAAGACATCCTGGATTGCTGCGAACAAGGCGACCATCTGGCACAAGAAGTGTATCGGAAGACGGGGTATCTGCTCGGAGCCGGCATGGCCAACTACGCCTCGGTCATCAATCCCGAGGCAATCATCTTCACAGGCGACATCTCTATAGCCGGCCATTGGCTCTTCGACCCCGCCCGTGAGGCCTTCGAGGAAAATGTGTTCCACAATCTAAAGCAGAAGGTGAAGTTCCTCACTTCAACGCTCACCGGCACCGAGCTCAGTCTGCTTGGCGCCAGCGCATTGGCTTGGGAGGTAAAGGAGTACTCGCTGTTCAAATGAATCACAGCCCCCTAAGCGAGGGGGGAAGGGGTCTGGACAGACGTTGTTGAATTATTCTATGCGAAAGAAATGTTGATCGAGACAAATATCAAGAACCGTGTGGTGGGCGTCGACATCAGCCTCGACACCACCAGCATCGCCATCGTCGATGTGCGCGGAAATATCATCGCCAGCGACTCGCTTGACACGAGCGACTATCCCTTTGTCAGCGAATACATGAGTGCCCTCTGCGAGCGCATCGTCAATCTGGCCGAGCGCAACGGAGGCTACGAATGCATTCGCTCGATGGGCATCAGCTCGCCCAGCGGAAATAATCTGACGGGTTGCATCGAGAACGCCCCCAACTTGAAATGGAAAGGAGTGGTGCCCTTGGCTGCCATGCTGCGCGACCGTCTGGGCCTCGCCGTGGCGCTCGACAATGACGCCCATTCGTCGGCCCTTGGCGAGCATGCCTTCGGCTGCGCACACGGCATGAACAATTTCATTCTCATCTCGCTGGGTCATGGCATCGGCAGCTGCATCTTCAGCAACGGTCGGGTTCACCAAGGGGCCAATGGCTTTGCCGGCGAGATAGGTCACACCTGCGTCGTACCCAAGGGACGCACCTGCGGCTGCGGCAAGCAAGGCTGCCTGGAGGCCTATTGCGGAGCGCACGGCATCGTGCTTACCGCCAATGAAATGATGGCCGAGAGCAACAAGCATTCGCTCATGCGCAATATCGACCATCTCACCCCGAAGGACATCACCGCCTGCTGCGAGCAGGGCGACGAGATGGCACAAGAAGTGTTTAAGCGCACGGGGCGCATGCTGGGACTGGCCCTGTCGGCCTATGCTTCGCTACTCGACCCTGAAGCTATCATCCTCACCGGCGGACTTTCAAAGGCTGGCCACTGGCTCACCGACCCCGCCCAAGAGGAGTTCGAGAAGCACGTGTTCCACAACATTCGCGGACGCGTGAAGTTCCTGGAGTCAGCCCTCGACGACCATGAGCGCGACATGCTGGGTGCCAGCGCCCTGGCGTGGGGCATCAAGGAGTACTCGCTGTTCAAGTGAGGAGTTGTGTAGTTGAGGATGTAAAGGACGCAAGAAAGTATGAATGTCGACGACATTAACAAAATCATCAACAGCAAACCGAATCTGAGCACGGCATTGGGAATGGAATTCCTTTCCACCCCCAATGCCGATACTTGCATGGCACGCATGCATGTGGATGAGCGCAACCGCCAGCCTTTTGGATTCCTGAGCGGCGGTGCCTCGTTGGCGCTGGCCGAGAATGTGGCTGGCGTGGGCTCGTCGGCATTGTGCCCCGGTTGCGCTTGTGTTGGTATTGAGGTGAGCGGCAGCCATGTAAAGGCCGTGGTCGAGGGCGACACCGTGACCGCCCATGCACGACTGCTCCACAAGGGAACGACGCTCCACGTTTGGCAAGTAGACATCAACGACACCAGCGGCGACCTCATCAGCAGCGTGCGCGTCACCAACTATATTGTGAAAGGCAAATGAACAGTTTCGCCATCTATCGCATGCCCTATGCCCAGCACTGCACGCTGGTGAAGGGCGAAGCCGTGACGTTGCCATCGCTATCCTCGCTCCATACCCACCGAGGCTTTGTCATCGCCCCCTTCATCGCCTCCCCGCAAACGCCCATCGTGCTTATTCGTCCCGACAGACCCATCCTTACTCTTTCCCTTCAAGGAGAGCAGCAGATGGTTCTGCCAACGGATTTATACCTCAAGGAGGGGCAGCAGGAGGAGGGATCGTCTTCCTACGCCGCAGACTTTGCCACCTTCCACCGCGCTTTGACCGACGGGCAGTTCCAAAAGCTGGTGCTGGCACGCCAAGCAAGCATGCCACGAAGGGCCGACACCCTGCCCGCCGACCTTTTTTTGAAGGCTTGCCAAAGCTATCCCCGCATGTTCATCGCCCTCGTCACCACCCCGCAGACCGGCACTTGGCTCATCGCCTCGCCCGAAATCCTGATTGAGCGGCACGCCGACCGCTGGCGTACCATCGCCCTGGCTGGCACGATGAAGGAAGGCCAACAACAGGACTGGACGCATAAGGACATAGAGGAACAGCGTTTCGTGGCCACCTACATTGCCGAGTGCCTGCAGACACGCGCGCACGACATCGTGCAGGAAGGCCCCCGCACCGTGGGAGCTGCCCATCTGCTACACTTGCGCACCGATTTCACCTTCCAGCTAAACGACGGCGAGCAGCTGGGCAGTCTGGTGGAAGCCCTCCACCCCACCCCCGCCGTTTGCGGTCTGCCCAAAGCCGAAGCGCAAGCCTTCATCGCCGAGCACGAAGCTGCGCCCCGCCTCTACTACAGCGGATTCATGGGGCCAGTAGCTGCCGATGACGACGATGTGCTGCAAACACACCTCTACGTCGCGCTGCGCTGCATGCAAATCACCTCAAAAGCTTATCGACTCTACGCTGGTGGCGGTCTGCTGCCCGAAAGCGTGGAACAAGCAGAATGGCTGGAGACCGAGACAAAGATGGACACCATGCGAAGGCTGTTGGACGGTGAACGTTGAACATTGAACGTTGAACGATGAACATTGAACATTGAACGTTGAAGATTGAGAATGTATTCTGATAAACATAGCGTCAACACGCTCACCGCACTGCTGGTGGCCCACGGAGTGAAGCACGCCGTGGTGTGCCCTGGCAGCAGGAACGCGCCCATTGTGCATAATCTGAACGAGTGTCCCGACATTCAGTGCTTCCCCGTCACCGACGAGCGCTCGGCGGGGTTCTTCGCCCTCGGTATTGCCCAAGCCACCGACCTGCCCGTGGTCGTCTGTGTCACCAGCGGCACGGCCTTGCTCAATTTGGCTCCCGCCGTGGCAGAGGCCCACTATCAGCACCAGTCGCTCATCGTCATCTCGGCCGACCGTCCCGCCGAGTGGATCGATCAGCTCGACGGTCAGACACTGCCACAGCCCGGCGCCCTCGCCCCATGGGTGAGCAAGAGCGTGAACCTGCCCGAAGACGCTCCCCGCTTCTGCAACCGCTTGACGAACGAGGCACTGATGGAGGCCACTGCCGACCACCGGCCGTGCGTTCACATCAACGTGCCGATCACCGAACCCCTCTTCCATTTCACCACGCCACAGCTACCCCAGGAGCGCGTCATCCGCCGCTATGCTCCTGCCACAGACTACGACTGTCTGCCCCAAGCACTGCTCGACGACCTGTTCCATGCCCAACGGCCGATGTTCGTTTTCGGGCAATTGTCGTCGTTGCGCTTCCACTACGAGGGCCTGGACCATCTCTTCAGCCACGTCATCGTGCTCCACGAAACCCTGTCGCCCCTCACCAGCGTCAGCCATTTCGAGGAAGTGCTCAACGTTGAACGTTCAACGTTCAATGTTCAACGTTCAACGTTAATTCCCGATTTCATTTTCTACGTTGGCGACGCCATCGTGAGCAAACGACTGAAGCAGCTACTGCGCCAAGCCGAGGATGCACGCTGCTGGCGCGTCAACCTCACGGGGCAGGTGGAAGACACCTTCCAGAACCTGCGAGGCGTGCTGGTGGGCGATGTCGAGGCCATCCTTCAGTCGCTGAACAACAAAGTCTCGAAATACAAGCTGACGAATGCCGCCGCCGAATACCGCCGACAATGGCTGCACCTGCTGACACAGGCCAAACAAGAAATCGACGCCGCCCCCCTACACTTTGGCGAAGAAGCCGCCGTGCGACTCTTTGAACGCGCAATGTTCAATGTTCAACGTTCAACGTTCAACGTTCAACGTTCAACGTTCACCGTTCACTACGCCAACTCCACCGCCATTCGCCTGGCCAACCGCTATGTCCAGGGGCACCCAGTGTGGTGCAATCGGGGCGTGAACGGCATCGAAGGCTCGCTCAGCACCGCTGCCGGCTTCAGTGCAGCCATGCCCGACGAACAGGTCTACTGCGTCATCGGCGACCTCAGCTTCTTCTACGACCAGAACGCCCTGTGGAACCAGAATATCGGCGGCAACCTGCGCATCCTCCTGCTCAACAACGGCCACGGCGCCATCTTCGACCATCTGCCCGGCCTCAGTCAAAGTGCCGCCGCCAACACCTTGGTAGCAGGCAGACACGCTGCCACCGCCGAAGGCATCTGCCGCCAAAACGACATCCAATACCAGAGCGCCCACGACATGGACCAGCTTCGCCAGGGCATCGAGTGGCTCACAGCCTCCACCGCCCAACGCCCTCTGCTGCTCGAGGTGTTGTGTCAGTAGTGAAACCCGTTTTTGCCACTTATTTAGCATACCCTGCAACCCCGTTTTTTGGGCAAGCGTCGCCTTCCAAAATTTTGGTAACGACTTTTTTAAAAATGGTAACGACTTTTGAAAAAATCTCGTACGAGATTTTTTACCCCCAAATGTCATTAAGACCAATTAGGAATAAACGACGCGCAGCCACTCCCCTCCCTTTCAAGGGGAGGGGTTAGGGGTGGGGTCTCTAAAATCCGACCTATGGGTCAATTTGCAGGATAAAATCTCTGAAGACTCCTTTGTATAAAGTCGTTTTGAGCAATCAAGGTGCTTGGCGTCCAGATTGACCGTAATAATTCGTCAATGGGTCAATTTGCAGGATAAAACTCTTCGATTT
>JAFZSR010000064.1 GCA_017619275.1 Prevotella sp. | reverse complement strand
GCCCCACTATGCTTCAGACTGCACGGCAAAGGTACGAAATCTGAAGATTACAGCCAAACAAAACAGCCAAAAAGATATCCTGCAATTTGACCCATTGACACATAGTACAGTCAAACTATCCTGCAAATTGACCTATACGCCAAAAAAGGTTGTCTGCGACGCCATGCGAATGACACGCGAATGATTCGTAAATATCTATTTCTTCAACAAAAACATTTACGAATCATTCGCGTGTCATTCGCGTCAATTTGCGTAACCGCCGAAGGCGAAAAAAAGCAAAGCTACAGCCCTCCAAAAAATCTCGTACGAGATTTTTTCAAAAGTCGTTACCAAATTTCAAAAAATCGTTACCAAAATTTTGAAAGGCGCCACCGTTTTTCAGCCTAACGCATAAAACCGCGGACAAGCATCTCATTTTCAAGATGTTTTGGCCGTTCAGCAAGCAAACAAAAACAACAAGACTGTTCTGGGCAAAATAAAACGCGAATAATCGCAAATTATACGATACATTTTCGCAACATTTACGATTATTCGCGTAGCGCCGCTGGCGTAGTAAACTACATCACTTCACCACCACCTTGTGGCCTCCGTGGATGTAGACGCCCTTGGCGGTGGGCACGCCATTGAGCTTGCGACCGTTGAGGTCGAACCAAGCGTCGGACGCTAAACGTTGAACGTTGAATGTTGAACGTTCAACGTTAACTATTCCAGTCTCCTCGGAACCGTTACCGAAGAACATACGGACTCCCGACACATCGCCAGCCGTAATGCCGCCAAGCTCGAAGTAGGCACGGCAGGCACCGATGGAGGCACCGTTCTGCGGATAATAGAGCGTGTTAGCGGCTCCCAAGAAGAGAATGCTGGGTGTGTCTTCGTCGTAGCTCAGCTTGTCATAGGTGCCCTTGAAGGTGATGGACTTTCCGCTGCCAAGGTCGAAGACCTGGTCGTTTACGGTTTTGTTGATTTTCACACCTAAGAATGTCGGGTCGACGAGGGTGATAATTCTTGGCATCACCCCGCCGGCGCTCACCTGCCAGCCACTACCGAGCGCATTAGCCAGTTCATCGTTGTTCATATTGACGACTGGATCACCTTGGTTGACGCCGTTGTTGGTCAAAGCCGTTGTGTAATAACAGTTGATGATGGTAGTACCAACATCGCCATTGCGAGTGAAGGTGGCACTATTCTCATCTATGCTGATATCCAATGTGCCGGCCATCAAGCAGTTTTCGAAGGTCACAGGGTAGGTGTTGTTGTTCTGAGTGGCATGCCATCCCATGAAGCCGCCGCAGCTGGTGGTTGCACTGCCGCTGATGGTGCCATCGAAGAGGCAGTTGGTCAAGGTGACGCTGCCGCTATTCTCTACGCCAACGAAGCCACCGTGGGTGCCATCGCCATCGACGCTGCTGTTGATGGTAACACTGCTCCTGCAGTTCTGGATAGTGACAGTTCCTCTGCTCTCGCCTACAAGACCCGAACCGAACTTATATGTACCGGCATTAACGGTTCCCGCCGTGTGCAGGTTTTTGATGGTGGCACCATCGACATATCGGAACGGAGCGCAGTAATCGCCGTTGGCCTGCAGGTTGAGCGTCAGCGTGTGGCCGTTGCCATCGAAAGTGCCCTTGAACTTATATGAGCTTAAACTTGTGCCCACCATTGAAGTGACACCATCAATGTCGGCGGCCAGGCGAACTACTTTATTCTCAAACGTGTTGCCATGACCATTCACTGCTCCTACGAAGTTATCCCAGTCAGTCTTATTATTTATGACGAGGTCGGCAGGCTCCCACCTAATTATATAAGGTGTCCCGGCTGTGAGTTCCGTTGTGTTGTCGCCGAAGGTCAGATTAAGCGTGCCGTCTTCGAAGCTGGCGTCGGTCAGTGTCTTGACGTTGGCTCCTGCCAGCGGGGTGCCCGACAGCGTCATGTCGAAGGGCAGACAGATGGTGTTCCAGTCGCCGTTTTGATAGAATGTGCGGTTAGAGAGCTGCACGCTCGTCATATTGCCATCATTGTTGGCGATGGTTGTGCTGTTGTTCGTAGCGTTGTTATTGAGGGTGACCAGCGTGGCAGGGTTGAAGACGTTCACAGTCAGCTCAAAGCCCTCTGCTACATTACTATCAAAACCGTTGAAATAGAGCAGCATCTGGTTGGAGGTCGTGAACAGTTCGCCTACATCCTTAGTCCCAACGTAAGAGCCAAGCAGTGAGTTGGTGGAATTGTCGTCATAGATTTTCAGCTCATCATTGTAGTTATAGGTTTTCACTGTTCCTTTCACTTTCATACAATAGCCTTGGGGAACGTTAAACAGCGTGTAGCTATGAAAAGTGCCCGGGCTGTAGTTACCGTCCTTGCCACCGTCGTCATACACTTTGAAGCTCATCAGCCCGGCTGGGATGTCCATAACCATGGCATTGCTCAAATTGGATCCAGTATTCTTAATATTGATGCTGGGGCAGTCGGTGAACGTGGGTGTGACGGTGACATCGCTTGAAGGCATGGTGAATTTGACTGTCGAGCCGACGTCGTACCACGTCCAGTCGCCGGTGCTGATGATGTTGTTGTCGGCATCCTTCACCTCGATGCTTTCAAGCACATAGCCAGTATCAAGCGTGATGTTCAGCGCCACCTCGTCGCCATACTTTGCTATTTCAACCAAAGAGGTAACGGTGCCGCCAGTGACGGGGTTTACCACCGTGATGTTATTTTCAGTATTAGGATTGTAAATCGATGCCGTCAGGTCAATACCGGCGTAATAGTCGGCAGTAGAATTGAAGCGAATGAGCATCTGGGTGCCAGTAGTCAAAACCGAGCCGATGCTTTTTGGCTCACCGCTGGCGCTCCTGCTAATCAGTTGCGTTACAGCGGTGCTGCCGTCGTACGCCTTCAAAGCCCCTGTGTCCATTGTGCCTGTCAGCTTCACACTGTAACCCTGTGGAGCGGTGAGCAGCAGATAGCCGTCGCAATTGTAGCTGTTGTTGTGGTCTTTGCCTCCGTCGTCGTAGATTTTCACTGAGGGGGTCTCTGTGTCGAGGTTGACAGTCAGCGTCTCCCCCGATTTAGGCATGTTGACATAGAGTCCGCCCTCGGCTGTCCATACGTTGGTGAACGTCGGCGTGATGGTCACGTCGCTCGAAGCCATCTTGAACGTACCCGTGCTGGTGTTGTTGTACCACAGCAGGTGAGAGAGGTCGATTCGGTTGCCGAAGGCATCGGCAGCCTGCAGGTCGCAGAGCCTGTAGCCACTGGCCGGTGCGACGGACACGGTGATGTCGGTATTGGCGGCAGCCAGTGCGGGGTTGACGCTCACCGTGCCCCTTTCGGTGTTGAGATTGACCACAGTGATGTCATACTCCGTGCTGGCATCTATCAGTGTCACGGTCAGGTCGAGGCCTTCGTACCTTGGCGAACTGGTATAGAAGTAGAGGAGCATCTCCTGGCCCGTGGACGTCAGCGTGCCGATATTTTCACCTTCCGTGGAACCGAAACGGCTCTTTCCAATAATGATGTTGTCAACCCTCGTGCCACCATCGTAGATCTTCAAGTATCCAGAACTAGCACACTTCACATTGCCTGAAATACGAATCAGACGGCCTTCGGGAGCAATAATCTTAAGGCTGCCAGTGCAATATGTGGTGTAGTTGTTATTCTTACCGCCATCGTCATACACCTTGAACGAATTGACACTGAACTGACTAAGGTCCAGCGTAGTTATGTCGCTCTTCGGCATATTGATGGCAAGCGTCTCCCCATCTTGATACATGCCCTTGGGGATGGTGCTCACAGTGAACAGATGGGTGAGCGTGCCACGATAGCCATTGGCGCTGCCCGTGACAGTCATGGTGTAGTCGCCGGCAGCCTGTACGGGGCTGGGTGAGAAGCTCACAGTGTAGTTGGCGGCATCGACCAAGTTGCCGTCCACGTCCTTTATCGTCGGCACCACGCTGATTTCCTCGCCCGTCCACGGCCAGTTGGTGCTGCACTCCACAGTGCCGAGCTTCAGGTTCTTGGTGTCGATGATGGGCACCACCTTGCCTCCCAATATCTCCCATTGGTTGCCGAGGGCAGCCAGCAGCTCGTCGTTGGTCATCTCGCCGACATCAGTACCCTGCACGGTGCCGTAGGAATTAACATAATAGTTTTTTTTGCTGTCACTTGACAATGTGATTCGGCTGAATGTGGCACTGTTTTTCGTGTCATTAGGGTCGATGCTGATATCAAGCGTTCCTGCCATCAGACAGTTTTTGATGGTGACATTGGAGGCGCCGCCACCCACAAAGCCACCGCATCGGGTAGTTGTGCTGCCGGTGATGGTGCCATCGAAGAGGCAGTTGTTGATTTTCACAACACTATTACTATAGGATTTGCCAATGAACCCAGAGTGACCGCCTTCACGGGCAAGACTGCTGGTGATGTTGACGCTGCTCCAGCAATTGTCGATGTTAACGTAGCCGTTGCACTGGCCAATCAGGCCGGAACGGTGCATGTTCACGTCGTCGAGGACTGCAGAGCCAGCCGTCACTGTGCCGGTGGTGTGTAGACGTCGAATGCTGATGGGGCTACTTGATGTGCCGGATACATAGCGGAACGGGGCGCGACATGTGCCGTCGGCACTCAGGTTGTGGCTATTCAAGAAGTCCGCGGCGCTCAGGTCGAGGGTCAGCGTGTGGCCGTCGCCGTCGAAGTGGCCTTTGAAGGGGCTGCCGCTCGAACCCACCATCGTCGTGACGGTGATGTCTGACGTCAGCTTGTAGTACTTGTCGCCGTAGTTGGCGTTGTCGTAAGTCACCTTCTCGGCGAAAGCATTCCAGTCGTTGTAGTCGTTGATAAGGTAGGGGCTTTCTTCAGTACCCTCGCCTTCCAAGGGCTTCGCCACGCGGAATATGACGCTCTTCTCGCCGGGGTAGTTTGAAGAATTCTCATAAATGGTCAAGGTGTAGAAGCCCGCATCCCTCACGCGTGAAGGAGTAATGCCACTTCTATAATTTGAAGGAGACAGATGAGTGCCGTTGCGGTGCACGTAGTAGTCGGGCGCGAGGTCGTTGCCAGTCCACGTTAATGCATTCTCCAGACCGCCTATGGTGTAGTTGTTGAGCGTATTGTTGTTATAGTATTCTGAGTTTCCGAAAAGTATCAATTCGTTCAACTGGCATTTATATTTGCTCTCATCACTGCTCAATCTTCCATTGACGTCTGTAATCTCAAGTCGATAGTACGTGTAGCCAGTGTTGTTATTGGGTGTCATGTATGACTTTTCTGCCAAGTTGGACAGAGGGAGCTTGTCGGCGCTGTTGCTACTGGTGTTGCGCTCGTCAATCTTTGTCCACGTGCCATTTATGTCATTCGAACCATAAAGCTTCCACTTTGTGGGATTACGGTTGGTATAAGTCTCGGTGTCGTCACCAGTGACCAATATATAGCCCTTTACCACAGGATAAAAATTATTTGATGCAACTACTTGAAAGTCGATGGTCAGGGTCGGACAAGAATTGCTGGTGCCCGACGGCACATAAACCCACTTCGTGCTTTTGTCGCCGTCGAAGAGTCTCTTACAGACAACCTCTTCGTTTTCGCCGTTAGGGGTGTTATACCAGGCGTTAGGCAAGCTACTGGCTATGTATTTGTAGCCCGCGTTGAACAACGTGTAGCGCGCTCCAGCCACACAAATGTCACCTGCTGCCCATGCCCCTGTGGAGCAGAGCGCGGCAAGGAGCAGCGTCATGGCCGCCCTCGCCAGGTTTTTTCTAACTTTTCCTTTTTTCATGATTCGATAGTTTTATAGTGTTACATTATTGTCGCGGAATGAAACAAAACGATACTTGACCATAAGAATATCTTATATATAAGATATGCAAAGATAGCCAGAAATGTCGTGAGAAGGTGTCAAAAAACACCGGTTAGTGTCAAAAAACGGACTTTCAGGTGTCAAAATATCGCGATTTTTTGACATTTTGCTCTTTTTTGATGGCCGTCTGAATTTTTTTTCGTAATTTTGCTGCAATGATGACGACAGGAGAGATGCAGGTCAGCGGCATGCTGGCAATGACGATACTGGCCATGATGCTGGTGGTGCGTGTTCCGCCACGCGCCATGCGCCATGCCGGCTTCGCCAGGGCACGCTGGTTGTTGGTGAGCGGCACGCTGCTCATCGCCGTGCAGTTCTTTGTGCAGCACCAGTTGGGGTTGCGCCAGATGGGTGTGACGCAGGCCGTGTTTTTGAACCTGCTACTGTTCATGCCCGCCGCGTTGTTCATCAACATGGCCATTCTCAATGTGCAGCGGCGGGGGCGTGTAAGCCCTAAAGAATGGACGGTGGGAGTGGTGATTTGCGGTATCGTGGCGGTGGGACTGTTGGCCACCGTTGCCCTCGACGGCGTGCCGCTGCCCGGAGAGTCGCAGCCACTACGTAGCGCCGAATATGTGGGAGCTGGGTTCTTCATGCTCATGCAATGCTATTATTTCATCCTGCAAATACGTGAATACAAACGTCTGCAGCTGGCCGTGGACGAATACTTCGACCGCGAGCGTCACGACCTGTTGAGGTGGATGGGACTGAGCGTGCACCTGCTGACGTTGATAGCCCTGGCGGTGCCCTTGGGCATCTTCTTCGAGGGGGTGGCGCTGATAATTTTCTCTGTCGTGACCTTCTTCAGCATCTCCTATACGGTGATCAGCATCTACAGCTATGGCATCAGCGAGGATGCCAACCGCGTGGAGGAAGCCGAAGAAGGGGAAGAGGATGAAGCGACCACGACCACGGAGACTTCCCCTTCAGACGTTCCCACAGCAGCAAAAGGGGAGGCCTTGTCGATGACCGATGAAGAACGGCAGCAGGTGGAAAAGGCGCTGGAACAATGGACGGCCGAAGGCGCTTTCCGCCAGCACAACCTCACATTGGGCATCGTGGCAAAGCAGATCCACGTCTCTGTAAGGCTGCTTCAACTGTGGCTGCGCCAGTCGGAATACCACAAGCTGGCCACGCTGATGAACCACCTGCGCGTGGAGGACGCAAAGCAAGTGCTGGGCGAGCATCCCGACTGGTCGACAGAGAGCGTGGCCGACTACTGCGGCTTCAGCAGTCGACAGTATTTCCACCAAATCTTTGTGCAGCACACTGGCACCACGCCCGCCAAGTTCCAGAAGAACAATTAGCTTGGCATCCACACATCTTTTATATATATGAGCCTCCGAGTCGCTGTGTGTGGCTATTTCTGCATCGTTTTTGTGCTAATAAAGTGTAAAAAACACGTGCAATGTGTGTAGCTTACATAATATTTTCGTAACTTTGCACGTCAAAAAAACCTAAATAAGCCGTTTGGGTTTTCGTAAACAAGCAATACAAAACTAATAAATAAACAACAGGTATGAAAAAGAAATTGTTTTTGGCCGCTGCCCTCACCACCATGCTGGCATCGTGTGGCGGCGGTGGTGGCATGCCCAATTTTGGCGACAATGAGTACCCGGTGCAAGAGGTGACCACCTCGGCAGCGGCTATGCAGACGACGTATCCCGCCGTGATCAATGGTATCCAGGACGTGGAGATACGCCCGAAGGTGACTGGATTCCTCACGAAGATCAACGTGACGGAAGGTCAGACGGTGCAGGCCGGACAGGTGCTTTTCGTCATCGACAACGAGACCTACCAGGCCGCCGTGCGTCAGGCTCAAGCCAGCGTGAACACGGCGCAGAGCCAGGTGAACACCGCCAAGCTGACCTACGAGAACTCGCAGCAACTCTTCGACAGCCATGTCATCGGCGAGTATGAGCTGCAGACGGCTGGCAACTCGCTGCAAAGCGCACAGGCACAGCTGGCTCAGGCACAGGCCATGCTGGCCTCGGCCAAGGAGAACTTGAGCTTCTGCTATGTGAAGAGCCCTGCCCGGGGTGTCGTAGGCACGCTGCCCCTGAAGAAGGGTGCGCTGGTGAGCGCCTCGAATGTGCTCACCCACGTGAGCGACATCAGTCAGATGGACGTCTACTTCAGCGTGACGGAGAAGGACATGCTCGCCATGAGCAAGGCCGAGGGCGGCCTGAAGGGCGCCACCGAGCAGTTCCCAAAGTTGCAGCTGCAGCTGGCCGACGGTAGCATTTATGGTTATGAAGGCCACGTGGCCACCATCAGCGGCGTCATCGACAAAGCCACCGGTTCGGTGCAGATGAAGGCCCGCTTCCCCAACCCCGACGGACTGCTGAAGAGCGGTGGCGCGGGCACCATCATCGTGCCACGCGAGTCGGAGGGCGCCATCGTCATTCCCCAACGCGTGGTCAGCGAGGTGCAGAACAAGAAATTCGTCTACCTGCTCAACGACAGCAACAAGGTGGTCTACACCGAGATCACCGTCGACCCGCAGGACGACGGCAAAAACTTCATCGTCACCAGCGGCCTCAAAGTAGGCGACAAATATGTGACCAATGGCATCACGAAGCTGCAGGACCAGATGGAGATTGTGCCCATCACGCCCCAGCGCTACGAAGAGAAAATCAAGGAACAAGCCAAGGCCATGACGGCCGGCGACATTGTGGATGCAATGAAGAAATAAAATAGGGGGAGAAAATGACTTTTACAAACTTTATCAAGCGCCCGGTACTGTCGACGGTGATCTCCATCCTCATCGTCATCCTGGGCTTTATAGGACTCACCACGCTGCCCATCGAGCAGTATCCCGACATCGCCCCGCCCACAGTGGTGGTGTTCACCAGCTATCCTGGCGCCGATGCCGAGACGGTGAAGAATTCCGTGCTTGTGCCTTTGGAGGAGAGCATCAACGGTGTGGAGGGTATGGACTACATGAGCTCGTCGGCCTCGTCGGGCTCGGCCAACATCAGCATCCTCTTCCGCCAAGGCATGAACCCCGACATGTGCGCCGTGAACGTGCAGAACCGAGTGCAGCAGGCACAGGCACTGCTGCCCGCCGAGGTGACTCGCATCGGCGTGACGGTGATGAAGCGACAGACCAGTCAGGTGATGATGTTCACGCTGACCAGCGACGGCCGCTACGACGACCAGTTCCTGACGAACTACTCGAACATCAACATCATCCCCGCCATCAAGCGTATACAAGGTGTGGGCGACGTGCAGAGCCCCGGTGTGAAGACCTACTCCATGCGCATCTGGCTCAACCCCGACGTGATGAAGCAGTACAACCTGATGCCCTCGGACATCAGTGCCGTGCTGGCCGAGCAGAACGTGGAGGCCGCCCCTGGACGCTTTGGCGAGGAGGCCGACGTGGCCTACGAGTATGCCATGCGCTATACGGGTCGTCTGAAGACCGCCGAGGAGTTTGGCAACATCATCATCAGCAGCGATGCCGACGGTAACACGCTGCGCCTGAAAGACGTGGCACGCATCGAGCTGGGCGGACTGCAGTACTCGGTGTCGATGAAGAACAACAACATCCCGTCGGTGATGGGTATGGTGCAGCAGATTGCTGGTTCCAACGCCAACGAGATTGCCAAGCAGGTGAAGGCCGAGCTGGCCGAGCAGCAGAAGTTGATGCCGCCGGGCATGTTCTATAAAATCAACTACGACGTTACTGAGTTCCTCTACGCCAGTATCGAGGAGGTGGTGTTCACACTGCTGATGACGCTCGTCCTGGTGTTCCTCGTGGTGTACATCTTCCTGCAGGATATGCGCTCCACGCTCATCCCGCTCATCGCCGTGCCCGTGTCGCTCATCGGTACGTTCTTCTTCCTCGAGGTGTTCGGCTTCAGTATCAACCTGCTCACGCTATCCGCTTTGCTGCTGGCCATCGCCATCGTGGTCGACGACGCCATCGTGGTGGTGGAGGCGGTGCACGCCAAGCTCGACCAGGGCTACAAGAGTCCGCTCACCGCCAGTATCGATGCCATGAACGAGATATCGGGTGCCATCATCTCCATCACGCTGGTCATGGCCTCGGTGTTCATCCCCGTGAGCTTCCTTGGCGGCACCACGGGTACGTTCTACCGTGAGTTCGGTATCACCATGGCCGTCTCTATCTTCATTTCAGCCTTGAACGCCCTGACGCTCTCGCCGGCACTCTGCGCCATCTTCCTGAAACCGCACGATGCCGACGGCAAGGAGAAGAAGATGAGCCGCGCGGACCGCTTCCACCTGGCTTTCAACACCGCCTATGACAAGATTCTGGGCAAATACAAGAAGCGTGTGGAAAAGACAGTGCGCCGTCCGTTGCTCATTGGCATCGCCGTGTTGGTGGGTATTGGAGTCCTTGTGGGAACCATGTTCACCACGAAGACCGGTCTGGTGCCCGACGAGGACACCGGCACCCTGTTCTGCACCATCAGCATGCCCCCTGCCACCAGCGTGGCTCGCACCCGTCAAATCATCAACGAGGTGGACAGCATCCTCGCTGCCGACCCCGCCATACAGAGCCGCGAGCAGATTCAGGGCTACAACTTCATCGCTGGTGCTGGCTCAGACCAGGCCACGTTCATCCTGAAACTGAAACCCTTCAGCGAGCGCCAGAAAGGTTTCTGGTGGAAGGTGAAGGGTTTGTGGGAAGGCGACGGCATCTACCGTTTCTTCCTCAATCCCCTGGAGGCCAGTGGTGTCGTGGCGCAGATCTTCTTGAAGACAGCCCACATCAAGGATGCCAACATTCTGGCTTTCTCGCCGCCTATGATTCCCGGCTTCTCGGCCAACAGCGGACTGTCGCTGGTGATGCAGGACCGCACGGGCGGCTCGCTGGAGCGCTTCTTTGAGATTGTCACCACCTTCATCGCCGAGTTGAACAAGCGCCCAGAGATACAGCGCGCACAAACCAGCTACAACCCCTCGTACCCGCAATACATGGTGCATGTCGACGTGGCCAAGTGCAAGCAAAGCAACATCTCGCCCAGCACCATCCTCTCGACCCTGCAGGGATACTATGGCGGACTCTATGCCTCTAACTTCAACGCCTACGGTAAGCTCTACCGCGTGATGATTCAGGGAACACCCGAGTCGCGCATGACCTCCGAGAGTCTCAATAATATATATGTGCGCACGCCTGCGGGCATGTCGCCCATCGAGGAGTTCTGCCACATTGAGCGCGTCTACGGCCCCACGAACATCAACCGCTTCAACCTGTTCACCTCGATTAATGTGACGGGAACGGTGGCCAGCGGCTACTCCACTGGTGAAGCCATCAAGGCAGCACAAGAGGTGGCCGCCGACGTGCTGCCCACGGGCTACACCTACGACTACAGCGGACTGACGCGTGAGGAGGCGAAGGCCACCAACTCTACGGCCATCATCTTCCTGCTCTGCTTCATGTTCATCTACCTCATCCTGGCTGCACAGTACGAGAGCTACCTGCTGCCGTGGGCCGTGCTGCTCTCTGTGCCTTTCGGTCTGGCAGGCTGCTTCCTCTTCACCATGCTCTTCGGACATGCCAACGACATCTACATGCAGATTTCGCTCATCATGCTGATTGGACTGTTGGCCAAGAACGCCATCCTGATTGTGCAGTTCGCCTTGGAGCGTCGCCAGACGGGTATGGCCATCTCGTGGAGCGCCGTGTTGGGTGCCGCCGCCCGTCTGCGTCCTATCCTCATGACGTCGCTCGCCATGGTGGTGGGTCTGCTGCCTCTGATGTTCGCCAGCGGCGTAGGCAAGAATGGTAACCAGACGCTGGGCGCCGCCGCAGTGGGTGGCATGCTCATCGGTACGCTCTGCCAGATCTTTGTGGTGCCCGCCCTGTTCGTCATCTTCCAGGGTCTGCAAGAGAAGTTCCGCCCGATGAAGTTCGAGGGCGACGAGGAGAACCCCGACGTGGCCACCGAGCTGCAGCAGTATGCCAAGCGCCCTGTGGAATATGAAATCCAAAAGTAATAAACGAGTAAAGGAGTAAAGAAGTAAGTAGATTTGTTTATGACTATGAAGAAAATACTGATTTTCACCGTTTGCTCGCTTATGATAGTGAGTTGCGGTCTTTACAATAAGTATGAGCGTCCCGACGTGAACGCCACGGGACTGATACGCGATGTGCAGAGCGACGTGGACACCCTCATGACGAACAGCGACGAGAACTTTGGTCAGCTGCCCTGGCGCGAGGTGTTTACTGATCCACAGTTGCAGCAACTCATCGAGACGGCCTTGGAGAACAACGTCGACCTGCTCAATGCAGCGCTGAACGTTCAGATGATGCAGGACATGCTCAAGGTGGCCAAGCTGGCTTTCCTGCCCGGCGTAACCTTTGCGCCCAGCGGCACCATCAGCCGTGTGCAGATGGACGGAGCCACCACCTCGAAGACCTACCAGCTGCCCATCTCCGCTTCGTGGAACGTCGACCTCTTCGGCAATATTCTCTCGCAGAAGCGTTCTGCTCAGGTGAAGCTGCTGATGATGAAGGACTATCAGGTGGCAGCACAGACAGGCATCATCTGCGGCGTGGCTACGCTCTACTACACCCTGATGATGCTCGACGAGCAACTGGCCATCCTCAACGACATGGAAGGTCTGGTGAAAGAGACGTGGGAGATGATGAAGCTGCAGATGCAACTGGGCCGCGCCCGCAGCACCAGCGTGCAGAGCGCCGAAGCCAGCTACTACCAGATTCAGGCACAGACCGTAGACATGAAACGGCAGATTCGCGAGATGGAGAACTCGCTCTCACTGCTTTTAGGCGAGGCTGGCCACCGCATCGACCGTGGCTCGTTCTATAACCAGCACCTGCCTGAGGAATTCTCTGCCGGCGTGGGCATCCAGCTGCTCTCGAATCGTGCCGACGTGCACGCTGCCGAGATGGCATTGGCACAGTGTTTCTACGACGTGGAGACGGCCCGCTCGCGCTTCTATCCCAGCCTCACCATCACTGGCAACGCCACTTTCACCAACAACCTTGGTACCATTGTCAATCCCGGCAAGTGGCTCCTCTCGGCCATTGGCAGTCTCACGCAGCCTATCTTCCAACACGGACAGATAGTGGCTGGTCTCAAGGTGGCCAAGGCACAGCAGGAACAGGCTTTCAACACCTGGCAGAACACCATCCTCAAGGCAGGAAACGAGGTGAGCAATGCCCTGCTCACCTACAACAGCAGTCAGGAAAAGAGCCTTCTCGACCAGAAGCAGGTGGATTTGTACAATCAGAACGTTGAGGACACCCGCAAGCTATACACCTCGAAGGGCAGCAGCTACCTGGAGGTCATCCAGGCACAAAGCTCGCTGCTCAACGCCCGCATCTCGAAAGTCAGCGACGACTTCGCCAAGATGCAGGCCGTGGTCAGCCTTTACCAAGCACTCGGCGGAGGAAGTAAATAAACAAAAGAAAGTATTATGGCAAGCGAAATAAGTCCAAGAGCCGAGATCTCGCCCAAGGCGAAGATCGGCGACAACTGCAAGATATTCCCCTTCGTCTACATCGAGGACGACGTGGTTATCGGCGACAACTGCATCATCTTCCCCTTCGTGAGCATCCTCGACGGCACACGCATGGGCGGCCATAACAAGGTGCACCAAGGCAGCGTCATCGGAGCGCTGCCGCAGGATTTCGATTTCCGTGGCGAGAAGTCGGAGTGCATCATCGGCGACAACAACATCATCCGCGAGAACGTGGTCATCAACCGTGCCACCCACACCGGTGGCAAGACCATCGTGGGCAACGACAACGTGCTCATGGAGGGCGCACACATCAGCCACGACACCGTCGTGGGCAACCGCTGCGTCTTTGGCTATGGCACGAAGATTGCCGGCGACTGTGTGATTGAGGATGGCGTCATCTTCAGCTCTTCCGTCATTGAGAATGCCAAGACGCGCGTCGGCGAGGGAGCGATGATCCAGGCCGGCACCACCTTCTCCAAGGACGTGCCCCCCTACATCATTTGCACCAAGCGCTCAGAGTATGGTGGCGTAAACTACACCATGGGCAAGTTCTACGGCGTCGACGAGAAGACGCTGAAACACATCGCCAATGCCTACCGCTTGGTGTTTATGGGTCAGACCAGCGTCTTCGATGCTGTGATGCAGATTGAGCAGCAGGTGCCCGACGGTCCGCAGATTCGACACATCATCGAATTCATCCGCGCCACCAAGCTCGGCATCATCTCGAAGATGTAGGCTTTCTCTAAAAAGCGCTGACTTTTTGCAAAGTTAGCGCTTTTTTTGTTCACTTGGCGATGCGCACCCAGTTGGCCGTGTGTTGCTGGCCGTCAGTAGCGCGCAGGGTAAAGGTGTAGGTACGGCCCACCTCAAAGCCCCAACGCATGAATTGTGCAAGGCTGAGCACGGGTCGGCCATCGATTTGCTCGATGACGTCGCCCTGCCGGAATCCCTGTCGGTAGGGATCACTCTGCGGCAACACCAGCCCTACCTGTGGCAGTCCGTCGTTATTAGCCACGAAGGCCATCTCCAGTTGGCGGTTGCCAACGGGGATACCAACCGAGGCATCTCCTTCCCCATCCGTACAGGGCGTGATGGTTACTCTTTTTCTCTTTGCATCGAAAGTGACTACGGCATGCTGCAACAGGGCCGCTCCCAGATGTGAGCCGCCCTGTGTAGTGATGCAGTGCAAGTCGGAGAACACGCTGGAGCCTATCTGCAAATGGTTGAGGCACAGGAACGCCACCTCACCCAGCGGCTCCACGCCGTAATGGCCGATGGCATGGCGACCGATGGCTCGCCCCTCGATGGTGAGGTCGCCCCAGCGACTCACGGTGGCGGGGTCGGCATGACGGGGCAGCATGTCGAGCAGCGCATCGTCGAAGTGCTGCTTGTTCATGGCAAAGAAACGAGGGCTGCCGGTGTCGATGAGCACCCGCTCGCGCTGACGCCCGAAGGGATAGATGTCGATGTAGGGCACGTGGTAGTTCAGACGATACCTGATACTGCCACCCCGTGGTGGGGAAGGCAGAAAGCGGTCGGTGATGATGAGCAGCTGCCGAGGCACGTCGATGGTCAGTGAAAGGCCGCCGTTCACCAAATCGAAGCCCAGCAGCCCGTCCACTCCCCTTGGTGCTGGTCCTGGCTGCACGGTGGCACGGCATCCTGTGAGGGTGGTGTTGCCCAATGTGATAGGCGGCAACATCACCATGTTCACCGTACTGCTACCGCCTGTGGCATCGTGCGAGACGATACTACCCGCCGATGGTCCATTGGCCAGCTCCGTGCCCTCATACACCACGCTCTGCCCGGCACCGGTGTCGAGCAGGAAGCGCATGTGCTGGCCATTGATGACGACGGGGACATACACTTGGTGGCCCGTCCACTCAATGGCGATAGTGTCGGAGAAGTTTTTGGCCGATGTCTTGAAATCAACAAGATAACCGCCAAAAGCCTGAGAAACGAGGAATGAGAAAGGAGAAAGGAGCAAAGAAAAGATGAGAAATGCCATGCGGCATGTCTGCATGTTAAGCCAATATTTCCTCTCAGCCTTTCTCATTTCTCATTTCCGTTTTCATTTTCCTGTGATTTCCTTCAGCAGTCGGTCGGCATTCCCCCAGTAGTCCATCATGTAGAGCACAAAGCGGATGTCGACGCCGATGCAGCGTGCCAACTGCGAGTCGAAGAAGATGTCGCTCGACAGCGAGTCCCAGTTGCCGTCGAAAGCCAGTCCGATGAGGCGGTTCTGTCCGTCGAACATGGGCGAACCGCTGTTGCCGCCGGTGATGTCGTTGGTGGTGAGGAAGCAAAGCTGCAACTTCTTCGTATGTTTGTCGAAGTAGCGAGGCACGGTCCCGGGGGCTGGTGTGCTGGCCACGTTCATCAGAGCCATCATTTCAGGCTCCACGCGGTAGTCTTCCTGCTGGTCGGCCACCTGCATCTTGCGTAACAGACTGACGGCATCGGTGTAGTAGCCCGACGGACGTCCGCCCAGCTTGTATTCCTTTACCTGTCCGTAGCTCATGCGCATGGTGAAGTTGGCGTCGCTGTAGTGGGGCATGTCCTGTTCCATGCGCAGCTTGGCATCGCAGAGGTACTGCTCCTGCTTCTCAATCTCGGCCGATACGCCCACGAGCTGGTTGCGCAAGGCATCGCGCAGCTGGGTAAGCTCGTAGCCGTAGCTCACGCCCAGGTCTTTCATGAACGAGCCTTTGTTGGGATACACGCGTCCCTTCTTGATGAGTGCCGACTTCTTGTAGAGGTGGTTGGCGTATGCCTGGCAGTCGCCATGGAACTTGCGGTCGATGACCTTTGTATAAAATTCAGGGAGCCATTTCTGGTCCTTTACCTGCTCGCGATAGTTCTGCAGCATGGCGCCCAGTATCTCGCGGTCGGTGTCGTAGTCCCAAGTGTCGCTGTTGTCCTTGAAGTTGATGTGCGCACGTTTGCCGCTGCCCTCTCTGCGAGTGTTCGGGGTGTTGGCGCGCATAGCACGTTGCGTGAGTTCCTCGTTGCGCGAGAAGCTCTCGCCCCAGAGCATGAGTTCCTCGCTGATGGCGATGCGCTGCTCGTAGAGCTGCCGCATGCGCTGCAGGTCGAGCTTACCCTTCAGGTAGCCCGTGCTGTCCTGCCAGCGCTGCAACTGCTGTTCGAACTGCTCCTTCTGCTGGATGAGGCCAATGCTGTCGATGCACTTGTTCATGCCGATGGAGTTCTTCCAGTAGTTCGACGACTGGGCATATTTCGAGTCGTACTTGATGCGCACGCCCTCGGCCTTGTCCATGTGGCGCTTCATCACCTCCTGCTTCACGCCGCGCACCTGTGCCCTGGTGGCGTTTTGCGCATAGCGCTCGCCAATGCCGTAGCTGCTCAGATAGCGGCTGGTACTGCCGGGATAGCCCATGGTCATCGAGAAGTCGCCTTCGCGGTAGCCCTCGGTGCTCACCTTGGCCCAGTGCTGGGGGTGATAGGGCACGTTCTTCTCGCTATAGGCTGCCGGACCGTTGGTCTCCGGGTCGGCATAGATGCGGAACACGCTGAAGTCGCACGTCTGGCGCGGCCACATCCAGTTGTCGGTCTCGCCGCCAAACTTTCCCATCGACTTGGGGATGGCGAAGACGAGGCGCAGGTCGGTGAAGTCGCGATAGGTGGTGACGTAGTAGCGGTTGCCCTCGTAGAAGGGTTTCAGCTCCAGGCGCAAGGTTTTGTCCTTGGCTTTGACCTCCTTGGAGAGAGCGTTCTCCAAGCTGTCGAGGAACATGGACTGTTCCATCATGCTCATCTCTTGGAATCGCGGCGTAATCACCTGATCGGTGATGTCCTTCTGCTCCACCATGAAACTCACGAACATATTCTCGTTGGGCAGCTCCTCCTCGTAGCTCTTGGCTATGAATCCGTTGAGCATGTAGTCGTGCTCCACGGTGCTGTGGCTGCGGATGGCCTCGAAGCCGCAGTGGTGATTGGTGAAGACAAGCCCGTCGGGGCTGACGACGACGCCCGAGCAATAGCCCGAGAAATTCACCACGCTCTTCATAATGGCGTCGTCGGCCTTGTAGAGTTTGTCGTAGGGCAGCTGGTAGCCCTCCAGCTGCATTTTTTCGTAGACGGCCTGCGGCAGGTCGTAGAGTGTCCACATGCCCTCGTCGGCCATTGCTCCGCAGAAGGGCAAGGCAGCCACGAGGCTCAACAATGTTTTTTTCATACGTTCTTTCTTTTGATAGGTTTATTGGGTGCAAAGTTACTCATTTTCCGCGAAACGACATCTTTTTTTCCCCTTTTTTTGATGCTGGCTGTGGCCGCAGCCGTCAGGCGCAGAAACCGATGGTTCTGCGCTGACGTGTTTGCGGTGCCTTGACCCCGAAGCGCTCCAGTGCCACGTCCACGTCGACCGCCTCTATACGCTGATAGACGGCGCGGTCGTAGGCATGGGGTGCCGATGCTATGCGGTCGGCCATGGCGGGTATGATGCCGTTCATCACCAGCTGCTCGGCCCATCGAGCATTGGCAAAGGTGTCGGTGCGGTTTTGCACGGTCAAGGCTATACCCTGCTGCAGCGCCTGACGGGCATCGTCGGTTAGCTCGTAGCTATCGCGCTGCAACACGCGCTCCACAATTTGCATCAGCTGTGGCGCGTTGTAGTCAAGGAAATGGAACTTATAGGGGAAGCGCCCCGCCAGTCCGGGATTCATCTGCATCAGATTATCCATCTCCTTTTGGTATCCGGCGAAGACGATGAGCATGTCGGGGTTGTGGCGCGACAGCATCACCAGCAGCGCCTCCACGGCATGGCGGCCGAAATCCTTGTCGTCGTTCTTGTTGTAGAGCGTGTAGGCCTCATCGACGAAGAGCACATTGCCACGGGCCTCCTCCAACAGATGCTTCATGTTCTCTTCGGTCTCGCCGATGTAGCGTCCCACCATGGTGGAGCGTTCGGCGCAAACCACCTCGCCACGCGAGAGCAGTCCCAGCGAGTGGTAAATCTTGCCCAGCAGACGGGCGACGGTGGTCTTGCCCGTGCCGGGATTACCGGTGAAGACGGCGTGGTAGGTGGCCATGTCGTTGATGGGCAACCCCAGCTGTCGGCGCTCCACATTGAAACGCATGCGGCGGGCCAGCGTGGTGATGCTCTGCTTCAGTTCGTCGAGGCCCACCATCTGGTTCAGTTCGTGCATGGCCGCGTCGAAAGACGACTGCTGCCGCAGCAACGTGGCCGCGTCGAGGTCTTCGGGCAGCATCAGGTGTGGACACTGGTCGTCGCGTAGCTGTTGTCGCCGCTGGATGAGCCCTTTCATGTTGGCTGGCACCAGCTCGTCGTTCACCCATTGGCGCATATCTTCCATAGTCCAGTTGCTGATGATACCTTGCCGCCAAGCCTTACCCACCACGCGCCAAGCTTTCTCGCGTGCCTTGCACGACAGCAGCAAGTGGGCTCCATCGGCTTCGCTAAAGAATAGCCGCAACATGTCCTGGCACGAATAGGGTTCCTCGCTCAAACGGTTCTGCGGCGGGAAGTATTGCTGCAGCGTGGGGTTTTGTTCCAACAACGCGTCGATCTCCTGCTGTGTGCCCATGAAGATGACTTTTTTGTTTTTCGTGGGACAGTGGCGCAGGATGGCGCGCATGAGGTTCTTGCCACCAGTATCGACGAGTGCGCCTATGTTGCGGAAACAGTAGATTCGCAATCTACTATCGTCGGCCCACGACTGAAACATGTCGAAAGGATTGTTGGCAGCCGAGCTGTCGCCGAAGATGCTATGCAGCTCCTCGAAAGCATTGCTCCTCGTGGGATCGAAGAGGATGGCGCAGTCTACGGGGCACAGTTCACCTTCGATGTTGCCAATTCTCTTCATCATCAGCGGCACCATCGTTCGCCAGATGCGCGAGCGGTAGGCCACCAGCAGATTGTCGTTCATCTCCAGCGGGTTGTAATGGTCGTTGCAGCGGCTGGCATTCACGCGGTTCTGCATGGCCCTGTTGATGCACCACTCTTTCAGCTGTCTGGCGCCGGGATGGCTGCTCAGCCTGCTCCACGCTGCCCGCTGCATGATGAGAGTGCCGCTGAGTATGTCCTCGCGGCTCATGTACTGGCAGCGTGTAGGGGTCGCGTCCACGTGCCACTGGTGGTGTTCGTCGAGTTGTAGGTCGTAGCGCAGCACATCGTCATGAGCCCAGCGCAGCAGCAGGAAATAGTTGCCCGGCATCCATGGGCAACGCCCGTGCAAATGTGCTTGGAGCACGCGTCCACGGCGCTCCACAGTGTCTTGTCCGGTCTCGGCGTCGGCCATCAGCATCAGGTCGTCGGTATAGATGAAAAAGGAATAGTGCTCGTCGGCTTTCATGCTCTTGTCGAGCTTCACCACCACAACGGCATCACCAGTGTTGCAGGCCAAGTTTTGATACTCGCCTTCAATAATCATTGAAACAAATATTTGTGTCATGCGATACAAGTTTAATCATAGAATTCCAATACAACGCAAAAAAAGTGCGCGCGTAGGCGCACCTCGTGAGAGGGTATATGCGGTCCTAAAAAAAAACCGTATGAGATTTTTCAAAAAAGCGTTACCAAATTTCAAAAAGTCGTTACCAAAATTTTGAAGGGTATCGCCTACCCGATTTTGACCATGACGCAAGAACAAAATGTAGCAAAAAGTCAAAGAGCACACCATCTCCGCTCCTGCCAGGATATAACGACGCCAAACAACGTCGTCATCGCCTTGCGCGGTGCGAACACGAATAGTTCATTCCTTGGCAAAAAGGCTCAGCGCGCTAACTCGCCGCCCGATGCCATTTGGAATGCTTCGTAAGATGGTTTGCTGTCATTTTTGACTTTTCGTCAGGTTGTATTAGAAATCGGGTGCAAAGATAGGAAATGTTTCCGAAGCCTCCAAACTTTTCGCCAAAAATCTTGCATGGTAAAGAAAGATTTCGTAACTTTGCGCCTAATAGTCATTCATACATTATTTTATTAATTATGGGACAAAGAAATGGAGGAAAACGACTGAACAAGCGCATGGTGGCCGAAGCCGTGCAGAGCTTGTTCCAAGCTCATCCCAACGAGGCACTGAGCTACAAGCAGATATTCAAGGCACTGCACCTTAACACCCATCCAGCCAAGATGTTGGCCGTGGATGCGATGGAGGAGATGGCGTGGGACGACGTCCTGAGCCGTGTCGACAATTCCACCTTCCGACTGAACTTGAAGACACAGGTGCAGGAGGGCACTTTCATCCGCAAGACCAACGGCAAGAACTCGTTCTTGCCCGACGATGGCGGCAAGCCCATCTTCGTGAGCGAGCGCAACTCCATGAGCGCCATGGGCGGCGACCGCGTGCGCGTGGCCATGATGGCCCGTAGGCAGAACCACATCAAGGAGGCCATGGTCATTGAGATTCTGGAGCGCAAGCACAACCAGGCCGTGGGCATCCTGCAAGTGGAGAAAGACTACGCCTTCCTGGTGACCGAGGGCAACATCTTCGTGCACGACATCCTGATACCCAAGAAGAAGCTGAAGGGTGGCAAGACGGGCGAGAAGGCAGTGGTGCGCATCACCCAGTGGCCTAGCGAGGAGTCGAAGAACCTGGTGGGCGAAGTAATTGACGTGCTGGGTCAGCAGGGCGATAACGACACGGAGATGCACGCCATCCTGGCACAGTACGACCTGCCCTATAAGTATCCCAAGCGCGTAGAGGATGCCGCCAACAAGATTGAACCGGGCATCACTCCCGAGGAGATTGCCCGCCGCGAGGACTTCCGCGACGTGCTCACCTTCACCATCGACCCCGCCGATGCCAAGGACTTCGACGATGCACTGAGCATACGTCCGTTGAACGTTGAACATTCAACGTTGAACGACGATAGTGAAAATAAACGTTCAACTTCCAACGTTCAACGTTCAACGTTGTACGAGGTTGGCGTTCACATTGCCGACGTGTCGCACTATGTCACCGAGGGCAGCATCATCGACAAGGAGGCCCAGCAACGTGCCACCAGCGTCTACCTGGTCGACCGTACCATCCCCATGCTGCCCGAGCGGCTGTGTAATTTCATCTGCTCGCTGCGCCCCGACGAAGAGAAGCTGTGCTACAGCGTCATCTTCGAGCTCGACGAGGAGGCCAATATCAAGCGCTGGCACCTGGCACATACTGTCATCAAGAGCAACCGCCGCTATGCCTACGAGGAGGTGCAAGCCATCTTGGATTCTAGAAAAACTAGTTCTTCTAGCCAATCTAGTTCATCTAGAAAAGCTAGCCCTGCCAACAATAACGACCCCTACGCCCAGGAGCTGTGCCTGCTGAGCCAAATGGCGCAGAAGCTGCGCGAGCGGCGCTTCCAAGGCGGCGCCGTGAAGTTCGACCGTGAGGAGCTGCATTTCGAAGTCGACGAGAAGGGGCACCCCACACGCTGTATTTTCAAGAAATCCACGCTGGCCACCCAGCTCATCGAGGAGTTCATGCTACTGGCCAATCGCACTGTGGCCGAATCGATAGGGCGCGTACCCAAAGGGACAAAGGCAAAGACCCTGCCCTACCGCATCCACGACCAGCCCGACCCCCAGAAACTGGAAAACCTGCGCGTGGCGTTGGCACCACTGGGCTACAAGGTGAAGACCAGCGGCACACGCGGAGCCATCTCGCGCGGACTGAACAAAATGATGGAGGAAGCACAGGGACGCCGCGAGCAGAAGTTGGTGGAGGCACTGACCCTCAAGGCCATGATGAAGGCCAAATACTCCACCCACAACATTGGGCACTACGGACTGGCCTTCGACTTCTACACCCACTTCACCTCGCCCATACGCCGTTATCCCGACACCATGGTGCACCGCCTGCTTACCCGCTATCAGGAGGGCGGCCGCAGTGCCAACCAAGAACACTACGAAGAGCTGTGCGAGCACTCCAGCAATATGGAGCAGACGGCTGCCAACGCCGAACGCGACAGCATCAAGTACAAGATGGTGGAGTTCATGGCCGACAAGGTGGGACAAGAGTTCGACGCACACATCAGTGGCGTGCAGAGCTACGGCCTCTATTGCGAGATTGACGAGAACCACTGCGAGGGACTCGTGGGCATGCACGACCTCGACGGCGACTACTACGAGTTCGACGAGCGCAACTACCAGCTGGTGGGCCGACGCCACCATCGCAAATACCAGTTGGGCGACGCCATTCGCATCAAGGTGGCTCGCGCCAACATCGAGCGCCGTCAGCTGGACTTCGTACTGGCAGACTGAGACACGTTGAACGTTGAACGTTGAACATTGAACGATGAACGTTGAACGTTGAACGTTGAACGATGAACGTTGAACATTGATAAACAATAATGATATTCACTTATAACAGAACAAAATGAAGAAAGTTTGGAAAATGAGCCTCCTGCTCGTGATGGCAGTGGTGCTTGCAAGTTGTGAAAAGCTCGGAGGCGGCTCCGATGCGGGTTATCAGATTAACACCTTTGCCTTCCAGGAGGATGAAGGTGAGCCTTGGGGCATTATGGACTTAGACGGCAAGGTGATAGTCAAGCCCAGGTTCGACAATATGCCCAACTCTGCTGTGGGCGACCGCTTCACGGTCTACGACCCCGAATTAGAAGTCTATACCATCTACACCCTTGAAGCAAAGCCCCGCAAGATAGGCTCGTACGAAAATGTGGGATCGTTCACGGGCAAATACTGCCCCGTGAAAGACAAGAAGGGCAACATCAAGTACATCGACAAGGAAGGCAAGGACGCCTTCAGCATGAAAGAGGTGAGCAAGAAGACGGTCACCGCCGGCTTCAACTTCTTCTGCGGCAGGGCCATGGTGCGCACTGAAGACGGCAAGTGGGGATATATCGACGAGAGCGGCAAGCCCGTCATACCCATCAAGTACTACGATGCGTGGAACTTCGCCGAGGACCTGGCCATCGTCTATCTTGGCGCCGACGATGAACCCGACAACAAATGGAGCGTCATCGACACCAATGGCAACGAGGTCTTCAGCAAGAAATTCAAGGAGTGCAGGCCAAGCAACTTCCGCTTCTATGGCGAGTACCTAGTGGCTAGCGACAAGAACGACCGCAGCATCATCCTGAACAGAAAGGGCGAAGTGGTGAAGAAACTGAAGGAGGGCGTCTATGTGAGTGCCATCTACGACAACATGTTCACCCAGTACGACGGCGAGATGGAGAAGTTCGGCATGATGAACGTCAACGGCGAGATGGTGATGAAGTCGAAGTTCGAAGGCTTGAGCTACAACGGCAAGCTTATCGTGGGTTCCACCTCCGAGAAGAAGCCCTTCATCCTGAACAAGGAAGGCGAGAAGGTGACCAAGCTGCCAGAGGGCTATGTCGTCCTCTTCGAACCCGAATACAAGAACTACGACAAGCGCTTGCTTGTGGGCAACTACGACGAGGGCTATGAGCTGTGCGATTCCGAAGGCAACACTCTCAAAACCGAGATGGACATCCACAACTATGCCATGGGCTACAGCTGGGGCTTCATGGACGATGGCGAGGAATACGACGAGGATTACAGCGAAGAGGACTTTGAAGACCAAGGCTTCGACGAAGAAGACGAAGGAGATATAGAGGAGGATTAAGAATTTAGAGTTTAGAATTAAGAATTTAGAGTTATCGCCTATGGCGAGTAAGAATTATAAGTTAAGAATTATATCGAGCACCAATTCTTAATTCAAAAAATCTTAATCGCAGCGAAGCGAGAATAACTCTTAATTCTAAACTCTAAATTCTAAATTGAATAAATAATGGCTATACGCTACACCCGGCGCGAGGAACAGTGGAATGCGTGGTCGCATGCCGCCGGTCTCGCGCTGGGTGCCATTTTGGGTAGTGTGCTGATAGTGCTGGCCGTGCCCCATGGGCCTTGGGCCGACGTGGGCGTGGCGCTCTATCTATTCGGCATGCTTGCCAGCTATGCCGCCAGCACCGCCTATCATTCGCTCCGCCGCAGTTCGCCATGGAAAGAGCGACTGCGCCGATGGGACCACGCCGCCATCTATTGGCATATTGCCGGCAGCTATTCGCCCGTCACGCTGGTGGCATTGCGCAGCCAGGGACTGTGGGGATGGGGACTCTTCGCCTTTGTTTGGCTCTGCGCCATCACGGGAACCATCGTCAGCTTCTTGCGGCTGAAGGAGCACTCCAACCTTGAGACAATCTGCTTCGTGCTCATGGGTCTCAGCGTGCTCGTGGCCTTCGGCCCACTCGTCAGCACCGTCAGCACCATCGTCGTCAGCTGGATTATTGCCGAAGGCGTGTGCTACATCACGGGCGCCCTATTTTATTCCATTGGTGCCAAGCACCGCTTCATGCACACCGTGTTCCATTTCTTCGTCCTTGCCGGCAGCATCTGCCACATCATTGCCGTGTGGGATATTCTGCTCTGACGGCGGCAGAATTAGTTTAAAAAACGTAAAACTTGCGCTTATTACAAAACTTTGGGCTACCTTTGCAGTCTAAATGGTAAGAAGCCGGCGCTTTAGGCGCTGGCTATACTAATAAAAACTGAAATAAAGCAAAGGTGAGCATTACAGGAATAGCACGCAAGTTCTTCGCTCCACGATGGCGCGAACTGGAACGACACAACAACGAGGCGGAAGCCCTGCAGCGCGAGGTGCTCTCACGCTTAGTGAGCCATGCCCGCGACACAGAGTGGGGGCGCTACCACCACTTTGCCGACATGAAGACCTACGACGACTTCGTGCGCTGCAACCCCGTCACCGACTACGAACAACTGAAGGAGAGCATCGACCGCATGCGGCGGGGCGAGGCCGACATCCTGTGGCCAGGACGTGTGAAATGGTACGCCAAGTCGAGTGGCACCACCAACGACAAGTCGAAGTTCATCCCCGTTTCCAAGGATGGATTGAAGCGGCTGCACTATAAGGGCGGCAGCGATGTGGTGGCGATGTATCTGCGCAACAATCCGCAGAGCCGCATGTTCGACGGGCGCGGACTCATCCTCGGCGGTAGCCATCAGTCGAACTATAACCTGCCGGGCTCCCTCGTCGGCGACCTCAGCGCCATCCTCATCGAGAACATCAACCCGGTAGTGAACTGTTTCCGGGTGCCCAAGAAAGAGACGGCTCTGCTGAGCGACTTCGAGGTGAAGCGCGACCGCATTGCCCGTGAGGCCATGACGAAGAACGTAACGAACCTCAGTGGTGTGCCCTCGTGGATGCTCTCGGTGCTGAACCGCGTGATGGAACTGAGTGGCAAGACGCATCTGGAAGAGGTGTGGCCCAACCTGGAAGTGTTCTTTCATGGTGGAGTGGCCTTCACGCCCTATCGCGAGCAGTATCAGCAGCTCATCACCAGCCCGAAGATGCACTACATGGAGACCTACAACGCCAGCGAGGGCTTCTTCGGCATACAGGACGACCCAAACGACAAGTCGATGTTGCTGATGCTCGACTACGACTGTTTCTACGAGTTCCAGGAACTGGGCAAAGAGGAGATCGTTCCGCTCTGGGGCGTGCAGCCTGGCAAGAACTACGCCATGCTCATCACCACCTCGTGCGGGCTGTGGCGCTACATGATTGGCGACACCGTGCAGTTCACCAGCACCAATCCCTACAAGTTCATCATCAGCGGGCGCACGAAGAGCTTCATCAATGCTTTCGGCGAGGAGCTGATTGTCGATAATGCCGAGCAGGGACTGGCCTACGCTTGCCAGCAGACGGGTGCCCAGGTGCTGGAATACACCGCCGCCCCCGTGTTCATGGATGCCAAGGCCAAATGTCGCCATCAGTGGCTCATCGAATTTGCCACCCCGCCGGAGGACTTGCAGCGTTTCGCCCATCTACTCGACACCCATCTGCAGGAGCTGAACAGCGACTACGAGGCCAAGCGCTACAAAGACATCACCCTGCAGCATCTGGAAATCATAAAAGCGCGTCCCAATCTGTTCAACGACTGGCTGAAGTCAAAAGGCAAGTTGGGCGGACAGCACAAGGTGCCACGCTTGAGCAACAGCAGGGAGATTATGGAGCAGCTGCTCCAATTAAATGACTAATAAATGATAAAGACGCAAAAGGATAATAAGGTGAATGGTATCCGCCATCGACTTTGCTGGGTGGTGGTGGCATTATCATTTATCATCTATCATTTGTCGTTTAGCGCTTGCGCCCGCATGGGTAGCCCCGACGGTGGATGGTACGACGACACACCGCCCCGTGTGGTGGGGTCATCGCCCGCCGACGGAGGCACTGCAGTGAAGGCAAAGAAGGTGGTCATCGACTTCAACGAATACATCAAGCTGGAGAACGCCAACGAGAAAGTCATCATCTCGCCGCCACAGATAGAGCAAGCCGACATCAAGGCTGCCGGCAAGCGCATCATCATCGAGCTGAAAGACACGCTAAAGGAGCATACAACCTACACCATCGACTTCAGCGACGCCATCACCGACAATAATGAGGGTAACCCCATGGGCAACTATACCTACAGCTTCAGCACTGGCGACCACATCGACACGCTGGAGGTGTCGGGCTATGTGCTCAACGCCGAAGACCTAGAGCCCGTGAAAGGCATGCTCGTGGGACTCTATCCCTTTAACTCACACGACAGTGTCTTCCACACCCAACCCATGATGCGCGTCTCGCGCACCAATGGCAGCGGCCGCTTCACCATCAAGGGCGTGGCGCCCGGCAGCTACCGCACCTTCGCGCTGAACGATGCCGATGGCGACTACATCTTCGGGCAGAAGAGCGAACATATTGCCTACTCGCGCGACAGCATCATGCCCTCGTGGAAACCCGACACCCGCCACGACACCATCTGGCGCGACTCGCTCCACATCGCCAACATCGTGCCAACGCCCTACACCCATTTCCTGCCCGACGACATCACCCTGCTCAGCTTCCAGGAACCGCAAACCGATCGATTCCTGCTGAAAAGCGAGCGGGCCGAGCCAGAGAAAATCAGCCTCTACTTCACCTACGGCCATGACTCGCTGCCAAAAATCAGGGGCATCGACTTCAATGCCGACAGCGCCTTCGTGGTGGAACACTCGCTGAAGAACGACACCGTGCACTATTGGCTGCGCGACACCGCACTGGTAAATCGTGACACGCTCACATTAGAGGTTCGCTACATGATGACCGACACGCTGGGAATGCTGGTGGAACAGACCGACACTACGGCATACGTTCCCAAGGTGCTCTTTGCAAAACGCCAGAAAGAACTTGAAAGGGAGTTGGAGAAGTGGCAAAAGGAACAGGAGAAGAGGAAAAAGCGGGGACTGCCCTACGACAGCGTCAGGCCGCCCAAGATGCTCGATCTGAAGATTTCGCCAGGCTCGAAAATCACCCCGCTGCAAAAGATACACATAGAATCGCAAGAGCCACTGCTCAGCTGCGACACGTCGATGGTGCACCTCTACTTTAAAGTGGACACGCTTTGGTTTAACGCGCCACACGAAATACGCCAGCTGTCGGTGCGGAGCTACGAAATCACGGCCCAATGGCGTGACAGCACCGATTATAGTCTCGAAATCGACTCGGCTGCCTTCGTCAATATCTATGGTCGCGTCTGCAAACCCACTAAGATGGGCGTAAAGGTGAGCAACCCTGATGATTTCAGCACGCTCGAGGTGACGGTCAGCGGCGCGCCCATCAGCGTTGCCGACACGCTAGCCACCGTCATCGTGCAGCTGCTCGACGGTTCAGGAAAGATGACGAACCAAAAAGTGGCCGATGCCAGCGGGAAAGTAAAATTCCTCTATGTGAAGCCAGGCACCTACTATCTCAGCGCCTATTGCGACATGAACGGCAATGGCCAATGGGATACAGGCAAATACGACGAAGACTTGCAGCCCGAACCCGTTTTCTATTTCAACGAGGAGGTGGAGTGCAAGGCCAAGTGGGATGTGAGCCGACGATGGAACCTCACGGCTCTGCCCCGCTACCGACAGAAACCAGGAAAGATTATCAAGCAGAAGCCCGACCAGGCCAAGAAACTGAAGAACCGCAATCTGGATCGAGCCAAACAGCTGGGTAAAGAATATATCCAGGACAAAACTGGAATGAAAATGTAATTGTTTAACTTGAAAAATTAAGAAGATGAAACGAATAATCATTGCAATTGCGCTACTTTGTTCTCTATTTGCAAGCCCCGTAAAGGCACAAAGCCAGTGTGGCATTGAGAATAAGGCTTTCAAGGCAGGTGAATTCCTGGCCTATGACCTCTATTTCAATTGGCAGTTCGTGTGGGTGAAGGTGGGGGCAGCGTCGATGTCGACGGTGATGTCTACCTACAATGGCATGCCCTGCTATCGCACCAACCTCATCACCAAGGGCAACGACAAGCTCGATGGTGTCTTTGTGATGCGCGACACGCTCACCTCCTACTGCTCTATCAGCGACCTCTCGCCGCTCTATTATCGCAAGGGTGCCCTTGAGGGCAAGCGCTACTATGTGGATGAGCTGTGGTACACTTATCCTGGCGATGGATTCTCCAAGGTGAAGATGCACCGCATCAACCGTCATGGCGAGCACAACTGGCAGGAAAAAGAATACCAGGAGTGCGTCTACGACATGATGAGCATCTTCCTGAGGGCTCGCAACTTCGACGCTTCGCAGATGAAGAAGGGCGACATCATCCCCTTGCCCATCACCGATGCCAAGCACCTTGCTGACTCCTGGATGGTTTATCGGGGAAAGGAGAACTATAAGGTGGAGGACTCGCGCGAGAAATTCCGTTGCCTGGTCTTCTCGTTCATGGAACGCGAGGACGGGAAGGAAAGTGAGTTGATACGCTTCTATGTCACCGACGACGAGAACCACATGCCCGTGCGACTCGACATGCACCTGTCGTTCGGATCGGCTAAAGCCTACCTCCGTTCCTATCAAGGTGTGCGCAATCCATTGGAAGCAAAACTGAAGTAAATATACAATTGAGCGAAGTAACATCACCCATACTGGAGCTTCAGCAACAACGCATGTTGCTGCAAATGGAGTATGAAGCCGAGAAAGAGGAGTTCCAGCAGGCTCAGCAGGCCCGTGGCGTTGAGCGCCTCGTGGCTCGTGGCGATGCCTGGCTGCCCGTGCGTGTGGGTCGAAGCTACTATAACTCGCTCAATCAATTCTGCGTAGAGGTGTTCCGGCAGTCTGCCGAGGAAGAGGAGCCTGCCGAGCATAACTTTGAGTTCGGGCGGCCTGTGCAGTTCTTTAAGATTGATGGGAGTAATGGGACTAATGGGGCTAATGGGCAATCCCATCAAGCCCAGTCACCCCATCAAACCCATCAACCCCAATCGCCCCATATCTTCTCTTCCACAGGCACCGTTTCCTACGTTGATGGCGACCGTATGGTGGTGTCCGTGCCCGATGGTTTCCCCGTCAGCGACCTCTTGCTCACCGACGACGCCCAGCTGGGCGTGCAGCTCTTCTTCGACGAAACCAGCTACCGCCTGATGTTCGAGGCGCTGGAGCGCACCATGCGTGCCAAAGGCCGCCTGGGATACCTTCGCGACTTGTTTTATTCGCGACAGAAGGCCGAGACCTTCTCCTTCCCCGACATGGGCTTCGACTACCTCAACCCCACGCAAGCACATGCCGTGAACGAGGTGCTGCGAGCCAAGGACGTGTCCATCGTCCACGGTCCTCCCGGCACGGGCAAGACCACCACACTCGTCGAGGCCATCTATGAAACGCTGCGCCGCGAGCCACAGGTGCTCGTCTGCGCCCAAAGCAACATGGCCGTTGACTGGATTAGTGAAAAGCTTGTCGACCGTGGCCTGAACGTGCTGCGCATCGGCAATCCCTCGCGTGTGAACGACAAGATGCTCTCCTTCACCTACGAGCGCCGTTTCGAGGCTCATCCCGACTACCCGCAACTGTGGGCCATCCGCAAGGCCATCCGCGATTTGCGCAGCCAGAAGAAGCACGGCGAACAGTGGCATCAGAAGATGGACCGCCTGAAGAGCCGCGCCACCGAGTTGGAGATACGCATCAACCAGGAACTCTTCAGTCAGGCGCACGTCATCGCCAGCACCCTCGTCGGTTCTGCCAACCGTCTGCTCGACGGGCAGAAGTTTGGCACGCTGTTCATCGACGAGGCGGCACAAGCCTTGGAGGCTGCCTGCTGGATTGCCATCCGTCGCGCCGGACGTGTCGTCTTCGCCGGCGACCACTGCCAATTGCCGCCCACGGTGAAATGCTACGAAGCCCTGAAGGGCGGGCTGGGACGCACACTCATGGAGCGCATCGCCAACGAGAAGCCCGAAGTGGTGACGCTGCTCCGCATGCAATACCGCATGCACGAAGACATTATGCGCTTCAGTAGCGATTGGTTCTACCATAACCAAATGATTGCCGCGCCGCAAGTAAGAAACCGCAGCATCCTCGACTTGGATTTGCCCATGACGTGGATAGAAGCCCCCGTTTCGCCCTCCGAGGGTGACACAAACGGCAATGAAGCCCCCTCGGGGGGCGCTGGCACATCCCTTTTGAACAAGACCGAAGCCCAACTCACCCTTCTCTCCCTGCAGGCCTACTTCGAACTGATAGGCCGCGAGCGCATCATGGAGGAACGGCTCGACGTGGGCATCATCTCGCCCTATCGTGCACAGGTGCAGCTCCTTCGCCAACTGCTGCGCAAGAACGATTTCTTCAAGCCCTTCCGACGTTTCATCACGGTGAACACCGTCGATGGCTTCCAAGGACAGGAGCGCGACATCATCGTCATCTCGCTCGTGCGCAGCAACGACGAGGGACAGATAGGCTTCCTTCGCGACCTGCGTCGCATGAACGTGGCCATCACCCGAGCCCGCATGAAGGTGATTATCCTTGGCGACCGCCACACCCTCACCCGCCATCCCTTCTATCGCAAGCTGTGGCAATACATACAATCTTTAAGAAAGACGTCATGAAGCTCCCTCTCCTCCCTCCAGGTTTGCGCCTACTGCAACTGCCATCCACCTCACAAGTGGCCTATTGCGGCATTGCCGTTCATGCCGGCACCCGCAATGAAGCTCCTGGAGAACACGGACTGGCTCATTTCTGCGAGCACCTGGCCTTCAAGGGCACCAGTCGGCGCTCGGCCAGGAAAATCATCAACGACATCGAGGGTGTGGGAGGTGAACTCAACGCCTTCACCAACAAGGAAGACACCGTCTACTACTGCGTGGTGCAGCACCAATACCTGCAGCGTGCCATCGACGTGCTCTGCGACATTGTCTTCAACAGCCAATACCCGCAGCATGAGGTGGAGAAAGAACGCGAGGTGGTGTGCGATGAGATTGAGAGCTACGAAGACTCCCCTTCTGAACTCATCTACGACGAGTTCGAGAATTTGCTGTTCCCCAACCATCCGTTGGGTCATAACATCCTGGGCAACAGCCAGCAGGTGCGCTCCTACACCAGCGACGACGCCCGTCGTTTCACCCAGCAATGGTACAGGCCCGAAAACTGTGTGCTGTTTGTTTCGGGGAGTGAAAGGGGAGTGAAAAGGAGTGAAGGGGGAGTGAAAGGGAGTGAAAAGGGAGTGAAAGGGAGTGAAAAGGGAGTGAAAGGGAGTGAATGGGAAGTGAAAGGGACGATAGACCAGCAGAGGGAAGTATTGTCCCCTTCACTCCCCCTTCACTCCCCCTTCACTCCTCCTTCACTCCCCCTTCACTCCTCCTTCACTCCCCTTTCACTCCCCTTAAATACATCCCTCCCCCCGATTACCATCCGCGAGCGCGGCACTCATCAGGCTCATGTCATGCTGGGTACCCGCGCCTTTGCTGCCAACGACGACCGCCGCTGGGCGCTCTACCTGCTGAACAACATCCTGGGTGGCCCCAGCATGAACTCACGCCTCAACCTGACGCTGCGCGAGCGCCACGGGCTAGTGTACACCGTCGACAGCTCGATGACTTGCTATAGTGATACGGGGCTATGGGCCGTCTACTTCGGTTGTGACCCACACGATGTTGACCGCTGCTGCCGATTGGTGCGCCGCGAGCTCGACCGTTTCACGCAGCAGCTGCTCTCACCCACCGTTCTGCGCCAAGCCAAACGTCAGCTGCAGGGTCAGCTGGCCATTGCTTGCGAGAACCGCGAGCAGTTCACCATCGATTCTGCCCGCACGTTCCTGCATACAGGCAAAGGGCGCAGTCTGAACGACATCATGGCCCACATCGACCGCCTTACGCCCGACGACCTGCTCAACGTAGCCCAGCTACTCTTCACTCCAGAACGCATTACCACACTCATCTACCATTAACCACTTAACTATTTATCATTATGAAGCGTTTACTCATTCTGTCATTTCTCATCTGTCAGTTCGCGTTTAGCCCCGTAAGGGCGCAAAACCCCATCCTGCCCGAGATGCACGCCGACCCCGAGGTGCTGGCGGCTCCCGACGGACGTTATTACATCTACTCCACCACCGACGGCGCACCCGGCTGGGGAGGCTACTACTTCACTTGCTACTCGTCGAAGGACCTCAAGCAGTGGCGCTACGAGGGCATCATCCTCGACCTGAAGAAGGATACCCGCTGGGCTCGCGGAAACGCCTGGGCACCCGCCATTGAATACAAAAACGGCAAGTACTATTTCTACTACAGCGGCGACCAGGGCGAGCGCAAAGCCATCGGCGTCGCCATCAGCGACTCGCCCACCGGGCCTTTCGTCGACTTCGGCCGTCCCATCATCGACAGCCGCCCCCACGGTGTGAGAGGAGGCCAGCAGATTGACGTCGATGTCTTCACCGACGACGACGGGCAGAGCTACCTCTATTGGGGCAATGGCTACATGGCCGGGGCGAAGCTGAACGCCGACATGACCTCTATCGACACCACCACCGTCACCGTGCTCACCCCGCGCGGCGGCACCCTGCAGGACTATGCCTACCGCGAGGGCACCTACGTCATCAAGCGCAACGGCATCTACTATTTCCTTTGGAGCGTCGACGACACCGGCTCGCCCAACTACCATGTGGCCTACGGCACCGCCACCTCGCCTCTTGGCCCCATCAAGGTGGCCGACGACCCCATCATCCTGCAGCAGCGCCCGGAAGATAAAATCTTCGGCCCCGCCCACAACAGCGTGTTGAAGATTCCCGGCAAGGACCGCTGGTACATCGTCTACCACCGCATCAACGCTGCCTACATGGACCGCAAGGATGGTCCCGGCTTCCACCGCGAGGTGTGCATCGACCCCATGCAATTCAGCAAAGACGGGCGCATACTGCCCGTGACACCCACCAAATAAAACAAAACAGAAGACCGACATGCTTGAAGTGAGAAACCTGCATGCTCGCATCGGCGAGAAAGAAATCCTGAAAGGTATCGACCTGGTGATTAACGATGGCGAGACCCACGCCATCATGGGCCCCAACGGCTCGGGCAAGAGCACCCTCTCGGCCGTGCTCGTGGGTAACCCGCTCTACGAGGTCACCGCTGGCGAGGCGTGGTTCAACGGCAAGAACTTGCTGCAGATGAAGCCCGAAGAGCGCGCCCACGAGGGGTTGTTCCTCTCGTTCCAGTACCCGGTGGAGATTCCCGGCGTGAGCATGACCAACTTTATGAAGGCTGCCATCAACGAGCGGCGCAAGGCACAAGGGCTGGAGCCCATGAAGGCCGCCGAGTTCATGAAGCTGATGCGCGAGAAGCGACAGATAGTGGAATTGGATGCCAAGCTGGCCAACCGCTCGGTGAACGAGGGTTTCAGCGGGGGCGAGAAGAAGCGAAACGAAATCTTCCAGATGGCCATGCTCGAACCCAAGCTGAGCATCCTTGACGAGACAGATTCCGGCCTCGACGTGGATGCCATGCGCATCGTGGCCGAAGGCGTGAACAAGCTGATGCGCCCCGACACCTCATGCATCGTCATCACCCACTACGACCGTCTGCTCGACATGATTCGCCCGCAGTTCGTGCACGTGCTCTACCAAGGGCGCATCGTGAAGACAGGAGGCCCAGAGCTGGCGCACGACATTCAGGAGCGCGGCTACGACTGGATAAAAGAAGACATCCAAGAGGCATAAGCATATCATGAAAAGCGAACAACAATACATAGAGTTGTACGAGCAGCAGCGCGACATCATCTTCGCGCACAGCAACGACGTGATGAACGCCGTGCGCGACGAGGCCTTCGGCCGCTTTGCCGCCAAGGGGTTCCCCTCGCAGAAGGTGGAGCACTATAAGTACACCGACATGCAGCGTCTCTTCGAACCCAACTACGGCGTGAACCTGAACCGGCTGACCATTCCCGCCGACCCCTATAAGGCCTTCAGCTGCGATGTGCCCAACCTCTCCACCAGCCTATTCTTCGTGGTCAACGATGCCTTCTATGCCGACGCGCAGCCCCATGTGTCGCTGCCCCAGGGGGTCGTCGTGCAGCCCTTGAGCCAGATGGTCAGCAGCAGCTTCTACAACCATCTGGCTGGTGAGGACGACGATGCCGTCAGCAGTCTGAACACCATGCTGGCGCAGGACGGACTCTTTGTCTATGTGCCACGAGGGGTCAAGGTAGAGCGCGCCCTGCAGGTCATCAACATCCTGCAGGCGCCACCACGCTTGCAGGGTGGACTGATGGTGAACCGCCGCGTGCTCATCGTGCTCGAGGAGGGTGCCGAGCTGAAGATGCTCTTCTGCGACCACACCGCCAGCGACAGCAGTTTCCTGGCCACACAGGTCATCGAGGCCTTTGTGGGCGAACATGCCAGCCTCGACCTCTACTGCATGGAGGAGACACATTATAAAAATGTACGCGTGAGCAACGCCTATATCAACCAGCAGGCCCACAGCCGTGTCACCCACAACGTCATCACCCTCCACAATGGCACCACGCGTAACAAGCTCGACCTGACCCTGCAGGGCGAGGGCGCCGAGTGCGGCTGCTATGGATGTGTTATCGCCGACAAGCAGCAGCACGTCGACAACAACACGCTCATCACCCACCAGGCACCCCATTGCACCAGCAACGAGGTGTACAAATACGCACTCGATGGCGACTCGTTGGGAGCCTTTGCCGGGCGCGTGCTGGTGCAGCCGGGTGCCCAGCAGACCACGTCGCAAATGACCAACCAGAACCTATGCGCCAGCCATCAGGCCCGCATGCTGACACAGCCCATGCTCGAAATCTATGCCGACGATGTGAAGTGCGCCCACGGCAGCACCGTGGGACAGCTGGGCGACCAGGCACTGTTCTATATGCGACAGCGCGGCATCAGCGAGCGCGAAGCGCGCATCCTGCTGCAACAGGCATTTATCAACGAGGTGGTCGATAAGATGCAGCTCGCCCCACTGCGCGACCGTCTGCATTATCTCGTGGAGAAACGCTTCCGTGGCGAATTGAGCAAGTGCGAGGGCTGCCGCCTCTGCAAATAGGGAAACGAACGATTATCAAGCAATAAAATAACTAAAGAACAAAACAATGAAAAGACAGTCACTACGATGGATGCTCGCCGCCATCCTCATCTTCTGCGGCACAATGAGCTTGCAGGCACAGGTGATGAAAGCCGCCGACCTGGAGAAATATGCCAAGGAGCGATACGGCGACAAGTGGCTCGACGCTGCCAAGAACCTTGCCTCGGGGCTGCCACTCGACAAAAACGAGTCGCTCACCTATCAGCAGGTGATTGAAGCACCGGGAAAGACGCGCGACCAGCTCTACGTGGCACTGAACTACTGGGCCACCGCCACTTTTAAAGATAAGCAGGCCATCACCCTCAACGACAAAGAGGCTGGCTGCATCATCATCACTTCCACCATTCCCGCCATCGTCAACCACACGGGCACACTGAACAAATACTCGGTGAGCATCACGCCCGTCATCCGCCTCGACATCAAAGACGGAAAGGTCCGCGTCACCTACACCGTGCAGAGCTACGACATCCTGGCCGACGTGAGCGGGGGATGGCTCAGCCTGGTCGACCCCGACGAGCGTACTTACGGCGACTCCAAACGTAAGAAGGAGGACAAGACCAACGCCCGCCTCTACGACGAGCAGTGGGAGATAGCCAAGCACTATCCCTTCGTGGAGAAAGACGCCCAGAAGCGCACCTGCGCCAAGGCTCTCGTAATGACGCACGCCTACAGCAACGCCATCATCGACAAGGTCGAGGAAGCCATAAAGAACGGCATCGTAGGCAACGAGGACGACGACTGGTGATTTCGTCCTTGCTAAACTGAAAGCGTAGGGAATTGGCGTTCAACATGCCAATTCCCTACGCTTATTTTCGAAAGTTTGTATCCGCTGGAAAAGCTGATTCTAGCAGTGTCATTTCAAGACGCCCAGCTCGGTGCCAACCTTGATGAAGGCGGCGATGCATTTGTCGAGCTGTTCACGGTTGTGACCGGCCGAAATCTGAACGCGGATGCGTGCCTGACCCTTGGGCACCACAGGATAGTAGAAGCCCGTGACGTAGATGCCCTCCTGCTGCATCTTCGCGGCAAAGACCTGCGACAGCTTGGCATCGTAGAGCATCACGGCGCAGATGGCGCTCTGTGTGGGCTTGATATCGAAGCCAGCAGCCATCATCTTCTCGCGGAAATACTCCACGTTCTCCACCAGGCGGTCGTGAATCTCGTCGCTCTCGCCCAACATCTTGAACACCTCGAGCGAGGCACCGATGATGGCGGGGGCCAGCGAGTTGCTAAACAGATAGGGGCGCGAGCGCTGGCGCAGCAGGTCGATGATCTCCTTACGCCCAGTAGTAAAACCGCCCAAGGCGCCGCCGAAGCTCTTGCCCAGCGTGCCGGTATAGATGTCCACGCGGCCGTAGGTGCCGAAGAACTCGCTCACGCCGTGACCCGTCTTGCCCACGACGCCAGCGCTATGGCTTTCGTCCACCATCACCAGGGCATCGTATTTCTCGGCCAGGTCGCAAATCTTGTCGATGGGTGCCACGTTGCCGTCCATGGAGAAGACGCCGTCGGTGACGATGATGCGGAAGCGCTGTGCCTGTGCCTCCTGCAGACAGCGCTCCAGTTCGGCCATGTCGGCGTTGGCATAGCGGTAGCGCTTGGCCTTACACAGGCGCACGCCGTCGATGATGGAGGCGTGGTTCAGCGCATCGCTGATGATGGCGTCCTCCTCAGTGAAGAGCGGTTCGAACACGCCGCCGTTGGCATCGAAACAAGCGGCATAGAGGATGGTGTCGTCGGTTTTGAAATACTGGCTGATGGCCTGCTCCAGCTCTTTGTGGATGTCCTGCGTGCCGCAGATGAAGCGCACGCTCGACATGCCGAAGCCGCGCCGTTCCATCATCCGCTTCGAAGCCTCGATGAGGCGCGGATGGTCCGAGAGGCCCAAGTAGTTGTTGGCGCAGAAGTTCAGCACTTCCTTTCCAGCCACTTCGATGGCGGCCCGCTGTGGGCTGCAGATGAGGCGTTCCTCCTTGTAGAGTCCGGCCTCGCGAATCTCGCTAAGTATGGTGGCGAGATGTTCTTTCATTTTTCCGTACATAGTATTAATTGGTTGATGAGGTTAGTATATGATGTTTCCTTGTAGCACGATGTGGCGAATCAGGGGTGTGGTATAGGCGTAAGGCAGGAAATCGATGGAGGGGATGGGGTCGGTGATGAAGAAATTGGCCACCTTGCCACGGGCGATGGAGCCATAGTCACTGCTCAGCCCCATGGCGGCAGCCGAGTTCAGCGTGGCGGCAATCAGCGCCTCGGCGGGCAACAGCCGCATCTTGATACAGGCCAGAGACATGGCGAACTTCATGTCGCCCGAGGGTGTGGAGCCTGGGTTGTAGTCGCTGGCGATGGCAAGCGGTAGCCCTGCCTCAATCATTTTGCTACCGGGGGCAAACGGCATATTCAGGAAGAACGACGTGCCGGGCAGGGCGGTAGGGATTGTAGAGGGGGTGTGGGTGAGACTGCGGATGTCCTTGTCGGTCATGCTCTCCAAGTGGTCCACGCTAAGGGCCTGGTGGCTCACAGCCACCTCCACGCCGCCAGAGTCGGCCAGCTCCTGCCCATGAATCTTTGGGCGCATGCCCCATTTGGCACCCGCCTCCAATATGCGGGCCGTTTCTGCGGGCGTGAAGAAGCCTTCATCGCAAAAAACATCGATGAAATCGGCCAGTTTTTGTCGGCCCACCTCGGGAATCATTTCGTTGACCACCAGGTCCACATAGCGCTCCTGCGAGTAGCCGCGCGCCACGGCATGGGCACCGAGGAAGGTGGCCATCACCTTCAGGGGCGCAGTTTCCTTGATGCGGCGAATCACGCGCAGCATTTTCAGCTCGTCGGCGGTGTTCAGTCCGTAGCCGCTCTTTATCTCCACGGCACCCGTTCCTTTCCGGATGATTTCGTTGATACGAAGCATCGACCTGCGGAAAAGCTCGTCTTCAGGCATTTCGTGCAGACGGTCGGCACTGTTCAGGATGCCACCGCCACGGCGGGCTATCTCGGCATAGCTCAGACCCTGAATCTTATCGACAAACTCGCCCTCGCGGCTGTCAGCATAAACCAAGTGGGTGTGGCTGTCGCAAAACGAGGGCAGCACGGCTCCGCCATGGGCATCGGCCCCCTCCAACCTCCCCCAACTGGGGGAGGCTTGCCCTGCGGCCACCTCATGCGCACCCTCTTGGGGGAGGTGGGAGGGATGGGGTGGTGAAACAGCCTCCCCCAGTTGGGGGAGGTGGGAGGGGGCCTCCCCAAAGTCCTTGATTCGGCCGTCCTCAACAAGCAGCCAAGCGTCGTGAAGAATGTCGAGCTGGCTCATCTCCTTTCCACAAAGGAAAGGCTTGCCATGGCGGTCGACCACCATCAGCCCGATATTCTTAATCAATAAACTTCCTTTGTCCATACGTTTTGCTTCTTTCTTACCTCAGAATGGCAGCGCCAGGTCGAGCGTTGGCAGGGGGAAGAGGGTGGCACGCAGCTCTTCGCAGCGATGGTATAGCACATTGAAGCCAGTCACCGACTGACCGCGCCGGAGCTCCTGCCTGAATACATCGATGTTCCACAAGGTGAAGGCTTTGCTGGTGTGGCCGACGGCGTAGTCGCCCAGGGAATCGGCTTTGCAAGCGATGGGAGCCTGTGGAAACCATACTTGCATCTGTTGGGCAAACTTAGTGAGCTGCAGTTCTTCGAGCAAGCCCATGTCGAGCAGAACGCGGTAGGCGGCATACCACTCATAGTGATGCCTCATCTGCTTCAACACCACTCGCTCCACCTGACTTCGCACGGCGGCGAAGTCGATGCGCTGTCGATTGACGAACTGCTTGAACACCAGGTTGCGGGGTTGATTGTCGAATGCCTTGCTATTTGCCATGTCGCTGCCTTCGGCCGTCTTGCGTCGAAGGCGCATCACGGCCTTGGCGCAGGTGCTGAACGACGACTGGGGCTTGCCACGGCGCAAGCCCGTCACCTTGCCCACAATACGCCAGATGTGGCCCGTGAGCAGGATGGGGTCGTAGTTGTCGTTTTCGGGCACCAGCCATTGGGTGCCCTCGTCGTCGGTATAGAAAGTCTTCACGGTATAGGCGCCGTCGACCTCGGCCACCACCACCTCGCCGTCGGCCACCTGCATGTCCATCTGCACCTCCAGCGTGTCGCCAGCCATGATGCCCACGTTCTGCATGCTGTCGCCCTCGGCCTCGATAAGGAACATTGGATGGCGGCCCACCAGCTGGTGGGGTAACAGCACATAGCGGTTGGCGGTGGCATCACCGGCTTCGGCAGGATAGCCCGCCATTACGGGCACGTCGGCCATAGGTACGGCGACATCGCAGAGCATCGGTCGCAGACCCGCAGTCCGCATGCGCTCCAGTTCTTGCTGTATCTCCTTTTCGGTCATCAATTTAATGGATGGTTCTGGGCGAAGATGGCCATGCGCTCGTCGAGCTGCTGGTACTGATGATCCTCGATGAACGAGGTGCACACGCGCAGTCCCTCTTGGTGGCTGCCCGTGGTGACCAGACAAATGGCCGAGACACCGTAGTACATCAGCTCGCGGGCCAGCTGACCGCTGGTCATGCCTGGATAGCCGATGGTGAAGTAGAAGCCGTCGGCGATGGGCTGGTCCATGTCGCGGTCGTAGACGATGTGGAAGCCGTGACGGCAGAAGATTTCCTTCAGCTTATGGGCGCGGTCGCCGTAGACCTTCACTTCGTCGCGGAAGCGATACTCGCCGTCGCATGCGGCGCGCATCATCGCGGCCATGGCATACTGTGCGGAATGGCTGGTGCCGCTGCTCAGGGCGTAGAGCATACGGGTGCTGAAGACAAGGCCGAAGGGCAATCCCTCGTAGCGCTGGGCCAGCTGGGGGAAATGGCGGTGGAACAGCTGGTCGCTGATGCACGTCACACCGATGCGCTCGCCAGCATAGCTGAAGGCCTTGCTGCCCGAGATGAGCAGCATATAGTTCTGCGTATAGCGGGCCACGGTGGGCTGATAGGGGGGCTGGAAAGGAATGCTCAGGTCCTGGCGGAAGTCCATGGCGAAATAAGCCAGGTCCTCCATCACGACGACATCGTATTGCGTGGCCAGCTGGCCAATCTGTTGCAGCTCGTCTTCGGTAAGGCACACCCACGAAGGATTGTTGGGGTTGCTGTAGACGATGGCGCAGATCTTTTCACTCTGCAGGTAGCTCTCAATCTTCGGGCCGAGCTTGGGGCCGCGGAAATCGTAGACGTCGAAAGTCTCGTACTTCACGCCCTGCACCTGCAGCTGCATCTTCTGCACAGGGAAGCCGGGGTCGATGAAGAGCACGGTGTCCTTGCCCGGCTGTGCCTGCGAGCAGGTGAGGAAGCTGGCGAAGGTGCCCTGCATGGAGCCGCAGACGGGCACGCAGCCCTCTGGCGCGATATCCACGCCGATGAAGGCCTTCACAAAGCGCGAGGCCTGCCGCTTCAGTTCGGGAAGTCCTTGTATGTCGGGATAGCTGTGGGCGATGCCCTCCTGCAGGGCTTTCACCTGGGCGTCGACGCCCACTTGTGCGGCGGGCAGCCCAGGGATGCCCATCTCCATCTTGATATACTCCACACCCGAAGCCTGTTCGGCGCGGGCGGCCACTTGCTTCACCTCGCGGATGGTGGCCTTTGCAAAGTCTTGGATACCCAGCTCGCTGACGAGCTGGTCGACGATTTCACGTTTGATTGGTGTCGGTTTCATAGTGTTCTTTGTATTTTTGCAATGTGGGTACAAAGATACAAAAAAGGTTTGATGCAACGGCAACCAAATCAAATTATTTTTTCACGGTATTTATTTTTTTCTACAAATTGAAGAATCTGCGCGTTATCGCTTTGGTTTGTTTTTGATGATGACGGTGCACTGGGCATCTAAGTAGCTGTGCCCTGTGAGGCGCAGCATATAGATGCGCACCTGGGCTTCGGTCTCGCAAGTGAGTGTCAGGGTGCGCTCCTGCTTGGTCTTCTGTTCGGTGAAGCTGCCACTGTCGCGCTCGTCCATGAAAGCCTTGTACAGTTTATCGGCAGCATTGCCCTTGATTTTCAGGACCTTCACCACTTTCAGCACTTGGCGCGTGACGGGGTCGCGCTCCACGGCCGAGGTGAAGGTGGCCGAGCCGACGGTGGAGATTTGCTCCATCTGCTTGTCGATTTTGTTTTGGGCGGTGGCCGTGGTTGCGACCGACAGGCAGAGCAGGAGTATCATGACGAAGTGTCGTAGCGGATTTTTCATAGTTCGTTCATTCGTTAAGTAGCTGTTCCAAGTGTTTTCTTTCGGCAGGGTCGCTGATGCGTTGCAGCACGTCGGCCTCGGCCTGGCGGATGAGTGTCTGCTGGTTGACGTCGGTCTCTATCTGCTCGGCCAGCAACAATGCCTGCTGCAGCTGTGGCTGAATCTGCCGCAGGTCGTCGTAGCGGTGTCCGTTGACAATGATGTAGGAACCCTCGTAGCGCTCCTCCAGCTGTCGATACTGCCAGGCGCGCAGGGCAAAGAGTGGGATGAGCAACAGGGCCACGGCGGCTGAGATGGCGGCGAGGTAGCGCAGGCGCAAGTGACGGCGGGTGCGACTGGCCTGTTGGCGCAGGGCGGTTGCGGGCGTGCCGGTGATGCTGGCAATCTGCTCGAAGTCCATGCCCTCCATGTCGTGCAGACGCAGCACCAGACGCTGTCGCTCGGGCAGCTTCTCCACCATGCTCATCAGGCGAGCCGTCTTTTCGTCGTCGGTGCTGGTTGGCGTGGCATCCTCCATCTGCTCTATTTCCGAGAGAGATACATTTTTGCGACTGTGGCGGCGCAGATGGTTGAGTGCCAAGTTGCGAACCAGCACCGTGGCGAAAGGCTCGATAGGGCGTAGCAGGGTGGCACGCAGGGTCCAAAGCTTTAGCAGTGCATCTTGCACCACGTCCTCGGCCTCGTCGCTCTCGCCCATGATGCGGCGTGCCGTGCTGAGCAGCATCGGGCGGATGCGCTGCAGCTCGCTTTGGATGTCCCTGTTGTGTTCCATTATTATAAGGTGATTTCTATATTTTTTTGTTGCGCAGCCCCTCCCCTCCCCTTAAGGGGAGGGGTTTGGGGTGGGGTCTGTATATCCCTCATTGGCAGGTTTTTAGAGACCCCACCCCCGCCCCTCCCCTTGAAGGGAGGGGAAGGGCTGCGCAATGTTTTTGCAATAGAAAGAACACACTTTACTATTATTGTTTGATTGGATAGTCTGGTAAGTCCGCGTCAGTCCGGGCCTAATACTGGTTGAGGTGCGAGGTGTCGATCTTGGACACGCCCGATGCGTCAATCATGGTCTTGTCGGCGTTGCCGCTGATGACGAACTTCGAGGCTCCGCTGTTATGCGCCTTCAATTCCTGGCAGTCCACCAGCTTCAGGTCCACCTTGCCGGCACCGCTGTTGTCGAAGTCGATGCTACCGCCCACGAAGGTAATGTCGCACTTCGATGCGCCGCTGTTGCTGACTTTCATCGTCTTGCCCTCGGTGTTGAGCGCCAGCTTCGAGGCACCGCTGCAATCGAGGTACATGTCGTCGGCATTGATGGCAGCCGTGAGCTTGCTGGCTCCCGAGCAATCAAGAGTCACGCGGTTGTACTTCAGTTGGCCTATTTCCATTTTCGAGGCACCGCTGACATCGATGTTCAGCTGATTGCCGTTAACAGTGGCAGCGTTGAAAAGTGCGACTCCGCTCATGACGATTCCCTCCAGCTGTGGTGCCGTGATGCGCACAACGGGATATTCGTTGGAGCTGTTGTTAGCATTTTGAGTCTTCGTCTTGGTGCTGATACGGAGCGTTTTTCCCTTCTTTTCCACCTTCGTCTCAAGATTGGGGTCGCCGCTCTCGACCACCTCCACGCTGTAGTTCTGTCCCTGTGTGAACTGTACGCGCACCACACCTCCTGCGTCGATGCAGGTGAAGTCGCGCAGCTGGTAGGTAGTGGTCTCGCCGCTCGGAGTGTTGATCACCATGTTTTTCTCTGCCTGGCAGTTCATGAGTGCCAGTGCCAGCCCGCAGGCCATAAAAAGTAGTTTCATCGTTTTCATTTTATTTGTGTGTTAGAATTTCTATATATAGTACACACATATAACCGATTTGTGACATAAAAAGTGACTTTTTTTCAAAAAAAACGATGTTGCGGCACCAACATTTGGACATCGCCTGAAAACCCAGTGGCGACCTCCAAAATTTTGGTAACGATTTTTTAAAAAAAGTCGTTGACTTTTGAAAAAATCTCGTACGAGAATTTTTCGAAAGTCAACGCACAATTTTTCAATACTAATTTTTCCCTTTATTTTTCCACCAGGATGCGGGCATCGACGGCTATGACATCCTTCTCGTCGGCCAGCAGCGGATTGATATCCATCTCCTTGATTTCGGTGGCGAAGCGGAGGAGGGTGCTGAGGCGGACGATGATTTCGGCATACTTACGCTCGTTGATTCCCTTCTGCCCGCGCGTGCCCTTCAGAATCTTGTAGCTGCGCAGCGAGCGAATCATGGAGAATGCCTCCTCGTAGGATAGCGGTGCCAGACCGCTGCTGACATCTTTAAGCACCTCGACGAAGATGCCGCCAAGGCCGCAAAGCACGACGTGGCCGAAGCGCGGCTCGTACTTCGCGCCGATGAACAGCTCGGTGCCACGTATCATCTTCTGTACCATCACAGCCGTGGCGTCGGTAATCTGCATCATACGGTCGAACTCGGCACTGAGCACCTCCTTCGAGCGGATGTTCAGCGCCACGCCGCCCACGTCGCTCTTGTGCACAGGGCCTACGACCTTCGCCACAACGGGGTAGCCCACTTTCTCGGCAAAGGCTATGATTTCGTCCTTATCGGCACTGACGAACTCGGGCACCGTGGGGATGCCGGCGGCGGAAAGCAGGTCGTGCACCTTGTCGGGACTGATGTATCCGGCCCCTTCGCCCAGACTGTCGATAATCTTTCGGATTCGAGGCACATCCACGCCATTGATGACCACGTTCTGGTCGGCGGGCGCAGGGGTCTTCATCACCTGGGTGAGGGCAGTGGCCAGCGTCACCTCGTCGCTGAAGTTCACATGGCCGCGGTTCAGGAACTCCTGCACCTCGGGGCCGGCCGTGCTCACGCTGGGCAGGATGGGGAAGATGGGCTTGCGGCACTCCAGAATCCTCTTGTGCAACACGTCGTAGACCTCGTAGATTTTCACCAGGCCTGGCGTGCCGAAGATGACCATGATGGCGTCGATGTCGGGCATTTGTTGCTCGCAATAGTCGATGGCGATGCCCAGGTGCTCGGCTGTTCCTGTAGCCAGGATGTCGATGGGATTGGCCACGCTACTGCCCGGCAACAGCTTGGTCTTCAGCTCTTCGGCCACAGCACTGTCGATAGGTGGCACGTTCATGCCGCCTTTCGACAGGGCATCGGTGAGCATCACGCCGGGGCCGCCGGCATGGGTGATAATGGCAAAGTTCTTGCCCTCGAAGCGGGGCAAAGTGAAGATGCAGCCCACCGTGGTGAGCTCCTCGCGCGAGAAACAGCGCACGATGCCCGCCTTGCGGAAGAGAGCCTCAACGGCCGAGTCGCTGCTGGCGATGGCACCAGTGTGGCTGCTGGCGGCACGACTGCCGGCGGCCGACGAGCCAGCCTTGATGGCAGCGATGCGGCAACCCTTGCGAATGAGCGAGGTGGCGTGGTAGAGCAGCTTGTCGGGGTCGGCGATGTTCTCGATATAGAGCAGTTTTACCAATGAGTCGCGCTCGGCATCGAAGTTCTCGTCCATATACTCCAGCACGGCCTCGATGCCTATCTGCTTGCCGTTGCCTACGCTCCACACAGAGTTAAAGGGGAGGCCTTTGGTCACGGCACTCTCCAAGATGAACACGGCGGTGGCACCGCTGCCGCTGATAAAGTCGACGCCCTTGGGGTTGAGCTGGGGGATGGGTTTGGTGAACACGCTGTGGTGATGGCGCGTGAGCAGACCGATGCAGTTGGGGCCTATCAGGGCGCAGCCGTAGCGCTCGCAACTATCCAATATCTGCTGCTCCAACTGGGCGCCCTCGTGGGTTTCTTCGCTAAAGCCCGCCGATATAATAATGAACGCGCGTACATTCTTTTCTTTTGCCAGGAACTCCACATACTGCGGACAGAACCGGGCCGCCACCACCAGGATGGCCAAGTCGGTGGGCGGCAGCTCCTTGGCATCGTGGAAAGCCTTGATGCCCTGCACCTCGTCTTCCTTAGGGTTCACCACGCGCAGCACGCCCTTATAGCCGCCGCTCATCAGATTGCGCACCACGGCACCGCCTGGCTTATGCACATTGTTGGAGCCGCCGATGACGACGATGCTCTCGGGCTCCAAAAGTTGTCGGTTAATCATAGTTTTCAGTCTTTTCGTTACGATTTGCAAAGTTACGAATTTCGACGCGAAGCACAAAAGAAATGGCCAACTTTTTGCTTTGTAAATCTGCAGGACTTGTTTTTCGGGTTATCGAGCGCACATTGGCGTAGGAAGAAATGGTGTTTTGAAGAAAAAGTAGCCAAGATAATGGCATATTTGACCTAATTTTGTTCTTCCATGTCGATTTTTTTTGCTAATTTTGCCAACGGAAAACAAATTAATATACCATTAAATAATAACTAACAACAAACTTTATGAAAGAAAACACAAGACTTTCGGCGATGCGGCGACTATTCGTCGCACTCGTCGCCATGCTTCTGTCGACGACCGCCTTTGCACAAGGCCAGGTGTCGGGCGAAGTGAAAGATGCGCAGGGTGAGCCCATCATCGGCGCCACGGTGATGGTGAAAGGCACCCAAACGGGCGTGGTGACCAACTACGACGGCCAGTTCACGCTGGCAGCCGCACCAGGCAGCACGCTCGTAGTATCCTACATCGGCTACAAGAGCCAAGAAGTAAGGGCCACAGCCAACATGAGCATCACGCTGGAAGAGGATGCACAGACGCTGCAAGACGTGGTGGTCATCGGCTACGGCGTGCAGAAGAAGAGCGTGGTCACCGCCAGCATTGCCAAGGTGAGCGCCGACGACCTCGACGGCAAGACGCGTCTGCGTGCCGAGGATGCCCTGAAGGGTATGGCAGCCGGCGTGCAGGTGACCTCGGCCAGCGGTCAGCCCGGCACCAAATCGATGATTCGCATTCGTGGTGTCGGAACCATCAACAACACCGAGCCACTCTACATCATCGACGGCATGCCCACCGACCAGAACGGTATGGAGAGCGTGAACCCCGGCGACATTGAGTCGATCGAAGTGCTGAAGGATGCTGCCTCGGGCGCCATCTACGGAGCCCGCGCCGCCAACGGCGTCATCCTCGTCACCACGAAGAAAGGCAAGGTGGGCAAGGCTCAAATCAACTACAACTTCTCGCAGGGCTGGCAGAGCGCCTGGAAGAAGCGCGACGTGACCGGCGCTACCGACTATGCCATCCTGCAGAACGAGCGCCGCGTGCAGAACGGCTTGTCGCCGCTCTATATGGACCCCTACAACCTGAAGGATGCCAACGGCGAGGCCATCACCGGCTTCGGCACCAACTGGCAGGAGCTGCTCTTCAACGACAACGCCCCCATCCAGCAGCACGACGTCAGCATCAGCGGCGCCTCGGAGAAGGTG
>JAFZSR010000063.1 GCA_017619275.1 Prevotella sp. | reverse complement strand
ACTTTCTTGAACTTTTCGACCGTTTCCTTTGTCTGATCGTCAGACAAAACGGGAGTCAAAATGAAAACGGTTTCGTACTGATTCATACGTTGTTTAATTGTTTATAAATGTTATTTTTGCAAAATGCGGGTGCAAAGGTACTCATTTTTTGCGAAATAGCAAAAACTTTTTCGTACTTTTGCACTCCGATACAGTGCATTTTTTATGAAACGACCAAGATTCAGCATCATTGCAGCCTCGATAGCCATCGTTTTGGTTATTATTGCTGTTTCTTTCATGTTCGCTCCGCCACTCCAAAACGAGATTCTCGACTACGTCAGATATCTTCTCATTGCAATCACTGGAATCGTCGCAGGGTGGAAAATGACACATCCTTCAAAGAAAGAAGAAGGAGCAGAAAAGGACGAAAGAAAAAGCCCGAAGCCTTTTGTTGGCATCGTCATCATGGTCGTCGGCGTGATGCTGCTCGCCGGTCTTCACCTGCTTCATGTGCCTTTGGTCAATCCCCTGCTGCTCTTCGCCCTTGCCCTCATTGTTTTAGGGCTCATCCTGCACGTGCGAGCCATAAAACGTGAGAGCAACTACTGAATCATTCCCAGCAACTCAATTCCTTTTCTATTTCTGGTAGTTGGCTGCGGTGGAACACTGGATCCTTGATGCCTTTTCGTTTCTGTGAACGATAGTCGTCGAGCAGACGGAACACATATTTGCCGAGCGTCACGATGGCCACCAAGTTGCAGGCCGTCAGCAGCGCCATACACAGATCGCCCACGTTCCATACCATCTCGAGGCTGGCCAAAGCCCCGAACATCACCACTACACCGCCCGAGCAGACTCGGTAGACGGTGAGCACCGTGCTGCTGGAGGTCATAAAGCGGATGTTGGCCTCGCCATAGTAGTAATTGCCAATGATGGAGGAGAAAGCGAACAGGAAAATGGCGACCGCAATGAAGGGCGGTCCGAAGGAGCCGATTTCGGCTCCAAGTGCCGATTGTGTGAGCGCAATCCCGTTCAGTTCGGGCACGGTGTAAAGGCCACTGATGAGGATGATGAAAGCCGTACAAGAGCAGACGAGCAGGGTGTCGGTGAAGACGCCAAGTGCCTGAACCAGACCTTGCTTCACCGGATGCGACACCGTGGCGGTGGCAGCCACATTGGGCGCGCTGCCTTCGCCGGCCTCGTTGCTGAAAAGACCCCGCTTCACGCCAGTCATGATGGTCGCGCCCAAAGCACCGCCCAGCCCCTGCTCAAGTCCGAAAGCACTGGTCACGATGACCTTCATCACGTGGGGCACAAGCTCAATGTTCATCACCACAATCACCAACGCCAAGAGAAAATATCCGATGGCCATGAGGGGAACGAGAATGGCACTGACGTTGGCAATGCGATGGATGCCACCAAAGACGATGATGAGCGCCATGACCGAGAGAGCAATGCCCACTACCAAAGGATTCCAGCCGAAAGCCTCGTTCATGGCGCCGCAAATGGTGTTGCTCTGTATGCTGTTGTAGGAGAGGCCGAAGGTCACGGTTATCAACACGGCAAAGAGATAGGCCATCCACTTGCAGTGCAGTCCCTTAAAGATATAATAGGCCGGGCCACCTATGAACGAATCCTTCTGCCGCTGTTTGAACAACTGGCCCAGCGTGGATTCCACAAATGCCGTGGCAGAACCCAGCAAGGCTATCACCCACATCCAGAAAACTGCTCCCGGTCCACCGATGGCAATGGCCGTGGCCACGCCAGCCAGGTTTCCCGTCCCCACTCTCGTGGCCACGGAAACGGCAAAAGCTTGGAAAGAGGAAATATGCTTGCCGGAGGATTTCGCTGTTCCCGACGTTGCCGAATCGGTCAACAGTCTCAACATTTCGCCGAGCATACGGAACTGGACACCCTTTGTCTTCCATGTGAACCATAGCCCGCATGCCACCAGGACGGCTATGAGCACATAGCCCCAAAGGGCATCGTTTATCTGTGTGATCAGTTCATTCATCTATTCTTCCAATTTTGTTGATATTCTATTGTAGGTTGGGCCATTTGGGCTCCCTAAACAAGACAATCCATACCAAAAATAAAAAAAGCGACGGGCTTCACAGTCGATCGCTTCTATCTTCAATAGGTATTAGTTCTTTTAAGGTAAAAAGATTGTTTTCAGGATAACGGTGCAAAGATAGTAAACTTTTCTTAATGCGCCAAACATTTCTTAAACTTTTTTTGGAAAAAATCGTTGTGCGGGGACACAAGTTCTTGACGTAGGGCAAAAAAAGATGCAAACGTTTACTTTTTGAGTTTTTTCAACCGGCGGCGTGCATCGTTAGCCTCTGGATAAACTTCAAGGGCCTTCTCGTAGTTGCGGATGGCAGCTTCGCGCATGTGTTCACGCTCACATTCCTTGCCCATCAGCGTGTATTCGGCCGACAGACGCCGCAGCTTTTCGTTGGTCTGCTGGGCTGCCTCCTTCAGCGCCTCAATCTCGGCACGCTGACGGTTGATAATTTGCAATTTGCGCTGGATATAGCGGCGAGCGACGGGTTTCTCGATGTCGTAGCGCGAATGGATGGCCAGAAAGAAATGGTCGAGAAACTGCCGGAAGTCGCCACGGTCGAAGGCTCGGATGGCATCGCGATATTGGCGGTCGGCCTTCCCCTCCTGCATGGCCTGGTTGATGGCGACTTGGTCGTTGTAGCGGCTGGCGAACTGCACCACCTCACCCCGCACGAAGATGTCTTGCCTTCGGATGGGGGCCACGAGGGTAATGCCCTGGAGCGAGGTGCAGCGCGAGAGGGCCACATAGGTCTGCCCGCCAGCAAAGGCGCCGCCCGTAAAATCGATGTTCACCTGGCTAAACGTCAGGCCCTGGCTCTTGTGCACGGTGATGGCCCACGCCAGGCGCAGGGGGAACTGCGTGTAGGTGCCCAACAGTTGCTCCTCGATCTTCTCTTCTTTCTCGTTGAAGACGTAGCGCATATTCTCCCATACCTCTCGCTCCACCACATAGTCGTTTCCTTCATCGGTCTGCACGGTGATTGTGCCTTCCTCCTCGTCCAGCTCGGTGATGATGCCCAGCGTGCCGTTCACCCACCGTTTGTCCTTGTCGTTACGAATAAAAATGACCTGAGCGCCGAGCTTCACCTGCAGCTCAATGGGCGTGGGGAACGAGGTCTCGGGGAAGTCGCCTTCCACCCATCCGTGGAAGACGGTGGGCGAGCCATCGAGTTCGGCCAGCCGCTGCTCGTTGATGTAGTCCACGGTATCTCGGCGGGTGGCAAGAGTAATAGTGAGAGAGCCAGCAGAACTAACCACTCCCCTCCCTCCAGGGAGGGGCTGGGGGAGGGTCTGCTTGTTTATTGCATCCAAGTCCTGCTGTGTGGCCCGGTTCTGGCGAATGCGGTCGAGCATGGCGATGAAGTGGTCGTCCTTCTGGCGATACACCTTGCGCAGCTCGATGCTCACGAGTTGCATCTGCTGCCACACCTTGGCGTTGAAGAAATAAGCACTCTGGTAGAAGGGACGAAGGAGCTGACGGTCGTCCTCCTTCAGCACCGGCTCCAGCTGGTAGATGTCGCCCACGAGCAGCAACTGCTTTCCGCCAAAGGGCTCGTAGCTGCGAGTGTAGATGCGGAGCACCTTGTCGATAAAATCGATGATGTCGGCGCGCACCATCGAAATCTCGTCGATGATAATCAGCTCCAGCTCGCGCAACAAGCGGCGCTGGGCACTGGTATACTTTAGCGACTCCTTGATGTGGCGACGGTCGAAGCGCGAGTCGTTGGGCAAGAGCGGGTGAAAAGGCAGTTTGAAAAACGAGTGGAGCGTCTGTCCCCCGGCGTTGATGGCGGCAATTCCCGTGGGAGCCAGCACCACGCACTTCTTCTTCGTGTGCTGCACCACATAGCGCAGAAACGTCGACTTGCCTGTGCCAGCCTTGCCCGTAAGGAAGAGCGAGCGGCGGGTGAAATCTACAATCTGCAGGGCGTCCTGCCACTCTTTGTTTTCGAGGTCCAGCTCCGAATCCTTCATTGCGCAGGCCCCTCCTCGGAAGCCCCACCACCGCCCCCCGAGGGAGCATCTACAGGCGTATTCACTGGAACTGCCGCATCCCCGTCGGAGGCTGAAGAGGGACTTATCTCGTTGATGATCACCTCGTCGTCGGCGGCATCCTCCAAGTCGGACGGATGGAATCGCATCACGCTGTCGAGGGGATTATGGTAATAGCCTCCACTGTATTGGCTGGCCAGGATGGAGCTGTCGCGACAGGGTGCGAACTTGGCGTGATACTGGCTGAAATCATCGTCGCTGAACACCGATTTCAGGAACCGTCCACAGATGGGCAAAGCCGTTTTGCTACCCTGTCCCAAGGCGCCGGTGCGGAAATGGATGGCACGATACTCGCCACCCACCCAGGCACCGCACACCAGGCGGGGCGACACGCCCACAAACCAAGCATCGCTGTGATTGTTGGAAGTGCCGGTCTTGCCGCCAAAGTCGGTGTCGCTCAGATAAGGACCGATATATTGTCGAAGACTCCAGCTGGTGCCGCTGAGACCTCCCATCAACATCTGCTGCATGAAGAAGGAGCTGCGGTAGGGGATGGCTTCGTGCTGCTCGTCCTGTGCTCGATAGATTTCATTGCCCTCGCGGTCGAGAACACGGGTGAAGAACACCGGCTCGTGCACTTGTCCGTCGTTCACCACGGTACAATAGGCGTTGACCAGCTCGAGCAGACACACGTCGCTGGCGCCAAGAGCCAGTGATGGCACTTCCTCCAAGTGGCTCTTGATGCCCATCTTATGGGCGGTGCGCGCCACGTGCTCTATACCCACATCCTGTCCCAGACGGGCGGCGATGGTGTTCACGCTGCGAGCAAAAGCCGAGCGCAACGTCATCGAAGAACCGCTGACAGAGCCGTTGGCGTTGTGGGGCGTCCAGTTGCCGCCGATGCGGTAGTAGGTATCGAGATAGGGTTTGTTGGGCGTCATGCCCTGGTTCATGGCTTCGGTGTAGACGAAAAGCTTGAAGGTGGAACCAGGCTGGCGCAGGGCAGTCACCTTGTCGTACTTCCAGGTGTCGAAATCCACGTCGCCCACCCAGGCCTTGATATGCCCGGTGAGCGGCTCAATGGCCACGAAACCGCAGTGCATGAAGCGCGAAATGTAGCGCAGCGAGTCGAGCGTGCTCATCTGGCGTTTGATTTTGCCGTCGTAGGTGAACAGCTCCATCTCATGAGGCTCGTTCAGGCGAGCCCACACCGAGTCGGGCTGGTCGGGATATTGCTGTTGCAGCTTCTTGAAGATAGGCAGACGGCGGGCACAGTTCTCGATGAAGTCGGGAATCTCGCGGTAGTGCTCGTCTTGCCAGGGATTCATGCCTTGCCAATGCTGGTTAAAGCTGTTCTGGATGTTCCTCATCTGCTCGTTGGCAGCCTGCTCGGCATAGTTCTGCATGCGAGTGTCGATGGTGGTATAAATCTTCAGACCGTCGGTATAGGGGTCGATGCCGTGGGCATGACACCACTCTTGGATATTGTCCTGCAAGGCCTGGCGGAAGTAGGTGGCCTGACCGTCGTAGACGTTCTCCACATTGTAGTCGAGCTTGATGGGCTCGGGACAGATGCTGTCGTAGAGCGCCTGGCTCAGGTGTCCGTGCTGCAGCATGTTTCCCAGCACCACATTGCGCCGGCGCTGACTGTTCTCGGGGTTCAGACGGGGGTTGTAGGTGGTGGTGGCCTTGAGCATGCCTACGAGCACGGCGGCCTGTTCGGGGCGCAGCTCGGCTGGCGTGGTGCCGAAATAGGTCTTGCTGGCGGTCTTGATGCCGTAAGCACCCGAACCGAAGTCCACCGTGTTGGCATACATCGTGAGGATTTCCTCCTTGCTGAAGTTCCACTCCAACTTCATGGCCGTCACCCACTCCTTGCTCTTCATCACCAGCATGCCCAGCCCTGGGATTTTTCCCAATAGTCCGGTGGAATAAGCATTACGCATGCGGAAGAGGTTCTTGGCCAACTGCTGCGTGATGGTCGAGGCACCACGGGCGTCGTTGTGCAACACATAGTCCTTCAGGGCGGCGAAGAAGGCGGGCACGTCGATGCCGAAGTGGCTATAGTAGCGCTCGTCCTCGGTGTCGATTAGTGCGTTCCAGAAGACGGGGTTCACATCTTCGTACTTCACCGGCGTGCGGTTCTCGTTGAAGAACTTGCCAATGAGCACGCCATCGGCACTGTAGATTTCCGATGCCTGGGCGGGCCTTGTGCTCAGGATGGTCTTCATGCTGGGCGAGCGTCCGAAGAGTCCCAGGAAGTTGATGTCGACGGCTCCCAAGTAGAGGACGATGAAAAGGATGAACGAAACTATTGCCGAGAGTATCTTGATATACCACGGCCGTCCCTTATAGAGCATTGCATACCAATGGAAAGGCTTAGCAATGACCCTGAATATGGCGGATAATATTGTCTTGATCATCGGGTGTGAACCAATTTACTTCAGAATCTTTCTTGAACCAAGTGAGCTGCTTGCGGGCATAGCGGCGGGTGTTGCCCTTCATGCGCTCCACAGCCTCGGAGAGTGTCCATGTGCCATCGAGGTGTGCAAACATCTCCTTGTAGCCCACGGTGTTCAGTGCATTCAAGTGTCGGCGCGGCAACAGCTGTCGGGCCTCGTCGAGCAGTCCGTCGGCCATCATCTGGTCCACGCGCTGGTTGATACGCTGATAGAGCACCTCGCGGGACCGGTTGAGACCGATTTTTACAATATTGAAAGGGCGTGCCTTGCGCTCGTTCTTGCGAAACGATGTGTAGGTGCGGCCCGTCATGTGGCAAATCTCCAAAGCATGCACCACGCGACGCGGATTCTGCCGGTCCACGATGGCATAGTGCTCGGGGTCCAGACGGCGCAGCTCTTCGCAGAGCGCCTCCAACCCCTCGGTGGCCAGGCGCCGCTTCATGGTGGCACGCGTCTCGTCGTCGACGGTGGGAATGTCGTCGATGCCATTGCACACCGCATCGATATACATCATCGAGCCACCCGCCAGCAGGGCATAGTCGGCCGTGGCGAAGAGCTGTTGCAGCAACTCCGTCACCTGCTGCTCATACATCGACGCACTATAGTAGTCGTCCAGCTCCAGCGTCCCCACAAAATAGTGCCGCACCTGCCGAAGCTGCTCTTCGGTGGGTGCGGCTGTTCCTATACGCAGTTCACGGTATATCTGGCGGCTGTCGGCATTGATGATGGGAATGCCGTAATGGCTTGCCAGCTGTAGGCAGAGGGCGGTCTTGCCCACTGCGGTGGGGCCAGTGACTACGATGAGGGTCTTCATTTATCTGATGATTCCCCGCTTGGATTTCTCGATGAAAGAGCAGATATAGTCCACCTCCTTCGAGTCGGGATACTTGGCACGGGCATTGGCAATGCCGTCCTTGATGATACCCTGGGCATAGATGATGCGATAGGCATCGTGAATCATCTCGATGGTCTCATTGCTGAAGCCACGGCGGCGCAGGCCTATCAAGTTGATGCCCGCAAAGCGGATGGGTTCTTTGCCTGCCACGATGTAGGGGGGGATGTCCTGACTGGTGCGGCTTCCGCCCTGCACCATCACATAGCTGCCTATGCGAATGAACTGGTGGAAGAGCACCTCGGCCGAGATGATGGCATAGTCGTCAACCTCCACCTCGCCGGCAAACTTCGTGCTGTTGCCGATGATGCAGCCGTTGCCGATGATGCAGTCGTGGGCGATGTGCATGTTCTCCATGAGCAGATTGCCATTGCCCACCACGGTCTTGCCGCGCGAGGCGGTGCCACGGCTGATGGTGACATTCTCGCGGATTGAGTTGTTGTTGCCCAGGATGCACAGGCTCTCCTCGCCCTTGAACTTCAAGTCCTGCGGCTTGGTCGAGATGCTGGCTCCGGGGAAGAACTCGTTGTTGTCGCCGATGCGGGCGCCAGTGTGGATGGTGACGCTGTTGAGCAGCGTATTGCCCGAGCCCATCACCACATTGGCATCAATCACGCAGAAGGGGCCAATCACATTGTTGTCGCCCAGCTGGGCTTCTGGCGAGACGACGGCTAAGGGATGTATCTGATTCATTATTTGTTTTTGACGATTTGTGCGGTGAATGATGCTTCCGAAACGACGTGGTCGCCCACGAAGACATAGCCTTTCATCGTGGAGATGCCGTGGCGCAGGGGAGCCAACATCTCGACCTTGAAGAGCAGCGTGTCGCCCGGCACCACCTTCTGGCGGAACTTTACGCCGTCAATCTTCAGGAAGTAGGTGCTCCAGCGCTCGGGTTCCTCCACGCTGTTCAGCACCAGCAGTCCTCCCACCTGGGCCATGGCCTCCACCTGCAGCACGCCGGGCATGACGGGCTCCTGTGGGAAGTGACCTTGGAAGAAAGGTTCGTTGGCCGTGATGTTCTTTACGCCTACGATGCTGTTGGGGCCAATCTCGATGACCTTGTCCACCAGCTGCATGGGATAGCGGTGGGGCAGCAGCTCGCGGATGCGGTTCACATCCATCACGGGCGTCTCGTTCGGATCGTAGAACGGAGCCTGTATCTCGTGCTTGCGAATCTCCTTGCGCATCTCGCGCGCGAACCTATTATTTATTGTATGCCCTGGACGAGTGGCCACGATGCGTCCCTTGATGGGTCGACCGATGAGGGCCATGTCGCCGATGACGTCGAGCAGCTTGTGGCGTGTGCACTCGTTCTCCCACACCAGCGGCTTGTGCTGCACATAGCCCAGCTCGGTGGCGTCGCGGTGCTCCACATTCAGCATGTCGGCCAGCTTGTCGAGGCGCTCCTGGGTGGTCTGCCGCTCGTAGATGACGATGGCATTGTCGAGGTCGCCGCCCTTGATGAGGTTGGCCTGCAACAACGGTTCCAGGTCGCGCACAAAGACGAAGGTGCGTGCCGGTGCAATCTCCTCGGCATACTTATGGATGTCGTCGAGGGTGGCAAACTGCGAGTTGATGAACTTCGACTCAAACGAGCACATCGTCGTCAGCGAGAACTCATCGTCGGGCAAGATGGTGATGCACGAACCACTCTCCTCGTCCTTCACTTCTATCTTCTTGCGAATGACATACCAGTCCTTCGGCGCATTCTGCTCTTCGATGCCCACCTCGCGAATCTTCTCCACATACTGCCAAGCCGAGCCGTCGAGGATGGGAAACTCCGGACCGCTCACCTGTATCAGGCAGTTGTCGATGCCCAGGGCATAGAGCGCACTAAGGGCATGCTCCACGGTGCTCACGCGCACATCGCCCTGGCCCAGCACGGTGCCACGCTGCGTGTCGACCACCTTCTCGGCCACGGCATCGATGGTGGGCATGCCGTCCAGGTCGATGCGCTGAATCTTGTAGCCATGGTTCTCGGGTGCTGGATTGAACGTCACCGTCAGGCTCAGTCCGGTATGTAGGCCTTTCCCGCAGAGCGAGAAACTGCCTCTCAAGGTTTTCTGCTTCATTATTCTATTTCAAAAATAAAAATTTTCAAATCTGTTTCTACTGGTTTTTCGACAGCTCTTCCACTCGTTTCTTCAGCTCGTTCAGCTCGCGGTAGATGTCGGGCAGACGCTTCACCACGGCCATGGAACGGAAGAACTGCTTGGGGTCCATAGCGGGCGAGCCGATGAGCTGTTCGCCCTGCCCCTTGGTGTTGCTGATCACGCCGCACTGCGCACCAACGAATGTCTTGTCGGCCACCTGGATGTGCCCGGCAAAGCCTGCCTGGCCACCCACCATGCACCAGGAGCCAATCTTTGTGCTTCCGGCCAGACCCACCTGGGCCGACATCACGGTGTTCTCGCCCACCTCGCAGTTGTGGGCCACCTGGATGAGGTTGTCGAGCTTCACGCCGTGGCGGATGACGGTCTGGCCCATGGTACTGCGGTCCACGCACGTATTGGCACCAATCTCCACATCGTCCTCAATCACCACGATGCCTATCTGCGGAATCTTGTCGTAGCCCTCTTGGTTCGGGGCGAAGCCAAAGCCGTCGGCACCGATGACGCTGCCGGCATGGATGGTGACGCGATTGCCCAGACGACAACCCTGATAGATGGTCACGTTGGGATAGAGCAGACACTGCTCGCCGATGGTCACGCCGTCGCCCACCACCACGTGGGGATACACCTGCGTGCCGTCGCCGATGACGGTGCCATCACCAATGCAGGCAAAGGCTCCGATGTAGACATCCTTGCCGATGGTGGCTTTAGGCGAGACGAAGGCCAGCGGATCCACGCCCGTCTTGCGGGGTTTCATCTGCTCATAGAGCTGCAGCAGACGGCCCACGGCCTCGTAGGCGCTCTTCACGCGGATGAGCGTAGCACTCACGGGGTGCTCCAGCTCCAGCGTCTCATCCACCAGCACGATGGTCGACTTGGTTTCGTAAAGAAAATGGGTATATTTAGGGTTGGAAAGGAAGGAGATGGCTCCTTCGTGCCCCTCTTCAATCTTGGCAAAAGTGCTCACGGCGGCCTGCTCGTTGCCCTCCACACGACCTCCCGTCAGCTCAGCGATTTGTTTGGCTGTAAACTCCATAAAATGCTTCCGGTTTTCATTTGATTCTGCAAAGGTACACATTTTTTATTGAAACACCATAATAAAAGCCTTTTTTTCTGATTTTTTATGAATAACGCTTTTACTTATGCACCCTCTTTCGCAAGTTTTGTGCCAAGCAAAAAAACTATTGCTATGCGCAAAATTCAACAGCATATCGACCCGCCCAAAAATCTCGTACGAGATTTTTTCAAAAGTCGTTAACTTTTTTCAAAAAGTCGTTACCAAAATTTTGGAGGGTGCCACATGCCTATTGCAGCATGTAATTGAGATGGCGGAAAGCGAGCAGGAATAGACGGTTACCTTGACTTGTAGACACCCCGGAAATGGGTGATGGAACGATAGAGGCGGGGGAAGCGGAGACGGATGGACCTGAGGAGGGCTGCAATGGGATAGCGCAGGGGCATGTTGCGCCTGACGAAGAGCAGGTAGTCGCGGTCGCTATGGGTGGGGGAGTTGACATACTGGCGACGCTCGGCCAGCGTCATGGTGCAGAGGAGGTCGATCTCGTCGCGGCTGGTGCCGTGGTCGCACTCGCACTCGCCGCAGACGTGGGAGGTGGAGAACACAGGCAGACCATGGCGGTGGGCCATCATGCTATAGTCGATGTCGGCACAGCCATGCTGGAATCCCTCGTGGAAGATGCCCATGCACTCCACAGCCTCGGCATGCACCAGCAGGATGTTGGCGTGGCTCATGTCGATGTGCTGTGGCTGACCGCTGGGCTGCAGCAGCACCTGGCGGCCGCGCGTCTTGTTCACGAAGTTCAGGCCTCCGTAGGAGATGACGTCGGGATGACCAGGCTCGCAGGTGATACCCGACGACAGGCCATGTCGCCCGCTGGTGGCGGCTCCATGACGGTCGGCCTCCAGCAGTTCGTCGAACACATTGTCGGCCACGTTGGTGTCGTCGTTGAGCAATAGAAAAAAGTCCCAGTGCGTGCCCTCGTCGATGGCGGCCCGCCATGCCCGGCGCATACCTCCGGCCCAGAACAGCTGGCCGTCGCCCTGCAAGATTCGGATGTCGGCATCGGCAAAAGCAGTCCTGACGGCCTCGGCAGTGCCATCGGTACAGCCATCGTCGGTGAGGAACACCGTCAGCGCCACCGTGTCCTGAGCCGTGCGGTTGTAGGCTTGCGCGGCACTAAACAAATGTTGCAGACAGGAGAGTGTCTTCTGTCTGCGATTATGCACGGTGAGTATGGCTGCAATCTTCATTGGGGGTGCAAAGGTACAAATAAATATTTAATAAACATTTGCAATTGAATGTTTTTTTCGTACCTTTGCACACGAAATGCTCATTCTGGCTCGCTTTTGGTGTGTTTCTCCCCATGGTGAGGCAGAAAGAAGAATGCGAAAAAGAACTTCAAACAATCAAATAACAACCACGATAATGAAACATATTACGCAATGGATGATGGCTGTAGCCCTTATCTGCAGCGCTGCAAGTGCCTCGGCCCAAACGACCAACACTGAAGAAAGCAAGAGTTACACGGTGACGAAAATCTCGAACCCCGACCGAGGCGAGCGCGAGGTGGACGGCTTGATGGCCGGAGGCGACCGTGAGAACAGCTACACATGGCGACTGGCCATGCGTGGCGACGAAATCTTCATCGCCACCACGCGCAACATTGCCAGCGCGCTGGTCAACATGTATGCCCCGTCGTTCACGGCCAGCGGTATGAGCCTCGACAGCTTCTGGGCCATCATTGATGCCGTGACCAATGGCGACATTCCCCGCAACGATGCCAATGAGGGTGCCAATATCATCAGCTACAACCGCCAGACGGGTGAGTTCCGCGTGGTCTACACAGGCGAAAGCAAGGTCTACTACCGCATGGCCGTCACCTACGGCGACAACGTTTATTTCGGTTCCTATTCCGCCGACCCCAACGTCGGTCAGTATATCCTGAAACTCGACAAGGACGGTAACTTCACCAAGGTTTTTGAGACCATGGGCAGCGTCTCACTGCGTGCCAATTGCGAGTACGACGGGCATCTGTTCTTTGCTGGTGCCGACGACCGCGAGGTCATCGCGCCGGGCGACGAGGACGTGGTGGCCAAGATGGCCGTGCTGCGCAAGAGCAACGACGACGACACCGTGTGGGACCGCGTGGCCGACTACCGCGACTTTGGCCAGACGGCCTTCGATCCCATCCACACCAACTGGGCCGGTGCCCCCATCTGGGAACTGGCTACGCACAACGGCTACATCTATGCCACAGCCCCCACCCATGCAGGCTTCGTCATCTACAAGGGACACCCCGCAGCCGCCGACGAGACGGCCAACGAGTACGGCTGGTATTGGCAGGAGGTGGCAGGCCCCACCAACGGCATCAACAACCCCGGCCTGAGCGATGTTGAAGGCGGAGAGTTAGGCACCATGCGCTCGCTCATTGGCTCGGTCTATGAGTTCAACGGACAGCTCTATGCCTACAACTTCGACCACGCCTTTGGCGGCGAGGCATCAGCCTTTGCAGGCATGATGCAGACACTGGCCGGACAAGACGTCAAAGCCAGCGACTATCTGGAATATATATACAACTCTCTGCAGAACCCCCAGAAAGTGTGGTGCCTGAACGACGAGACGGGAAAGTTTGAAGAACTGACTAATTTCACGGCACTCACCGAAGGAACCACCAACGAGTATATCTGGCGAATGGGCGAGTACGACGGCCAACTTTACATCGCCACCATGGACGCCGGCATCTTCTACAACTATATGACTCAGCTCACCAACGGCAGCTTCCTGAACATGACGCTGGAGGAGCGGCTCACAAAACTGGCCTATATCAATTCGGTCATCCAGATACTGCTTCAGGCAAAGGGAGAGGAGCTGGCCGACACACTGCGTTCGATGTTGGAAACGCTGAAATCTTTCTTGGAGAACTACGTCGAGACCGTCCAGATAGACGATGAAAACGTGCAGACCATCGTCAACTTTGAACAACTGCTAAGCGACCTCCAGAGCATGGCAACGATTTTCAGGGACATCATCATAGAGATGATAATGGATGCCCTGACAGGCGATGCCGACGAGCAGTATAGCGATAACAGCACATTGCAGGATTTCCTCCAACAAATAATGTCGAGCCTGCAGCAGGCCTTGTTGGATCTCTACAGCAAGATTGATATTGAAGGCATACAGAAGTATCTCTTCATCAACCAACTGGTGAGCAACAACGAATGGGGCTTCGACCTCTTCCGCACCACCGACGGCGAGACATTTGAGGTTATCACCCGTAATGGCTTTAACGACAAATACAACTACGGCTGTTCCTCGTTCCTCGCCACCGAGGAAGGACTTTATTTTGGCACTTGCAATCCTTTCTATGGCGGACAGCTTTATCTGCTGACCAATGAGTCTGAGGAAGGAGGTGTTACCACAGGCATCACCGACCTGCACACACAGGCCAACGGCCAGTCGGATGTGTGGTACACCATCAACGGCCAGCGCATCGCCAAGCCCACGAAGGGACTATACATCCAAAACGGCAAGGTGGTCGTGGTGAAATAACCAAAACGCAAAGCCCACGCGCAATCCCCCGCAGTCGGATGGCTGTGGGGGATTTTTGTTTTTTCTTGCCAAAAGAATACAGTTTTATCAAAGATAAAAACACCCAAAAAGAACGTTATAGACCGAGCTGTTTGTAAAAAAGATTATCTTCCGCAATTTTACCTGCAAGATTATTTGGTCGAATAAAAAAATATGTGTAACTTTACACCCAAAAACTAAAACTCACCTAAATAATCACTCAAAAACAACTAACAAATGAAGATTTTCAAAGGAAAATTGCTGGGTGCAGGAGCCGTGGTGGCCCTGGCCTTGGCAGCATGTACCGGCCAGCAGCCGGCAGAACCAAAGCTGACGGCATCGGGCTTGAACCCGGCCAAGTTTGACACCATCGTGGGAGCCGACACCGTGAAGCTCTACACCCTCAAAGGCGCCAACGGCATGGAGGTGTGCATCACCAACTACGGCGCTCGCGTGGTATCGCTGATGGTGCCCGACCGCGACGGCAAGCTCACCGACGTGGTGCTGGGCTACGACAACGTGGCACAGTATATGGACACGCAGAATTCGCCCTCCGACTACGGTTCAAGCGTAGGCCGCTATGCCAACCGCATCAACCTGGGCAAGTTCACACTCGACGGCAAGGAGTATCAGCTGAAGCAGAACGACACGCACCCCGGCGACCGCAACCACTGTCTGCACGGCGGCGGCGACACGGGCTGGATGAACCGCATCTACAAGGCTGAGCAGACCGACAGCGCCACGCTCGTGCTGACCATCGAGGCTGCCGACGGCGAGAACGGATTCCCCGGCAACGTTGTGGCTACCACCACCTACAAAATCGTGAACGGCAACACGCTCGACATCGCATGGAACGCCACCACCGACGCTCCCACCATCATCAACCAGACCAACCACAACTACTACAACCTGAGCGGCGACTTTGAGGAAGCAGAAGGCGGACTGAAGCAGATGCTGATGGTGAACGCCGACTACTTCACCGTGGCCGACGACTCGTACATGCCCACTGGCGAGGTCAAGGCCGTGGAGGGAACACCGATGGACCTGCGCACGGAGCACGTCATCCTCGACGGACTGGATCGTGAGTACGACCAGATTAAGAACGCCAACGGCGGCTACGACCACAACTGGTGTCTGAACACCAAGGGCGACGACACCCAGGTGTGCGCCAGCCTCTACAGCCCCAAGACCGGCATCTTCATGGAGATGTTCACTAACGAGCCGGGCGTGCAGGTCTACACTGGCAACTTCCAGGGCATCGGCAACGAGCCTAACATCCGCCACAAGCTCGACAAGAAGTATCCTCAGTATGTCTCTGTCTGCTTGGAGAGCCAGAAGTATCCCGACAGCCCCAACCATCCCGAATGGCCCAGCCCCGTGGTGACGCCCGACAAGCCTTACTACAGCCATGCAGCCTACAAGTTTAGCGTTAAATAAAAGCAAATAAAAACAATACAAATGACTTCACACGAATTTCAATGGCTCGACTGGCTCATCCTGGCCGTCGGAGTTTTAGGAGTGGTATGGGCAGTGTATCATTCCATTCAGAAGGACAAGAAGAAAATGGCTGGCGCCGACTCACAGGACTACCTGTTCGGTAAGGGCGAGCCTTGGTACATTATTGGTGCGGCTATCTTTGCCGCCAACATCGGTTCCGAGCACCTCGTGGGCTTGGCCGGTACTGGTGCCAAGGACGGCGTGGGTATGGCCCACTGGGAGATGCAGGGCTGGATGATCCTCATCCTCGGCTGGCTCTTCGTTCCCTTCTATCAGCTGCTGAACAACAAGCTGGGCAAGATTATCACCATGCCCGACTTCCTGAAGTTCCGCTACACCAATGCCACCGGCTCGTGGCTCAGCATCATCACGCTGGTGGCCTATGTGCTGACGAAAGTCTCTGTAACCGCTTTCACGGGTGGTATCTTCTTCGAGTATCTGCTGGGCCTTCCCTTCTGGTGGGGTGCCATCGGCCTCATCGCCATCACCGCCGTGTTTACGGTCTTCGGTGGCATGAAGGGCGTGATGACGCTCTCGGCCATTCAGACTCCTATCCTCATCATCGGCTCGTTCCTCGTGCTCTTCCTCGGACTGGCAGCCCTCGGTGGCGGCAGCATCTCTGAAGGCTGGACAGCCATGATGGACTACTGCGGACAGCTGCACGACGGCTACGGCACCACCCACATGTTCCACTGGGAAGAGGGCGACCCGCTCTACAGCGAGTATCCCGGCTTCGTGGTGTTCATCGGTGCCTCGATCATCGGCTTCTGGTACTGGTGTACCGACCAGCACATCGTTCAGCGTGTGCTTGGTCAGCAGAAGGGTGAGAGCAATGTGGAAGTGATGAAGCGTGCCCGCCGTGGTACCATCGCCGCCGGTTACTTCAAGCTGCTCCCCGTGTTCATGTTCCTTATCCCCGGTATGATTGCCGCTGCCCTGGCCCAGAACGGACAGTTCGACCTGAGCAACACCGACGCCGCCTTTGCCGGCATGGTGAAGCAGGTGCTGCCCATGGGTGTGAAGGGTATCGTCACCATCGGCTTCATCTGCGCCCTCGTGGCTTCGTTGGCTGCCTTCTTCAACAGCTGCGCCACCCTGTTCACCGAGGACTTCTACAAGCCCATGAAGAAAGGTAAGAGCGAGGCTCACTACGTGTTCGTAGGCCGTACAGCCACCGTCGTTGTCGTGCTGCTGGGTCTGGCTTGGATGCCCGTGATGATGTCGATGGATACGCTCTACAGCTATCTGCAGGGCATCCAGTCGCTGCTGGCTCCCGCCATGGTGGCCGTGTTCACGCTGGGTATCTTCTCGAAGAAGATTACGCCAAAGGCAGGTGAATGGGGTCTCATCGGTGGCTTCGTCATCGGTATGCTGCGCCTGCTTACCAACATCTTTACCGACACGGGCAAGGCCGTCATGGACGGTGCCTTCTGGGATGCCACCGCATGGTTCTGGCAGACCAACTGGCTGGTGTTCGAGTGTTGGCTGCTGGTGTTCATCGTTCTGCTGATGGTGGTAGTGAGCTTCTTCACTCCTGCTCCCTCGAAGGCTCAGGTGGAGGCCATCACCTTCACGCCAGAGTATTGGAAGCAAATTCGCCAGAGCTGGGGCGTTTGGGACATCGTGGCAACACTTGGTGTCATCATCCTCTGCGGCTGCTTCTACTGGTACTTCTTCTAACGTTGAACGTTGAACGTTGAACGTTGAACATTGAACGTTGAACATTGAACGTTGAACATTGAACGACAATAGATAGATGATGGGAGATGACAACCAGATATTAAGGTTATCCAAGGCGTTTGCGCTTAGGATTATAAAGATGTCTGAATATCTTTTCAAGTCTTATCAACACAATAGAACTGTATATGTGCTTACCGACCAAGTACTGAGAAGTGGCACAAGCATTTGTGCAAACATCACCGAGAGTGTTGATGCACAAAGTACGAATGACTTTATCAGTAAATTGTCAATAGCGCTAAAAGAAGCTGACGAGACGAAAACTTGGCTGGAACTACTTCATGAGTCGGATTATTTGTCAAAAGACAGTTTCGAGTCTATATACGATGACAACGAAAAGATTCGTGCTATCCTCATCAAGATCATTAAACGAATGAAAGAAAAAAAACAATGACAGAAGTCAATTGTCGTTCAACGCTCAACGTTCAACGTTCAACGTATTATCGTGAACACGATAAAGTCTGGCTGTCGGTCGACGTGATTATCTTTGGCTTCGACCAAGGCAAGCTGAAGGTGCTCATCGGCCGACGCCAGATGGATCCTGGACGTGGCGACTGGAGCCTCTACGGAGGCTTCGTCGCCCCCAATGAGGGCATCAACGAATGTGCCGCACGCACGTTGCAAGAGCTGACAGGCCTGAAAAACCTCTTCATGCGCCAGGTGGGAGCCTTCGGCGCCCCTGACCGCGACCCCGGCGAGCGCGTGGTCTCCATCGCCTACTATGCACTCATCAACGTACACGACTACGACGAGCGGCTACGTCAGGAACATGGATTGGAATGGGTGGACATCAACCAGCTACCCCCACTCTACTCCGACCACAACGAAATGGTTCGCCAGGCTTGGCGACGTATGCAGCTAAAGATGCGCACCGAGCCCATCGGCTTCCGCCTGCTGCCCAACCTGTTCACGCTCACCCAGCTGCAGCGCCTCTACGAGGCCGTCAGCGGCAGCGAAATCGACAAGCGCAATTTCCGCAAGCGCATCAAGGAGATGGACTTCATCGAGAAGACCGAGTTCATCGACAAGCTTTCGTCGAAGCGCGGCGCCGCCCTCTACCGATTCAACGACAGCGTCTACAAGGAGGACCCCACTTTCAAATTATAATCCCCTACAAAACCTACCTAACCTACTAAACCTACTAAACCTACCAAACCCCTACAAATATCATGCTCGAAGAACTCAAACAAAAAGTATTCAAGGCCAACCTCGACCTGGTGAAGCAGGGACTGGTCATCTTCACCTGGGGCAACGTCTCCGGCATCGACCGTGAGAAAGGCCTCGTCGTCATCAAGCCCAGCGGCGTGAGCTACGACGAAATGAAAGCCAGCGATATGGTGGTCGTCGACCTCGAAAGCGGCAAGGTGGTTGAAGGCGACCTCAACCCCAGCAGCGACACGCCTACACATCTTATATTATATAAGGCGTTCCCCAACATCCAGGGCGTGGTGCACACCCACAGCACCTATGCCACCGCCTTCGCACAGGCCGGCCGCGACATCCCCAACATCGGCACCACGCACGCCGACTACTTCTACAAGGACATCCCCTGCACGCGCGACATGACCGAGGCCGAGGTGAAGGGACAGTATGAGCTGGAGACGGGCAACGTCATCGTCGACGAGATCCTGAACATCCGCAAGATCAACCCCGACCACACCCCCGCCGTGCTGGTGAAGAACCACGGCCCCTTCTCGTGGGGCACCAGTCCCGACAACGCCGTCTACAACGCCAAGGTGATGGAGCAGTGCGCCAAGATGGCCTTTGTGGCCTTCTCGGTCAACCCCAACCTCACCATGAACCCGCTCCTCATCGAGAAGCACTACATGCGCAAGCACGGCCCCAACGCCTACTACGGACAGAAAGGGCAGAAGCACTAATCCAGGCCTTCCTTTCCCCCTATCAACATCGAGCGGCTACCCTGTGGGCAGCCGCTCTTTTTATCTCGAGACGCCTTTCAAAATTTTGGTAACGATTTTTTGAAAAAAGTCAACGACTTTTTAAAAAATCTCGTACGGTTTTTTTTCCTGTGGCGTTAGGCTATTCTATGGGGGGATTTTCAAAGGAGGAGAAGAGGGAAGGAGCGCTGCCCTTACGCACCGAGAGGGCCAGCAGGGCCACGAAGGTGAGGAGGCCGTTGATGAGCAGCAGCTCGTAGCCGAAGCGATAGCCAAGCAGGTGGCGGCAACCTGCGTCGAGCAGGAAGCAGAGCAGCGGCGAGGCCACACACACCAGCGGCACCCAGCGGTCGCGCACTTGACGACGGGTGAAGAGGCCGAAGGCAAAGAGGCCCAACAACGGGCCGTAGGTATAGGCCACGATGGTGTAGATGGCATCGATGAGCGAGGTGCTGTTCACCATCCTAATCATCAGGATGCACACCACCAAGAGCACACACATCAGCAGGTGTGCGCGGCGGCGCAGTCGTTCGTCGGCGGGGCGACGGCGGATGTCGACACAGTAGATGGTGGTGAGGGCGGTGAGCGCCGAATCGGCCGACGAGAACGAGGCGGCCACGATGCCCAGCGTGAAGAGAACCACTAAAAGCGAATGGACCGACTGGGAGATGAACATGGGCAGCAGCTCGTCGCCTTGTGACGGCAGGGGGAGGCTCTGAGCCTGAAAGAGCTGCGCCAGCAGGATGCCAAGGGCGAGGAAAAGCAGGTTGACGGGCACAAAAGCCACGCCATAGCTGCACATGTTTTTCTGTGCCTCGCGCAGTGTGCGACAGGTGAGGTTCTTCTGCATCATGTCCTGGTCCAATCCCGTCATCACCACCACGATGAAAGCTCCGCTGAGCAACTGTTTCCAAAAGCATTGCGGCGATGCCCAGTCGTCGAAGACGAAGACGCGGCTGCGCTCGTCGGCCATGATGGAACCGACGGCATCGGAGAGCGAATAGTCGAGCCGCTGCATCACTATATATATAATAAGGAGAAGCGAAGCGATGAGGCAGAGCGTCTGCAGCGAGTCGGTGAAAACGAGGGTGCGCACGCCGCCACGATGGGTGTAGAGCCAGATGAGCATCACCATGAGCACCACGGTGAGCGCGAAGGGGATGCCTTGCGGGGCGGCTGCAAACTGCTGCACGATGAGGCAGGCCACATAGAACTTCACCGCCGTGCCCATCATCTTCGAGAGCAGGAAGAAACTGGCTCCCGACTGATAGGAACGCCGCCCCAGGCGCTGCCCCAGATAGGCATAGATGCTGGTGAGGTTGAGCCGATAGTAGAGAGGCAGCAGTACAAAAGCCACGGCCAGATAGCCCAAGATGAAGCCCAGGCACAGCTGCAGGTAGGTCATGCCGCTGCCGAGCACCATGCCGGGCACGCTGACAAAGGTGACGCCCGAAATGCTGGCGCCCACCATACCAAAGGCCACCATGCGCCACGGCGAGCGCCGCTCACCACGGAAGAAGGTGTCGTTGGTGGCACCGCGGCGGGCACTCCAACAGCTGAGCAGCATCAGGGCTGCAAAATAAACGAGGATGGTGACAACGACGATCACTTGCCGTACTTCTCAATCAAGGCATCGGCCTGGGGGTCGCCCAACTCTCGGGCACGCTGCAAGCTCTTCACGCCCTCGGCCTTCTGCCCCTTCAGACAACGGGCCAGGCCCAGGAACAAATGGCCGTCGCTGTATTCGGGAGCATGGGCGATGCACTCAGTGGCGGTCTTGATGGCGTCGTCGTAGAGTCCCACCCGCACCTCGATCGATGCTTTCTCGGCATAGTACAGCTCTTGGGCGGGGTTCATGTCGATGGCCTTGGCAATGTCGTTCAGTGCCTGCTGGAACAGGCGGCCTCCACGCTCGGCCTGGAAGCGCAGGTAGTAGAATTGGTCGTTCACCTGCACTGCCATCAGCTGCTCGTAGTCGTTCAGGTCGGCAGTGGCATCGCGATACTTGCCCGCGTCGAGCCGAGCCTTTGCACGAGCCAGGATGTAGGGGGCGGCCTCCTTCAGATAAGGACGCGAAAAGAGCGACACGGCCGAGTCGAGCATGGCGATGTAGGCAGTGGTGTCATTTTGCATCAGATGACAGCGGGCAGCCTCGAAAAAGAGGTCGGGCGAGCGCAGTTCGCTGTTAAGGATGGTGGCGTAGATGCCAGCGGCCTCGGCATACTTCTGCTGTGCAAAGCGCACGTAGGCTTGCTGCTGGCGATAGAGCGCCTGGGGGTTGGCCTCGTAGGCCGCCTCAGCCTCCTGGAAAGCACGGTCGAAGGTCCACGGCTCGTACTGCGGCTCCGGACGGTAGATAAGCTTCTGGTAAATCATCCGCGAGTAGTTATAGTGGGTCTCGTCGAGCTTGTCGCTGACGCGCAGCGCCTCGGCCATGTCGCGGTCGGCATCGGCACAATGTCCACCATCGGCAGCCAACAGTGCACGGCTGACGTAGCCGTCGGGATGCTGGGGGAACTTGGCGATGAAATCGCCGAGCAGCTTGACGTAGGCCAACGAGTCGAGCGTGCTGGGAGCCACATAAAGCGTGAGCTGGGCCTGGCCGAAGTCGTCGGGCAGTGCCTTCTTGATGCCAACGGAGCGAAGGGCGGCGTCGTTGATGCTCAAGCCCACCATCTTCAGGCTGTCGGCAAAGAGGGCGCTCACGGCATAGGCCACCGTATCGGCATCGGTCGCCGGCTGCTGCATCAGTGCCAGCAGCTGGCCTTCGGCATCGAAGAAAGGAAGGCCCGATTGCTGGCTATTGGGCATCGAGCTTTGATTGGCGAGCTTCACGGTGTAGTAGCTGTAGTGGGTGTTGAAGGTCTCGGCGCGCCGCACGGTGCCAGCGATGGCCTGCTTGGCCTCGCGCTGGGGCAACAGCCATACGGCGGTGCCCTCGGCAGCCGACTGCGGTGCCAGCGCTGCGGGCTGCGACTTCTTGATGGCCACACGGAAGCGGGCCACGTCGTAGGTCTCGTTGGCCCCGAGCATCACCTCCACGGGCCACTCCTTGCCGGCGGCATCGATGACCACTGCCCTGCTGGCCCCACGGAAGGGTGCAAAGCTGCTGATGGCCTCGCCCTGCTCGCCCACGAACACGCCCGTAGCGCTGCCCAGCAGCGAGCCATCGGACGCAAACGTCTGAACCGTGAATATTGATTTGGCGGCTTTCTTCACCCACGACTGCGCACTGGTATTAATGCAGATGAACAAAGAACAAAGAACAAAGAAACTACAATTGATTATCCGTCTCATTTTTTACTATTATCTTTTAGTAGATGAACACAATTATCTTTTATCAACAACGGATTAAAACGGATTTAACGGATGAGGGCCATGTGTAGCCAAAATCCGTGAAATCCGTTTTAATCCGTTGTGGAAAAAAATTTTCATTTGTATAAACTTAATTTGAACTGGCACTTACATTTAAAAGTTGTTTGGCGTTGGCAATGGCGGCTTCGCTCACGCTGCTGCCCGAGAGCATCTGGGCAATCTCGGCAATGCGCTGCTGCTGCGCGAGCATCGCCATGTGGGTGGTGGTGCCCTGCGGCGTCTCCTCCTTCCACACCTTGTAATGAGTGGTGCCCATGGCGGCAATTTGGGGCAGATGGGTGATACTGATCACTTGGCGCTGGCAAGCTCCCATCTCGGCCATGATAACGGCCATCTGCTCGGCAATCTTTCCACTCACGCCAGTATCAATCTCATCGAAGATGATGGTGGGGCCGTCGCTGCCCGCAGCCATCGCCTTCAAGGCAAGCATCACACGGGCAATCTCGCCACCACTGGCCACCTGCGACACGGGTTGCAGTGCCGACGACGTGTTGGCCGAGAAGAGGAAGGCCACGCGGTCGATGCCGTTGGCAGTGGGTTCGGAAACTTGGCTGATATCTATCTGGAAACGGGCGTGGGGCATGCCCAACGCCACCAGGCGCTGCTGCATCTGCTGCTCAATCTGGCGGGCGGCCTTGGTGCGCTGCTGACTCAGGGCGCTGCCCTGCTGCAAGCACTGTGCCAGCAGTTGTTGCAGGGTTTGCTCTTTGTCGGCCAACAGCTCGTCGCCACTCTCGATGGCGTTCAGCTTGGCTCCCAGGTCGTCGCGGATGTCCAATAGCTGAGCCACGCTATCCACCCGGTATTTCTTCTGCAAACTGTAGAGGCGGTCCAGCCGACTGTTGACGCTCTCCAGCTCGGCAGGGTCAAAGTCCACATCGTCCATGCTGGCACTCACCTCGGCGGCCACGTCCTTCAGTTCGATATAGGCACTGTCGAGGCGCTGCGCCATCTCGGCGGCATCGGCAAACACGCGCTCTATGCCGTGCAGGGCGTGGGCGGCCGTACGCAACTGGGCAACGATGCCTGTGGCCTCGCCTTGCAGGGCGTTGTCGGCCTGATAGAGCGACTGTTTGATTTCCTCGGCATGCTCCATGGTGTCGCTGCGGGCCTCCAGCTCCTCCTGCTCACCATCCACCAAGCGGGCGGCCGTCAGCTCGTCAAACTGGAACTGCATGAAGTCCTGATTCTGGCGGTTCTGGGCAATCTGCTCGCGCAAAGCCTCCAGCTCGCGGCTGGCCTGGCGCCACTGTGCATAGATTTGGCGATAGGCGGCGAGCTGCGGCTGGTCGGCAGCTACGCCATCGACGACGGCCAACTGGAAATCGTGCTTGCCCAAGAGCAGGTTCTGGTGCTGCGAGTGTACGTCGATGATGCGCTCGCCCAAATCCTTCAGCACGGCCAGGCTCACGGGCACATCGTTGACGAAGGCACGGCTCTTGCCAGTGGCTGTGAGTTCGCGCCTGATGATGGTGTCGGGCAGGTCGGCATCAAGTTCGTTCTCCTCGAAGAAACGCTCCATGCCATCGCCCATGCGCTGCAGGTCGAAATGCGCCTCGACGATGCACTTCTCGGCTCCCTGCTTGATGGTCTTCATGTCGGCGCGCTGACCCAGCAGCAAGCCGATGGCTCCCAGGATGATGCTCTTGCCCGCTCCCGTCTCGCCGGTGATAACCGAAAACCCGGGGCGGAACTCCATGTCGAGTTCGTCGATGAGGGCAAAATTGCGAATGTATAGTTGTCGTAGCATAATCGTATTCAAAAGAAGTCAGGCCCTCACGGCGTCGAGCATCAGGCGAATCTCGGTGTCGGTGATGCCGCGCTGTGCCAGATGCTGGTGCTCGGTCTGCATGAACTCCTGCTCCAGACTGAAGTCGGCATCGCCCTGCAGCTCCACGAAGCGGCGGAACAGCGGGATGGCCTGGCCAATGCGGTGGGCCAGCCAGTGGCAATAAGCCTGGTTGAGGATGTCTTGTGGATTGGGCGATTCCACGCCAAGCAACTGGTCGTAGATTTTATTGGCCTGGTCGAACTTGCCCGTCAGGGTGAGCGCCCAAGCCAAGATGCGGCTCACGCCCACATCGTCGGCGTGCAGGAAACTGAGCTTATAGAGCAGTTGCAAGGCTTCCTCCTCGCGCCCCACATGGAGCATGCACACGGCGGCTCCCTGCTGATAGCTGCTGTGGTCGGGCTTCAGGGCAAGCAGTTTCTCGTAGACGGCCAACGCCTCTTCGTAGTCGTGCGAGGCAAAGAGGGCGCGTGCCAGTCCTGCCTGTGCCCGCTCGTTGTCGGGTTCCATCTGCAGTGCCTGGCGGAAGCATTCGGCTGGCGAGGGGGAGGACGTGGACGAAAGATGCTGCATGGCCGTGCCTAGCATAATGTAGAGGGGCACGCCACGCTTCTCGGGCGCAATGTTCGATAGCACTTTCATGGCCTCGGTCCACTGGCGGCGCTTCATCAGGAAGCGTCCCACGGCCATGGCCTGTTGCGACAGCGAGGGCTGGCGGAACAGTTCGTTGCAGAAGAAGAGCACACGACGCTCCTCGACAAAAGGATTGTTGAACTCACCGCGTGCCGAGAAGAGGCGGAAGAAGCGGTAGAGATTTTGCAAACAAACCCGACGGACGAAGGCGGGCTGCTGCTGGTCGACAATGCTGACCTCGCCGCCCACAGGCAAAGCCATGGCCTCGCCCTCCTCAACCATTTTCAGCACATTCTTGGGCAGACGGTCGAGCACCATATTGAAGGCCAGCACAAAGGAGTATTTGTCGCTGTCGCAGAATGCCCCCAAGCGGGTGATGGTCTTCAGCAGGCGACTGGCGCGTGTGCCGTTCCACGTCTGGCTGATGGCGGGATGCTGAGGATAGAAAGGCACAAACCAATTAGTAACATCGTTGAAGAAGGGGAACCGCTTCATCTGCGAGAATCCGCCGAAATAGATGTCGGCTCCCTGGCGCTGCATCTCGGCCATGCGCTGCACGCTCTGCTCCATGCGCTCCATGGCCAGCTCCTCGGCTTCGGGATGCAGGATGTCGTCCAGCTGTTCGTCCTCCACCTCCTCCAGTCCTCGGCCAGTGACTTTCAGCTTGCTGCCGCTCATGATGTCGGGGATGATCTCGTTCTGGATGGTGTCGCGGTCCTGGTCGGCCTGCAAGCAGTAGAAGAGCTGCATCTGCATCTCGGCCAGCTCCTGCTGCGTGCGCTCGTCGGCACAGAGGTCGCCGATGCGCTGCGCCACTTCGGGGAACACTTTTGAGGCCTGGCCGTCGGCCGTGAGTGCCCATCCGATGAGGGCGCGCTGGCGCAGCTGCTCGTCGGTGGCCTGGCGATAAACCTCGCAAAGCACGCGGAACTTCTGCGGACAGAACAGCTGCATGGCCGAGAGCATCACCGCGCTGACAATGAGCTGCTGGTCGATGCTGGCCAGCGTGGGCGACAGCACGATGCCGATGAAGGCGTCGGCCAAGCCCTCGCTCCACTGGCGCGAGGTGAGAATATAATCGAAGAGATTGCGCATCTGCTCGGCATGTTCCTTGTACAAGTCGACCGTCTTCTGCTGCCGAGTGTGTTCAGGCTCCAGGTCGAGCAAAGCCAGATTAGTCACAAAGGACTCCATGTCGTTGCGCACCGACGCTATCGACCAGTCGGCATGCTGGGTGCGTGGCCGTTGGTGGAGCACCTTCATGAACGGACTGCCCAGGAGCATCCAGCGACCATAGACATTGGCGGTGAGCACCCACACGCGGCGCAACAGCCGCTGTGCCACCGCCTCGCGCTGGGGGTCGTCGTATCCGCGCTGCCAATATTCGGCCATCAGGCGATAGTCGTCGCGCAGCGCATTCATCTGCTCCAGGTCTTGCTGGCGCACAGCACTCCCCTGCCCCACCTGCCCCAGCAGGTAATTCTCAAGGGCATCCATGGCCTCGCCCAGCCGGGCATCGGCCACCAGCTGGAATATCTGATCAAGCGTTTCGTTCTTCTTCACTCTTCACTAATTTCACTTATCACTTCCTTTGGCACTCTGCACTTGTCGGCGATGAGTTGGCCCCAGGGCTGTAATCCCTTGGATGCGATGGTGTCCACCGCCATCTGATAAACTTTCAGGAACTGCTCCACCTGACGCTGGCGCATGGTGTCGGCCAAGGCCTGTTCGCTGAACACGATGACGCCCAAGTGCAAGCCCATGGAGTCGGTATCGAGCAGCACATAGTGGCCATCGCGTCGGGCCACGGTGGCCTGCGGTTCGGGCAGGAACATGGCATCCATGATGCCGGTGAGCAACATATCGAGACGCACATGCACATCGTTCACCTGTATGCGGAACAGCCGCTCAGGCTTCAGCCCTGCGCTATCGGCAATATGGCTGGCAAGCCAGTCGGTGGCCGAGCGGCGCGTCATGGCCACCATCTTGTCGTCGAGCTGCCGCAGCTGCTTGATACGCGCCGTCTTATTGCTGATGAGCTGCCATTTCAGGCTGGTGGTGGCCACCTGTCGCACGGGCATCCCCTGCTCCCTGATCCACTCCAGGCGGTGCAGGTCGGTGGTCATACCCTCCACGCGATGCCGCACCAGCGCCGTGTCCTGGTCCATCTGGGCGGTATAGGGGCGCAGCTGAACGCTCACGCCCTCGCGCTCGAACCATCCCTGCTGCTCGGCAATGTATAGGGGCAGACAGTCGAGGGTGGGCGTCACCGCCACCTTCAGCGCCAGCGAGTCCTGCCGCTGCTGCTCGCGCCGCTGCCGCTCGGCCTCTTCGGCAGAGTCGCCGCAGCTTGACATGAGCGTCAGCGCCAAAACGGCCAATAAAATATACGGTACTTTCAAAATGGTCGAAAATTTTCGTTCTTTCTCAATATGGGATGCAAAAGTACGAAAAAGTTTTATAATGGCGAAAACTTTTAACTTGAATTATAGGCCGATAAATATAATTATCCATCACAGCAGCAGCCCCACGGCCACCAGCAAACCATAGACGAACATGTTGCGGGCGGTCAGCCCCAGGACGGCGTTGAGTTCGCGGCCCTGCCACGTGCGCTTCATCTTCAAGAAGGTGATGTAATGCAGCAGCAGATAGAGCAGCGGCAGCACAAAGGCCATCCAATGGCCATTCAAACCGAACACCAGCCCCAGCAGACAGGCGGCGACGCCCACGCCCAGATAGAGCCACAGCCCGGCACTCGCCCCGATGCGCACCACCAGCGTGCGCTTGCCCGCCGTGCGGTCGGTATCGCGGTCGCGAAAGTTGTTCACCAGCAGCAACGTGTCGATGACCAGACCGCAGGCCAGCGAAGCCACCACCACCTGCAGGGTGACAGTGTGTAGCTGCACATAGTAGGTGATGCACACGGGCACCAGTCCGAAGAAAACGAGCACCAGCACATCGCCCAGCCCCATATAGGAAAGATGAGTGGTATAGAGGAAGCAGAACGCCACGCACAATATTCCGATGAGCACCATATCCCATCCGCCAAACCACACCAGTGGCAGCCCTACCAGACAGGCCAGGCAGGTGGTGAGGGCGATGGCATGCTTCATGCGGTTGATGCTCACCCAGCCCTGCGTGCAAGCCCGCTCAGGGCCCAGGCGGGTGGCGCGGTCGTCGGTGCCACGGGCATAGTCCACGAAGTCGTTGATGAAATTAGCATCTATCTGCATGATGAAGGCGAAGAGCAGACAGAGCACGGCGGCCACCCAGCTGAAGGTGCCAGGCACATAGAATTGGTGGGCATCCACCCAAGCCAGCGCCACGCCAATCATCACCGGCACGGCTGCCCCCGACAGCGTCTTGGGCCTTGCAGCCAGCAGCCAAGCCTGGAAAGAGTCTTTCTTTACATCCATACGAAACTTTTTCTGCTTTTTGCTTGCAAAAGTAGAAAAAAATGACTACATTTGCAAACTTTCAAACCAAAACTTTTATGCCCGCAGCTTCTCCCAGCCTTGACTTAATGGAATTCATCGAAACGCAGATACTGCCAAAGTATGCTGAGTTTGACAAAGCCCATAACCTGGAGCACGTGACCCGTGTGATACGCCGCTCGATGGAACTGGCGGCACGCACCGGCGCCGATGCCAACATGGTGTATGCCATTGCGGCCTACCACGACCTGGGCATGGCTGGGCCACGCGCCGTTCACCACCTCACGGGCGGAAAGATTCTGGCCCAGGACGCCCGCCTGAAACGCTGGTTCAGCAGCGAGCAGATAAAGATGATGAAGGAAGCCGTGGAAGACCATCGGGCTTCGGCAGCGCGAGCACCACGCAGCCTCTACGGCAAAATTGTGGCTGAGGCCGACCGCGACATCGTGCCCGAACAGGTGTTTCGTCGTACCGTACAGTTCGGCCTGAGCAACTATCCCGAACTGGACAAGGAACACCAGTGGCAGCGCTTTCGCGAGCACATGGAGCAGAAATACTCAGCCCACGGCTATATCCGCCTGTGGATTCCCGGCTCGGCCAACGAGGAGCGCCTGAAGGAGCTGCGTGCCATCATTGCCGACGAAAAGCTGCTGCGCCAGCAGTTTGAACGCTATTTCTTGGAAGAAACTCCCAGGTAACAACAAAATGGCTTCTATTTGTTTAAACTGCGACGTAGTTTATATAAACCATGACGCAGTTTTTATAAATTACGACGTAGTTTATAAAAACCACGACGTAGTTTGAAGAATAAAAGCTACTGCTTGTTATATTTATCCCATGCTCCTTGCACGGCATCGTGCACTTCAGGGTCGTACTGGCCAACGAAAAAATAGTAGACCACAGCCAGTACAACCAGCAACACCACGATGACGACGGTGCGCATGAGGCAGGTGACGACATTCTTCAGAATAAAGGCGGCGATGATGATCGCCACGACGGCGAAAATGTAGAATCCCGTATTACTCATTTCCATCATTCCTTATTTGAACAGTTGTTTGAAAGCGGTGGGCACGGGGGTCTCGAATTCCAGGCGCTCGCCCGTCACAGGATGGGTGAAGCAGAGCAGCCAAGCATGCAGACAGAGACGGTGCAGCGGGTCGTCGCCATTGCCGTACTTGACGTCGCCACACACGGGATGCCCCATGTCGGCAGCATGCACGCGAATCTGGTTCTTGCGCCCTGTCTCCAGGCAAAACTCCACCAGCGAGTGCTCGGTGGTGCGGTCGATGACGTGAAAATGGGTGATGGCCAGCTTGCCGCCATTATCCACCGGTGAGGAATAGGTGACGTAGGCCTTGTTGTCCTTCAGCCAGTTCTCGATGGTGCCCTCGTCGTGCTCCATCTCGCCACTCACCACGGCCACATAGCGGCGGTCGTAGACAATCTGGTGCCAGTTGTGCTCGAAGGCCTGCTCCGTGTCGATGTCCTTGGCATAGACCATGAGGCCACTGGTGTCGCGGTCGAGACGGTGCACCACATGGGCGGTGCATTTCTGGCGGCTCTTCTTGAAATAGTCGTCGAGCACGCTCTTCACATTGAGCGACGAGTGGCCGGCAGCCATCGAGAGGATGCCCACGGCTTTCTCCACCACAATGAGCCAGCGGTCTTCGTAGACAATCTTCACATAGCGGCTCTTGAAGCGCTGCTGGTTGCGCTTCGTCTTGCTCACCGCCACCTTCATGCCGGGCTTCAAGAGAAAGTCGAACTGGGTGACGGTCTTCCCATCTACCTTGATGCCACGGCCTTGCAGCGTAGCCTTCACCTTGGTGCGGCTTTCCTTCACGTTGGCCAGCAGCCATTCCAGCAAAGGGGCCTCTTGCTCCACCACCAAGTGCTCGTAGTCGCCCTCGCGATTGTGTCCTGTGTTGATTCGCATAGCTTCAACTTAAAGTCCAAAAGGATTGAGATTGGAATAGGCCTGGCGCGTCTTCTGCTCGATGCCCTCGGCCGAATACTCGCCGTTGACGTCGGCCATCTCCTGGGGGTTCAGCTCCAGCACCTTCTGCATGTCTTCCTCGGCGCCCTGCTTGTCGCCTTGCTCAAAGCGAATCTGACCCCGCTCGCGATAGGCATCTATCTGGAAGGGGTTCAAATCGATTACCTCGGCATAGATGGCCACGGCCTCGTCGTCATGACCCAAGGCATGCTGCAGACGTGCTCCCAGCAGCAGCACTTCTTCGGTGGGCTCGGCATGGGCGTTGAGCCACGCCACATCCTCCCCGGCTCCATTCACGTCGCCCATGCGCAGCAGCGTCTGTCCACGCAGCAGGTGCGGCTCCACCAGCCGCTCGTCGATGGCGATGGTCTTCGTCAGGCGGGCAATGCCCTGCACCAAGTTGTCCTGGGCCAGCTCGCCCTTGGCATATATCAGGTGCGCCAGTGCATTGTCGGCATCGACGGCCAGGGCGCGCTCACACATCTCGGCCAGCTCCGAATACGACTCGCCAAGATAGGCCACGCTGGCAGCTTGCAACATCAGGTTCACGTTATCTGGTTCTTGGCGCAGCAACAGCTGCAACTCGCGCAGTGCCTCGTCGGTACGTCCCAGCTGCAGATAAGCGCGCGACAGGTAGTCGTGCACCTCGGGGTCGTCCTTCGTCTCCAATGCTTTCTGAAAGCACTTCACGGCATAGTCGAACTGTCCGATGCGCATAGCCTTCACACCATCATACTTCAACAGGTCGAAGTTGCGCTGCTCGGCATTCTTCTTCTCCTCCTCAGGATTGGCTTCTCCGCCAAAAAAGGTTTTCCAAAATCCCATAACTTGCAAATTGTTGCGTGCAAAGGTACACAAAATCCCCCGTAAATTTGCAGTTTCGGCAAAAAATGTGTATTTTTGCATGCAGTTTTTATTCAACAAAGCTAAAAAAATATGATAGGACTAAAAACCCTGTTGCTTTTCGGTCTCGGAGGCCAGGAGATTCTGCTCATAGCCCTCGTTGTGCTGCTGCTCTTCGGTGGCGCCAAGATTCCCGAACTAATGAAGGGCCTGGGCAAGGGCGTGAAGAGCTTCAAGGACGGCATGAAGGAGATTGACGACGAGATAGACACGAAGGACGACAAGAAATGAGCCAGCAGCCGGCCACCTTCTGGGAGCACCTCGACGTGCTGCGCTGGACCATCATCCGCTCGCTGGTGGTGGTGGTGGCGTTTGCCGTGGTGGCCTTCTGCTTGAAGGACTGGCTCTTCACGGTGGTGCTGGCGCCGCGCACAAGCGATTTCATCACCTTCCGTCTGATGGGCAGCGAGCCCTTCAGTATCAACCTGATGAACACCGGAATCACCGAGCAGTTTATGACCCATGTTCGCACGGCTGCCTACGCCGGACTGCTCTGCGCCTCGCCCTATGTGCTCTACCAGCTGTTTAGCTTCGTGTCGCCAGGACTCTATCAGAACGAGCGCCGCGGGGCGCTGTGGATAGTGGGTTCGGCCTACTTGATGTTCCTGCTGGGCACGCTGGTGTGCTACTTCATCATCTTCCCACTCACAGTGCGCTTCCTGGGCACGTATCAGGTGAGTGCCGAAGTGAAGAACATGCTCACGCTGCAGTCGTATATCGACACGCTCATCTCGATGTGCCTCGTCATCGGCGTAGTGTTCGAGTTGCCTGTGGTGAGCGCCCTGCTGGGGCGCATGCACATGGTGAACCGGAGCATGATGCGCCGCTATCGCCGCCATGCCGTTGTGGCCATCCTCATCGTGGCGGCCATCATCACCCCAACGACCGATGTCTTCACGCTGCTCATCGTCTCGTTGCCTATCTGGCTGCTCTATGAAGTAAGCATCCTGCTTGTACCCAATAACAAAACTAAATAAACATTATGCTTAGAAAAGTACGTATCACCCTGGCCGCCATCTTCTTCGTGGGGTTGGCGCTGCTCTTTCTCGACTTCACGGGCACAGCCCACCGCTGGCTGGCGTGGATGGCGAAGGCACAGGCGCTGGAGGCCGTGCTGGCACTGAACGTGGTGGTCATCGTGGCCCTCGTCGTGCTCACACTCATCTTCGGCCGCATCTACTGCTCCGTCATCTGCCCGTTGGGCATCTTGCAAGACATCTTCGGATGGTTTGGCAAGAAAGCCAAGAAAAACCGCTACACCTACTCGCCGGAGCTGCGCTGGCTGCGCTATGCCATGCTGGTGGTAATGGTGGTGGCATTGGTGGCGGGCATCGGCTCGCTGTTTCAATTGCTGGCCCCCTACTCTGCCTTCGGCCGCATCATGACCGCGATTTTCCAGCCCCTGTGGCAGCTGGGCAACAATGTGCTGGCGAGCATTGCCGAGCGAGTCGACAGCTACACCTTCTACTCGGTCGACGTGTGGGTGAAGTCACTGCCCGTGCTCATCATCGCCATTGCCACGCTCCTGCTGCTGGCCGTGCTGGCCTGGCGCGGTGGCCGCACCTACTGTAACACCATCTGCCCCGTGGGCACCGTACTGTCGTTCATCAGCCGCTTCTCGTGGCTGAAGATACGCTTCGACGCCGACAAGTGCAAGAACTGCTCGCTCTGCACCAAGAACTGCAAGGCCTCGTGCATCGACTACAAGACGCACACCGTGGATTATAGCCGCTGCGTGGTCTGCGGCGACTGCATCGCCAAGTGCAAGGGCGGGGCGCTGAAGTATGCTGGGCCAGCTAGAAAATCTAGCCTTTCTAGCCCATCTAGCCAGACTAGTTCTTCTAGTCCAGCCGATGCTTCGAAGCGCGCTTTCCTTTTGAGCACTGCCCTGGCTACTACCGCCGTTTTGGCCCAGGACAAACTGGTGGATGGCGGCCTGGCCACCATCAAGGCCAAGCAAAGCCCCAAGCGCATCACGCCGCTCACGCCTCCTGGCTCGCAGTCCTTCAAACATTTTGCTCAATGCTGCACCGGTTGCCAGCTATGTGTGTCGAAATGTCCTAACGACGTGCTCCGTCCGTCTTCCGACTTGATGCACTTGATGCTGCCCGAGATGTCGTACGACCGCGGTTTCTGCCGTTCCGAATGCACCACCTGTTCGGAGGTTTGTCCCGCTGGCGCCATCAAGTCCATAGACGAGGAAGAGAAGACCAGCATCCAGATTGGCCACGCCATCGTGGTGGCCAAGGAGTGCATCTCGGCACAGGGACAAGACGAGTGCGGCAACTGCGCCCGCCACTGTCCTACGGGAGCCATCGAAATGGTGCCCAGCGACCCCGCCGACGACCTGTCGCCCACCGTGCCCGCCATTAACGAAGCCCAGTGCATCGGTTGCGGTGCCTGCGAATATGTCTGCCCCGTCAGGCCTCTCTCCGCCATTCATGTTGAAGGTCACGAAGTACACAAACACATTTGAGCCATGGAAAAGAAGAACAATACCATCAACCGTCGCTCTTTTCTGAAAATGCTTGGCGTAGGTGGAGCCGCAGCCGTGGCCGCCTGTGCCGGCAAGAAGAGCACCGACGCAGCGCAGGACGACTATAAGAACCAGGTGGAGCCACCCGTGGGCCAGATGACCTACCGCACCGACCCCAAGACCGGCGAGCGCGTGTCGCTGCTGGGCTACGGCATGATGCGCCTGCCCGAGATTGAGGGCGGCGGGGAGTACGACCAGGAGATGATCAACCGCCAGATAGACTACGCCATCGAACACGGCGTGAACTATTTCGACACCAGCCCCGTTTACTGCAAAGGCGAGAGCGAGCGCTGCACGGGCATCGCGCTCAAACGGCATCCGCGCGACAGCTACTATGTGGCCACGAAACTTTCGAACTTCGACCCGCGCTTCCAGTCGGCCGAAGGAGCCAAGAAGATGTACCACGACTCCATGAGCGAGATGCAGGTGGACTACATCGACTACTACCTGCTGCACGCCATCGGCGGAAGCATGGAAGAGTTCAACCGCCGTTACGTCGACAATGGCATCATGGACTTCCTCATGGCCGAACGCGAGGCAGGGCGCATCCGCCACCTGGGCTTCTCATTCCACGGCCGGCAGGAGGTGTTCGACGAGGTGCTCACCCTGCACGACAAGTACCACTGGGACTTTGTGCAGATAGAACTGAACTGGCTCGACTGGAACTATGCCAACGAAATCAACCAGGGCAACGTTGACGCCAGCTACCTCTATGCCGAGTTGCAGAAGCTGGGCATTCCCGCAGTCATCATGGAGCCTCTGCTGGGCGGACGCTTAGCCAAGCTGCCGCAGTATGTGGCCAACGAGCTGAAGCGGCGCGACCCCGAGAAGACCATTGCCTCGTGGGCCTTCCGCTACGCCGGAACGCCCGAGGGCGTGCTCACCGTGCTCAGCGGCATGACCTTTATGGAGCACCTGAAGGACAACTTGCTCACCTATTGCCCCCTGAAGCCGCTGACCGAGGAAGAGCAGCAATTCCTCGACACAAAGACTGCCCACCAGATGATGGAGGAGGAAACCATCCCCTGCAACGCTTGCCAGTATTGCATGCCCTGCCCCTACGGCATCGACATCCCCACCATCTTCACCCACTACAATAAACTGAAGATTGAGGGATTCCTGCCCGACCCCACGGCTGCAGAAAGCGACCCACAGAGCCAAGCCGACCCGCAATATCGCGAGAAGCGCCGGCGCTATCTCGTCAGCCTCGACCGCGTCGTTCCCCGCGAGCGCCAGCCCGACCACTGCATCCAGTGCGGCCGCTGCATTCACGAGAAGCACTGCCCGCAGCAAATCAACATCCCCAGCGAGATGAACCGTCTGAGTACCCTCATCGAGCAGCTGAAGCGCCATCCAGAGTAAGGCGCCATCATCAATCACGACCAAAAACATAAGCAATATGGAAAAGAAGCAACACGACATGAGCCGTCGCGAATTTCTACGACGCATAGGACTGGGCGCCGGATCGGCCATGGCCCTCATGGCCCTTGACAGCTGCCGCTCGCTCAAACAGCTGACAAAGGACTCACAGCAATCGGCCGCAAACCCCAACAACCACATGACCTACCGTGTGCAGCACGGCAGCGGTGAGCAAATCTCGTTGCTGGGCTTTGGCATGATGCGCCTGCCCAATAACCAGGACGAGGTGAACCAGCTGGTGGACTACGCCATCGAGCACGGCGTGAACTACTACGACACGGCACCGATGTATATGGGAGGACAATCGGAGGTGCTCATGGGTAACGCCCTGTCGCGCCACCCCCGCGAGAAATACTATGTGGCCACCAAGATGTCGAACCAGAACCGCCGCCAGTGGTCGTTCGACGATTCAAAGGCCATGTACGAGCGGTCGATGGAGAAGCTGAAGGTAGACCATATCGACTACTACCTGCTGCATGGCATCGGCGGAGGCATGGACTCCCTCAAGGGGCGCTTCCTCGACAACGGTATCCTCGATTTCCTGCTGAAGGAGCGCGAGGCTGGACGCATCAAGCACCTGGGCTTCTCCTACCACGGCGATGTGCGTGACTTCGACTGGCTGCTCGACCGTCAGGATGAGTATCACTGGGACTTTGTGCAGATTCAGATGAACTTCCTCGATTGGCGCCACGCCTCCATGCGCGGAGGCCGCCGCAGCGATGCCGACGCCGAGTATCTCTACGACAAGTGCAACAAGACCGGTGTGCAATGCGTGGTGATGGAACCCCTGCGCGGCGGTGCCTTTGGCCGCATGGCACAGGAGCTTACCGACCAGATGAAGGCCGTCCACCCCGACGACAGCACCGCCCGATGGGCCTTCCGCTGGGTGGGCTCCTACCCCAACATCCTCACCGTGCTCAGCGGCATGAACCGCATGGACCATCTGGAGGAGAACGTGAAGACCTTCTCGCCTCTCGACCCCTGCAACGAGAAGGAGAACCAGCTGCTGGCCTCCATCGCCGACCAGATGTCGGGCTTCCCCACCATCCCCTGCACCACTTGCTCCTACTGCATGCCATGCCCCTATGGTGTGAACATCCCGCAGAACTTCGCCTACTACAACGAGGCCGTCACCGACCACATCCTGCCTCTGCCCGACCGTGGAGCTGCCGACTTTGCCGAGCGTCAGAAGAAGTTTGCCGACGGCTACAAGCTGGCCCTGCCCGATGAGAACGCCTGGGCTAAGAAATGCCAAGACTGCGAGGTGTGCCTGTCGAAGTGCCCACAGCAAATACGCATCCCCAACCAGTTGGCGCGCATCGTGGAAACCCTGCGATAGACCTGCCCTCAACCGAGCGCAAGCAACAAAAACAAAGCCGAGATGCAAGATTTTGCAATCTCGGCTTTGCAATTTGAAGAATTCTTCGTAACTTTGCACCTCCTAAAACAAGTTTTCTAAACGAGATGGAGGCTTTTTTCCGCACCCACAGATACTTAGTAGAGCATGTCAACGCTCCAGTCCGTCGCGTCCTCATGGACGAGATTGACTGGAGCCGTAGGATGATAGGCATCAAGGGCACGCGCGGCATCGGCAAGACCACGTTCCTGCTACAATATGCCAAAGAGAACTTCGACGTGGACGACCAGCAGTGTCTCTACGTGAACATGAACAATTTCTACTTCCAGGGCCGTGGCATTGCCGACTTTGCCGGTGAGTTCTATCACCGGGGCGGCCGCGTGCTGCTCATCGACCAAGTGTTCAAACAGCCCGACTGGAGTGCCGAACTGCGCAAGTGCTACGACCTCTATCCTGGACTGAAAATCGTGTTCACCGGCTCCAGCGTGATGCGCCTCAAAGAAGAGAATCCCGAGCTGAACGGTATCGTAGACTCCTACAATTTGCGAGGCTTCTCATTCCGCGAGTTCCTCAACCTGCTCACTGGCAGCAGCTTCACGCCCTACTCGCTCGACGAGATATTGGCCGACCACCAGCATATCGTAAAGAAGATTCTGCCCTACGTGTCGCCTCGACAGCACTTCCAAGACTACATCCACCACGGCTTCTACCCCTTCTTCCAAGAGCGCCGCAACTACAGTGAGAACCTGCTGAAGACGATGAACATGATGACCGAGGTGGACATCCTGCTCATCAAGCAGATTGACCTGAAGTATCTGACGAAAATTAAGAAGTTGTTCTACCAATTGGCCGAGCAGGGTCCCAAGGCCCCCAATGTGTCGAAGTTGGCCGAGAGCATTGAAACCAGCCGCGCCACGGTGATGAATTATATCAAATACCTCACCGACGCCCGGCTGCTGAATATGATCTACCCCGCGGGCGAGGAATTCCCGAAGAAGCCGTCGAAGGTGATGCTGCACAACTCGAACCTGCTCTATGCCATCTATCCCATCCACGTGGAGAGGCAGACGGCCATGGAGACGTTCTTCGTAAATTCTTTGTGGAAGGACCACAAGGTGAACCAGACAGGGCACGACCAGACATTCTTGGTTGACGAGCGGCTGAAGTTCCGCGTCTGCGACGCGCAAGCCCGCAGCAAGCCGCGCATGCAGCCCGACGTCATTTATGCCCGCTACAACACCGAGGTAGGGCAAGACAACCAGATTCCCCTCTGGCTCTTAGGATTCCTTTATTAACTGCTCCACGCACTCGCGCAGCGACTCTTCCCAATAGGGAATCTCCAGCGCGTAAGCCTCCTTTATCTTTGTCTTGTCCAGCACCGAATAATGGGGCCGGGCAGCAGGGGTGGGATATTCGGCCGTGTGCAATGGACGCACATGGCAACCGTTGATGCCCGCCAAGCGGTGGATGGCCTTGGTGAAATCGTACCAAGAGATGACACCCTCGTTGGAAAAGTGGTACACGCCGGGCTTGATGCCCTGCTCGATGGCGGCAAAGATGGCCACAGCCAAGTCGCGGGCGTAAGTGGGTGTGCCTATCTGGTCGAAAATCACGCCCAGTTCGCTCCGCTCGCGCCCCAGGCGCAGCATCGTCTTCACAAAGTTATTTCCAAAAGTGCTATAGAGCCATGCCGTGCGGATAATCATCGACTGCTGGCACAGCTTCTGCACATTCAGCTCACCCACCAGCTTGGTTTTTCCGTAGACGCTGTTGGGGCAGGTGTCTTCGTCCTCGGTATAAGGCGTGCAGTTGGTGCCGTCGAACACATAGTCGGTTGAAATCTGTATCATCCATCCCCCGCGCCGCCCCATGGCATGGGCCAGATAAGCCGGGGCCTCGGCATTCAGTCGCTGGCACAGTTCCTCGTTTGCCTCGGCCTTGTCCACAGCCGTATAGGCGGCACAGTTCACTATGCCGTCGATTTGATTCTCCTCCACAAAGGTCTCGATGGCGTCCTGGTCGGTGATGTCCAGCTCGGCTACGTCGGTGTTGAAGTATCGATGGGCGGTATGCTCACGCTGCAGCAGTTGCATCTCGTTGCCCAGTTGGCCGTTGCAGCCGGTAATCAGTATGTTCATGGCTCTTTTTTTATAGATGAAAACTCCTTTTTTTCTCTCGATGGTCGACGCTCTGGAAAACGGAGCGCGACTTAAAAAATTTTGGCGCCGACTTTTTGAAAAAAGTCGTTGAGATTTTTAAAAAAGTCGTACGACTTTTTTCAAGCGGTTATGCTTAGTCGAAAAGAGGCTGTTCTTTGTCCTGCTTGTAATAGTCGCTTAGCATGCCCACGAGGTTCGAAATCTCCTTCACGGCGTGCTGCGTGTCGGGCGAAATCTCCCTCTTCTGCAGCCGCAGCATCATCACGCCGTAGAGCAGGTTCAGGCAGGTTTCAATCTCGCCCTCGTCCTTGTGGGCGCCTCGGCTGCGCAGCTCCACGATGAAGGGCAGCACCTTGTAGTAGGCGGCATTATAGAAGGGGAACTTGGGCGATTCGAGCAACTGCAGGTGCAGTTCGGTCAACAGCTGCAGTGTGGCACGATTGATTTGCAGATGTCCGCGCTCGCGGCATCCCTCCTCGTTCATCATGCGAATCAGGTTGCCATACCAGTCGATGAGTTCTTCCTTCTGCTCGTCGCTATAGTCGAATCGCTCCACGTATTCGCGGCGCAGACGGGGCAGCGAACAGCCGAAGGCGCGTATTGTGTCTTCCACCTGCCACATATAGAGCAGGTATTCGGCAATATTCTTCTTGCGTAGTTCTTTTGAAATAAACATAGTGGCTGCAAAGGTAAGCAAAAGCATGGAGAAATCAAAAGAAATTCGGCTTTTTCTTTTGCATTCTGCCCGCTTTTGCTTACCTTTGCGCCCAAAATCAGCCACTGCAATGAAAAGAATATTGACAACGATGGCCCTGCTGGCATGCCTGGCCGTGGGCGCAAAAGCACAGCAGGCCGACAGCACCGCCTTTCGCGCGTATATATATAATAATGAGTATGATGTCTACATGCGCATCAACTTCTATGAGCAGGACGTGGTCATCCCCTGGCAGGAGCTGTTTGGACCCCTGCCTGGTTTTCTCGCAAAAAACGGCAACAGCAATTGCTGGATAGTCACCGACGCCACCGTCGATGGTCGCAAGGCGGAGCTGGAGATGGTGAACGACACGGGCAGCGACGACCTGCGCGCCACACTCACACAGCTCAACGATAGCACCTACGTGCTGCGCCAGGGCAGTGGCTCGACCATCAAAGTGCCCAACAACAACAAATGGCAGAAGCTGCCCGGCACGCTTACTTTCATTCGCAGAAAATAGCCCAAAACGTTGGCTGTTTCGACGAAAAGCAGTACCTTTGCAGCCAAATTATTCCATAAACGTAATATGTTAACACTGAAACTCATCACCGACGACACCGAGCGAGTGATTCGCGGTTTGGAAAAGAAGCACTTCAAGGGTGCACGTGAAGCCATTGACGAGGTGCTGGCCGTCGACCGCCAGCGCCGCGATGCCCAGCAGCAGTTGGACAAGAATTTGAACGAACAAAAGAAGCAGTCGGGGCAGATAGGCCGACTGATGAAGGAAGGCAAGAAAGACGAGGCCGAGCAGGCCAAGCAAGCCGTGAGCGCCCTGAAGGAAAGCTCGCGTCAGCTGGAAGAGACCATGAACCAGGCACAGGAGGAGATGACACGCCTGCTGTGCCAGATTCCCAATATCCCCTACGACGAAGTGCCCGAGGGTGCTGCCGCCGAGGACAACCGTGTGGTGAAGTCGAATCTGAAGGAGTGTACGGCCGACGACACCGTAGGCAACTGGACGGTGAACCCCACGCTGGGCATCGACAACCCGCTGCCCCACTGGGAGCTGGCCAAGAAGTACAACCTCATCGACTTCGACCTGGGCGTGAAGATTACGGGCGCTGGCTTCCCCGTCTACATCGGCAAGGGTGCCCAGCTGCAGCGCGCACTCATCAACTTCTTCCTCGACGAGGCCCGTGCCAGCGGCTACACCGAGATTATGCCGCCCACGGTGGTGAATGCCGCCAGCGGCTACGGCACCGGACAGCTGCCCGACAAGGAGGGGCAGATGTATCACTGCGAGGTGGACGACTTCTACCTCATCCCCACCGCCGAGGTGCCCGTGACGAACATCTACCGCGACGTTATCCTCGACGAGGCCCAGCTGCCCATCAAGAACTGCGCCTATACCGAGTGCTTCCGCCGCGAGGCTGGCTCGTATGGCAAGGACGTGCGTGGTCTGAACCGTCTGCACGAGTTCTCAAAGATTGAGATTGTGCGCATCGACAAGCCCGAGCACTCGAAGGAGAGCCACAAGGAGATGCTGGCACACGTCGAGGGTCTGCTGAAGAAGCTGGAACTGCCCTACCGCATCCTGCTGCTCTGTGGTGGCGACCAGAGCTTCACCTCGGCCATCTGCTACGACTTCGAGGTGTACAGCGAGGCACAAGGTCGCTGGCTCGAAGTGAGCAGCGTGAGCAACTTCGACACCTATCAGGCCAACCGCCTGAAGTGCCGCTATCGCCGCGCCGACAACAAGAAGACCGAGCTCTGCCACACCCTCAACGGCTCGGCGCTCGCCCTGCCCCGCATCGTGGCCGCCCTGCTGGAGAACAACCAAACGCCCGAGGGCATCCGCATCCCCAAGGCACTGCAGAAGTACACGGGCTTCGACATCATCGACTAAGCAGATACAACAAAAAGAAACACGAATCTCACCGACCCAGCGTCTCGTGAGATTCGTGTTTCTTTTTTCACAGGTGCCGCGAGCGGGACTCGAACCCGCACAACCCTTCCGGGTCAAGGGATTTTAAGTCCCTCGTGTCTACCATTCCACCATCGCGGCAGTCCACTGTGCTTTTTTGCGGCTGCAAAGATAAGAAATATTTTGCAGCCAACCAAAGAAAAACGTTTTTTTCTTTCGTTTTTTGCTCGCTTATTCCCACCTCTGGCTCCGCCGAAAGTACTCCCGCTCGAAAAATTAAAAGAAAATCAAAATTTTCTTTCATTTTTTGCTCGCTTATTCGTACCTTTGCAGCAAATATCTTCTTTTAATGGAACAAAACTTTGAGCTCATTGCCAAAACCTTCATGGGACTGGAGCCCGTCCTGGCAAAAGAGCTGACTCAACTGGGGGCCAACGATGTACAGATAGGTAGACGCATGGTGTCGTTTACGGGTGATAAGGAGATGATGTACAGAGCCAACTTCCAGTTGCACACGGCCATCAAAATCCTGAAGCCCATCCGCCATTTCAAGGCCAGCAGCGCCGACGACGTCTACGAGGAAATCAAGAAAATCGACTGGGGCGAGTATCTCGCCGACGACAAGACCTTCGCCGTCGACAGCGTGGTGTTCAGCGAGGAGTTCCGCCATTCCAAGTTCGTCAGCTACAAGGTGAAGGACGCCATCGTCGACCAACTGCGCGAGCGTACGGGCAAGCGGCCCAACATCAGCGTCACCAACCCCGACCTGCGCCTGCACATCCACATCGCCGAGGACGACTGCACGCTCTGTCTCGACAGCAGCGGCGAGAGTCTGCACCGCCGAGGCTACCGTCAGGAGAGTGTAGAGGCTCCGCTCAACGAGGTGCTCGCCGCCGGCATCATCCTGATGACGGGCTGGAAGGGCGACACCGACTTCATCGACCCCATGTGCGGCAGCGGCACCCTGCTCATCGAGGCAGCCCTCATCGCACGCAACATGGCTCCCGGCCTCTTCCGCAAGGAGTTTGCCTTCGAGAAATGGCCCGACTTCGATGCCGACCTGTTCGACGAGATTTATAACGACGACTCGCAGGAGCGTGAGTTCAATCACCACATCTACGGCTACGATGTGGACTTCAAGGCCGTGAACACCGCCCGCAAGAACGTGAAGGCCGCAGGACTCAGCGACTGCATCACCATCGAGCAGCAGGACTTCAAGGACTTCACCCAGCCACAGCAGAAAGCCATCATCGTCACCAACCCACCCTACGGCGAGCGTATCTCCACGCCCAATCTGCTCGACACCTATCGCATGATAGGCGAGCGGCTGAAGCACCAGTTTACGGGTGGCGACGCCTGGATTCTGAGCTACCGCGAGGAGTGCTTCGAGCAGATAGGTCTGAAGCCCAGCATCAAGATTCCGCTCTTCAACGGAAGCCTGGAGTGCGAGCTGCGCAAATATCAGATGTTCGACGGCAAGATGAAAGTGTTCCGCAGCGAGGGAGGCACTGTGAAGACCGACGAGGAGAAGCGCCAGATGGCCGAGAAACGCCGTTTCAAGAAGGAGCGCGACTTCAAGCAGCGCCTTACCGAGCAGGAGGAGAACGAAGAAGCCGACATCCGCTCGTTTACCTTCCACCGCCATGAGCTTAAGCCGGAAAGAAAGCCCCGCACGCCAAGGGAATTCAGCGATTCCGAAGAAACCAGAAGACCCGGAAAACCAGGTTTTTCCAGGAAGCCCAGCGATTCAAGAAAAGGACGATTCCAAAAGGACGGAAAATATCCCCAAGACGATAGAAAGTCCAGATCATTCAAAAACGAGAAGCCAAACCGAGGCGGCCATGAGCGATTCGACCGCCAAGGCGGAGACAAACGCAAGAACAACAAACGATTCAACCGCGATGAAGACTAAGTTCACAACAATCCTATTGCTCTCTTTACTCACATTTGCTCCCATGACAGCCCAGCAGAAGCTTTTCACGCTGGAAGACTTGAACTTCGGAGGCCGCAACTACCACAGTCTGCGCCCGCAGAATATGTTCCTTACTTGGTGGGGCGACCAACTGGTGCAGACCGATATTGAGGAGTGCCGCCTCATCGACGTGAAAACGGGCAAGAAAACCATCCTCTTCACCCTCGACGACATCAACCGTTGGGCGGGGAGCGACGGCACCGAGCGACAGGTGCGCCATCTCTCGTCGGCCACCTTCCCCTACCCCGACAAGCCCATCGTGGCCGTAGGGAACCGTCGTGCCTTCGTGCTCATCGACTTCAAGGCGAAGCAAATCGTTTGGCAGGACAGCATATCCGGCCAAGAGGCCAACGACTGGAGCTCGCAGTCGCGGGCCACGGCCTATGTGGAAAACCAGCAACTCTTCGTCGTTGATGCTGAAGGGCAGAAGCACCAGCTCTCTACCGACGGCTCGCGCGAAATTGTCTACGGACAGAGCGTTCACCGCGACGAGTGGGGCATCACGAAAGGCACCTTCTGGAGTCCCGACGGCCAGCGCCTGGCATTCTATCGCATGGACCAGAGCATGGTGACCGACTATCCGCAGGTGAATGTCACCCCCGATAACCAAAAGGGCATCGCCAAGATGGAGCCCGACAAATATCCCATGGCCGGCACCAACACCCACGTGGTCACCATCGGTGTCTTCGACCTCCGCACCAAAAACACCATCTACCTGCAAACTCCTGCTGTCTCCTATGCTGCAACAGCGTTGCAGCAACCCTGCTACTTCACCAACATCAGCTGGAGCCCCGACTCCAAGCACATCTTCATCCAGGAGCTGAACCGCGACCAGAACGATTGCCGCCTCGTGAGCTACGATGCCGAGACAGGCAAGCGCGAGTACGAGCTTTGCCGCGAGACAAGCGACAAATACGTAGAGCCCCTGAACCCCATCGAGTTCCTGCCTTGGGACAAGAACCTCTTCATCCTCCAGAGCCAGAAGGACGGCTACAACCACCTCTATCTCTACAGCATCAAGGGCGAGTGCATCAGGCAGCTCACCAGCGGCCCGTGGGTGGTGCTCGACGTGCTGGGCTTCAACCAGAAGACGAAGAGCGTCATTATCGCCAGCAACGAGAAGCATCCCCTGCAGCGCAACCTCTACGCCGTCGATGTCTTGACGGGCAAGCGCACCCCGATTGACAATGGCGAGGGCGTGCATCGCGGCGTGCTCTCAAAGGGCACCGGCACCCTGCTCTACGACAAATGGCAGACGCCCACCACGCCAAACAACATCGACGTGGTACAAATAGCAAAAGCAAAGCCTCAAACGAAAAATCTCCTGACTGCCGCCGATCCTTGGGCCGAGTACGTGCAGCCCATCTTTGAGAGCGGCACGCTCAAAGCTGCCGATGGCACGACCGACCTCTACTGGCGCATGGTGAAGCCCCATAATTTCAATCCCGCTAAGAAATACCCCACCGTGGTCTACGTCTACGGCGGCACCCACGCCCACAACGTGGAAGCCTCGTGGCACTGGTACAGCCGCTCGTGGGAGACCTACATGGCGCAGAAGGGCTACATCGTCTTCATCCTCGACAACCGGGGCAGCGAGAACCGCGGCCGCGACTTTGAGCAGGCCACCTTCCGCCAGCTCGGCCAGGTGGAGATGCAAGACCAGATGAAGGGAGTGGATTACCTAAAAAGCCTGCCTTACGTCGACAGCAAACGCCTCGGCGTACACGGCTGGAGCTACGGCGGCTACATGACCATCTCGCTCATGACCAACTATCCCGATGTCTTCAAGGTGGGCGTGGCCGGCGGTCCCGTCATCGACTGGCACTGGTATGAGGTGATGTACGGCGAGCGCTACATGGACAGCCCGCAGCAGAATCCCGACGGCTATGCCAAGACCAGCCTTATCAACAAAGCCAAGAACCTGAAGGGCAAGCTGCAAATCATCATCGGCTATAATGACCCCACCGTCGTTCCCCAGCACGCCCTCTCGTTCCTGAAGGCCTGTGTCGAGGCCGAAACGCAGCCCGACTTCTTCGTCTATCCCGGCGAGGGGCACAACATGGCGGGCCACGCCAGCGTGCATCTGCACGAGCGCATCACCCAGTATTTCGAGGATTATTTGAAATGACGCTGAAAGAATTTTTCAAGCGCGACCGCTTTGCGGTGCTGGCAGGCTGCGAGCTGTTGGAGATTCGCGAGGGCTATGCCCGTGCCCGCATGACTGTGGAGGAGCGCCATCTCAATGGTGGCGACTTCTGCCAGGGCGGAGCTCTTTTCACGCTGGCCGATCTGGCCTTCGCCGCCGCCGTGAACAGCCACCTGGTGCTCACCGTCAGCACCAGCTCCAACATCACCTACTTCCGCTCGGTGCCCCTCGGCGCCACCGTCTATGCGGAGGCCCGCGAACTGGTGGACCATCATCGCATGCCCTATGCCGAGGTGCGACTCACCGACGACGAAAACCATTTGATAGCCATTTTCACTTCCGGCGGCTATCGAAAGCTCGACACCAAGCTCGAAGGTGTGCAACCGCCCGACGCTGCCAGCGATTGAAACTAAAAAGACAACCTAAACAACTAAGACTACTATCCCCATCATGAACACGAAAACTACTATTCTTTCCATCCTTTTCATGCTTGCTGTCTGCCCGACGGCGGCGCAGACGTTCACCATTCAGGCCGACCAGCCCCGGCAGACCATCCGCCACTTCGGCGCATCCGACGCCTGGTCGATGCAGTACATCGGACTGTGGGACAACGAGCGCGAGCAGCAACAAGTGGCCGACTGGCTCTTCTCCCTCCAAACCGACGCCAACGGTCAGCCCAAGGGCATCGGCCTCAGCCTGTGGCGCTTCAACCTGGGAGCCGGCAGCAGCGAGCAAGGCCGCAATGCACAAATCAACGCCTCCAACCGCACCGAATGTCTGCTACAGGCCGACGGCAGCTACGACTGGAGCCGACAGGCCGGTCAGCGCCGCTTCCTGCGCATGGCGCGCCGTCATGGCGTTCCCCACTTCCTGGCATTCCTCAACTCGGCACCCGTGTACTTCACCCAGAACGGACTGGCCACCAACACCGGGCGCGGCGGCACCATCAACCTGCGCCTCGATTGCTATGACGACTTTGCACGCTTCATCGCCACGGCACTGAAAGGCATCGAGGAGCGCGATAGCATACACTTCGACTACCTGAGTCCTGTGAACGAGCCCGACGGCCACTGGAACTGGACGGGTCCCAAGCAAGAGGGTTCGCCCGCCACGCACCGCGAGATTGCACGCTTGGTGCGCAGCATTGACAGCGTGATGACCCGTCAGCAGATGAACACGCAGATACTCGTTGACGAGTCGAGCGACCTGCGCTGTGTGCTGGGCATCTACCAGACCACTTGGGAGCGCGGCCACGCCCTCAGCACCTTCTTCAACCCCGACAGCACCGCCACCTATCTGGGCAACACGCCCCACGTGCCACATGTGATGGCCGCCCACAGCTATTGGACCAACACCCCCATCCCCTACATGCGTCGACTGCGCCAGCAGCTGCGCGACGAGCTACGCCAGCTGGGCGTAGCCTACTGGCAGACCGAGCTGTGCATCATGGGCAACGACGAGGAGATTGGTGGTGGCGGTGGCTACGACTTCACCATGAAGACCGCGCTCTATGTGGCGCGCGTCATCCATCACGACTTGGTGTTTGGCGATGCCGAGAGTTGGTCGTGGTGGCGTGCCGTAGGCGGCGACTACAAGGACGGCCTCATCCGCGCCTACGGCGGCCTCAGCCCCCGCGAGCAGCAGGCTGATGGCACCATCCGCAGCGGGCGATGCGAGGCTTCGCGCCTGATGTGGGCGCTGGGCAACTACAGCCGCTTTGTGCGCCCTGGTGCCGTGCGCTACGAAGTAAACAGTAGCGCGCGCTTCGACCCCTACGGCGTGATGCTTTCGGCCTATCGCAACGCCAACGGGCAGTGGGTGGCCGTGGCCATCAACTACAGCCAGGAGCCACAGCCCTTGCAGCTCAACCTCTCCACCCAGCAGGCCCTCACCTGGCAGATGTATCGCACCAGCGATACCGATGGCGAGACGTTGCGCCCTGTGGGCACCACCAACGGCAACACCACGCTACCCCCGCGCTGCATCGTCACCTTCGTGGCGCAGCCATAAAGCGTCTAAAGTCTAAAGTTTAAAGTCTACAGTTAATAACCCGGGAACCATCGGGCTGTTCGCCGATGTCCACCCGCACAGCGTCCTCAGGCAACAAGTCCTCAATCAGTTCGGGCCACTCGATAAAGCAGAGTGCCCCGCTGTAGAAGTAATCCTCATAGCCCAAGTCGTAGACCTCCTCTATGCGCTTAATGCGATAGAAATCGAAGTGGTAAATGGTATCGTCGTCGGCAGTGCCATATTCGTTCACGATGGCGAAGGTGGGCGAGGTAATGACGTCCTGCACGCCCAGTTCCTGGCAGAGTGCCTTAATAAAAGTGGTCTTGCCAGCCCCCATCTTTCCGTAGAAGGCGAAGACGGTGTGGCCCTGCATCATCGTGATGAATTGCCGTGCGGCCTCGTGGAGGCCATCGAGCGAGGGAATGATGATTTCCATTGTTTTTTTCTTTATTTTGCGGGCAAAGGTACGAAATTATTGCGAAAAAAGAACCATGAGAAGCAATATTTTTGTGTTGCTCCCCATGGAGATTGTAATTGAAAAGCCGACGCATCACTCTAATTCCAATGGCTGAAAGGCATGCGCCTTGTTATTTACAAACACGCCGTTGATGAGCAGGCCATCGTTGGTGTAGACCTCATCCGCTGTGCCATGGTCGGTAATGTAGTAGCATGGATTTTTTAGATAGAGCCTGTTGCCGAAGGTTTTGATGCGGTTCTTGATGAGTTTTGCCTCGGAGGTCTTCACGCTGATGGCGCTGGTCTCATAGTAGATGGGAGCGGCAACATGCTGGACGTCGATGAGCGTGAAGCGGTGGATGCTGTCCTCGCTCACGGCCTCGACAATCAGGCCCGGCAGACCGCAGAGCTTCCAAGGGCCAGCCGTTGTGGGGATGGCCTCGTCGTAGCGCACCGTCCACTTGCGCCCGTGCAGCTGGCAGGTAGCCATTCCCTCGCTGAGCGTCCAGTCAATCGGCCTACGCTCCTCACGCGTCTCATAGATGGTGGGAGGGATGGCGTCGCGAACAGTCGTCTTGCCATCAGGATAGTTCGTCCACACATCGGGCACGTGGCAGTATGATTCCGACTTCAGCAGCGGAAAGTCTTCATCGCTAAAGAAATCGTAGCCCTCCTGGAATTCCAGCTGTCCGCCGCTGCCTTCCCGGCTTCTCATGTCGGAGTTGTCGCCACTTGCCCACTGCCGTTCCTTGTGGTACTTGCGGTAGGGAAAGCTGCGCGTGCACCGCGAACCCACCAGCACGCAGAGCTTCATCCTGTCGGTCACCGCCTTGCCCTCAGCGTCCTGCGTCTGGCATTCATAGTCATACACTGCCATCAGGCTCGACGTGTCGATGCTGTCCTGATGAATCTTGGCTGCAATCATTGCCGCCATGATGTCGGCTATGCCATCATCTTGCTGTGCCTGCGCCGACACCGTCAGCGCCAGGGCCATCATTGTCATAAATACTTTCATCATTGCTTTTTTCCGCAAAGGTATGATAAAAGCAGGCTAAGCGCCAAATGTTTGAGTTTGCAAATAGTTTACAAGTGATTTGTAAACCGAGTTTACAAGCAGTTTTCGGGGATTTTTCGTAATTTTGCGGCCGATATGAGACAAACAGCTACAATTCTTTGCCTGTTGTTGGCGATACTGACCTCGTGCCAATCGGAACACGAACGGCAGGTGCAGATGTTGAATAATCTGCTGGAGGCTACCGAAAACTATGACGTGATGCCCAACGACTCCGACGCCCGTGCCGTGCTCTTCTATATGGAACGCCACGGCTCGCCGCGCGAATTGCAGCAGGCGTGGCGCATGATGGCAAAGATGTACCGCCGGCACGGGGCGCTGATGTACGAGGGCTTCGCCTACGAGATGGCCGCCGACTGCGTGGACTCGCTGAGCAGCGACTTCGACCCGCGCGCCCTGGCCGAGATTTGCTACGAGTGGAGCATCAACCAGCAGTTTAGTTACGACGATTGGCTGGCGCGGCAAACGGCCCGGCGCGGCATGGAGCTGGCACAGCGGGCGGGCGACACCTTATTATATTATAGATGTATGGGAAGGGAAGCCAATGTGGCGCTGACCGTGAACATCGAGGTGCAATTCCTACCCATTGCCTACCAAGCCTTCAGCGAGCTGTGGCAGCGGGGCCGGAAGGACTGGGCCGTCGATGCCTTCATCCCCTATATGTCCTACCTTCTGAACTTCGACCGCAAGTCGCTCGACGAGATCATCGACTGCCTCGACGGCGACATCAAAGCCTTCCTCAAAGGCCCCAGGGGCGTAGCACCCATCCTCGACAACGAAGATGCGGCCGTGCCCGACTCGATGACGCAGTGGATGCAGCGCTACGAGCAGTACACCCACGAGGTCCTGGAGCACGTAGGCTCGTATGCCGCCATCCAATACTGGATGCTGCGCGGCGACTACTACCTGCGCAAGGGCGATTTCGACTCCGCCCACTATTACTATATGAAGCTCGACCATCCGTGGAATTACGTCCACCTGCAGGGCTACGAGAGGCTGCTGAACCTCTACGACAAGTTTCCCGACCGCGACCCCGGCTACGAACTACGCTGCAAGCTCGACTCCAAATATGTTGAGGGCTACATGGACGTGAAGCGCGACCGTTTCCTGGAGAACGAGGACGAATACCGCCAGCGCAACGCACTCATCAACCACGAGCTGCAGCTGGAACGCCAGCGCACGCTGCTCGTCGTGGGGCTGCTGCTGTTGTTCGTCGTCGCAGGCCTCGCCGTCGTCCTTTTCCGCAAGATGCGGCGGGAGCACCGCGAGACATTGGAGCAGAACCGCGAATATGCCGAGATGATCAAGTCGCTGCAACAGCAACAGCGCCCCTCGCTCCTCGACACCGACATCGCCCGCCGCTTTCACGACCTCTCCTCGCAGGACGCCCATCCCACGGCTGAGGAATGGCAAGCCCTTGACAAAGCGATCGACCATCTGCATCCGCAGCTCTTCTCCACGCTCCAGCAGCAGTATGCCGAGCACCAGCCTGGCCAGGCCATGACCCTGCAGGAGCGCCGCGCCGTGGGTCTGCTCGCCATCCGTTGCAGTCCCCAGCAGATGGCTGTCCTCATGGTCTGCACGAAGAGCAACGTGAGCAACCTGCGCCGTCGCCTCTACAATAAACTAACCGGCGAAGACGGCTGTGGAGCTGCCCTCGACCGCTATGTGTGCCGCTTGTGCGAACGCTCTTCTTGAAAGGAAAATGCAGGGCAAAAATCAAGAGTGCCGCTATTGAAAAAAAAGTCGTACGAGATTTTTCAAAACGGTAACGATTTTTTGAAAAAAGTCGTTACCAAAATTTTGAACGTCGCCAACGCTTGCGAGAACGACATAGGAAATAGCAAGTTTTGGTGCGAAAAAGCGAAAGAAAAACGCGTTTTTCTTTCGCTTTTTGCCCGCTTATTCGTACCTTTGCCACCTCTATGAAGATATTTGGTGTTGGCATGAACTACCTCCAGCATACGGAGGAGCTTGACGGTCGGGCCTATCGTCCGGCAGAACCCGTGATATTCTTGAAGGCCGACTCGGCGCTGCTGAAGAACGGCAAGCCCTTTTTCGTGCCCGACTGGGCAGGACACGTTGACTACGAGGCCGAGCTGGTGGTGCGCATCTGTCGCCTGGGCAAGGGCATCCCCGTGCGCTTCGCCCACCGCTACTGGGATGCGCTCACCGTGGGCATCGACTTCACGGCGCGCACCCTGCAGCAGCAGGCCCGCAGCCAAGGCATGCCCTGGACCATCTGCAAGGGCTTCGACGGTAGCGCAGTGATAGGGGAATGGAAGACCCTCCCCCTACCCCTCCCTGAAAGGAGGGGAGTAGATAGTTTTGCTGTAGAAAAAACTGACGACAAGTCTATATACTCCCCTCCCTACAAGGGAGGGGCCGGGGGTGGGTCCGGGGGGCCTGGGGGGTCCGGTGGGTCCGGGTCCGGTGGGTCTTGTTCTTCTTTCCACCTCTCCATAAACGGCCAGACGGTGCAGCAGGGCTGTATGGCCGACATGCTGTTCTCGGTAGACGAAATCATCAGCTACCTCTCGCGCTTCTTCACCTTACGCACGGGCGACCTCATCTTCACGGGGACACCCGCCGGCGTGGGACCCGTGCACATCGGCGACCACCTGCAAGGCTATCTGGGCGACGAGCGGGTGCTCGACTTCTATTGCCGCTGACACAATAATCTGCATTTTCGCGCGTTATATATAAAAATGAGACGACCAAGGCTTTTGCTCGTGTTGTTCCTGTGCGCAGCGTTGCAGCTCCATGCACAGGAATTCATCAACTTGACTGCTCGGCAAGTCAGGATTGATTCTATTTTGCCCGTCTATCACCACGAATTTCCATTAGGCCATACCCATCGCGACTCCACCTTCACGGTGAGCATCGAATACCCTGAATTCATCGATATGCAGCCGCAGGATGTGCTGCGCTACCAAGCCATCAGCGGCAAGGCGCTGCCCGAGCTGCCCCAAGTGAAGCAGTTTGTGGGCGTATCGCGCGGCGAGGGAACGCTCTACGCATCGCTGGTGCCGCTGGTATTTCGCGATGGAAAGTACCAGAAGCTCGTCAGCTTCCAGCTGAAAAAGCACGCCACGCCGAAGTCGGCCCTGTCGAGGGCTGCCCGGGCAGCCGGCGATTCCACCTACGCCTCACACTCGGTGCTGGCCACCGGCAAGTGGGCGCGCATCAGCGTTCCCGCCACGGGTGTCTATCAGCTCACCGATGCCGTGGTGAAGCGCGCTGGCTTCAGCAACATCAACAAGGTAAAGATTTATGGCTATGGCGGTGCTCTGCAGCCCGAAGTGCTGAAGGCCGACTACATAGCCAGCACCGACGACCTGCACGAGGTGCCACAGTGCATCGTGGGCGGTCGCCATCTGTTTCATGCCGTGGGTCCCGTGAGCTGGAGCAGCAGCTCGGCCACCACCCGCACCCGCAACCCCTACAGCGACGTGGGCTGCTACTTCATCACGCAGAGCGACGACGGTGAGCCGCTCACCGCCGACAGCGCCGACTTTGTGAAGGCGTTCTATCCCACCAACAACGACTACCACGCCATCTACGAGGTCGACGACTACGCTTGGTACCACAGCGGTCGCAACCTCTACGAGAGCACGCCTATCACCGCCACCGCCCCCCGCACCATCGAGCTGCCCGCCCACACCAGTAGCGGCACGCTCACCGTGGTGATGACCTACGACGGAAAGTGCGCCTACAGCGTGGAGGTGAACGACTCGACGGTGGGCACCGTGACCATCAACAACAGTCCATCGGATAACTCAAGTGCCGAGGTAAGGGCCACGCAGTTCAACCTCGACGGTCTGCTGCGCCCCACCAACACCATCCGCCTGCGCCAGACCGACGGCAAGGCGACGATGCGACTGGACTATGTGGCGCTGACCATGCCCGAACCGGCAGATGTCCCAAAGCTGAGCAGCGCGTCATTCCCCGCCCCATCGCTCGATTTCTTCATCACCAACCAAGACCATCATGCCGACACACCCGTCGACATGCTAATCGTCATCCCCGCCACACTGAAGCTAAAGGCCCAGGCAGAGCGGCTGAAGCAATACCACGAGGAGCACGACTCGCTGCGCGTGCGCATCATCTCGGCCGACGAACTCTACAACGAGTTCAGCAGCGGAACGCCCGACGCCAATGCCTATCGCCGCTATCTGCGGATGCTCTATGAACGTGCCGAGAGCGAGGCCGACATGCCCCGCTATCTGCTGCTCTTTGGCGACGCCGCCTGGGACAACCGCATGCTGTCGGGTGGCTGGCGCAACTACTCACCCAACGATTTCCTGCTCTGCTACGAGAGCGAAAACTCGTTCAGCACCACGATGAGCTACGTCAGTGACGACTACTTCTGTCTGCTCGACGATGGCGAGGGCGGCAACCTGGCCAAGCGCGACAAGACCGACGTGGGCGTGGGCCGACTGCCCGCCCGCACCGATGCCGAGGCCAAAATCATGGTCGACAAGATTCTGGCCTACTCCAACAACGAGCATGCCGGCGACTGGCAGAACGCGCTCTGCTTCATGGGCGACGATGGCAACAACAACACCCACATGAAGGATGTCGACGATGCCGCCAAGCTGGTGCTGGCACAGCATCCGGCCTATAACGTGAAGAAAATCTACTGGGATGCGTACGAGCGCAACTCGTTGGCCACCGGCCACCGCTATCCCGACGTGGAGAAGCTGTCGCGCCAGCAAATGCAAAGCGGCGCTCTCATCATCGACTATTGCGGACATGGCGCCCCCTATTGCATCAGCCACGAACAGGTGCTGCGCACCGAGGACTTTGCCGCCGCCACCTCGCTCAGGCTGCCGCTGTGGGTGACGGCCTCGTGCGACATCATGCCCTTCGACACGCAAGAAGAGAACATCGGCGAGACCGCCATGCTTAACACGCGCGGTGGAGCCGTGGCTTTCTTCGGCACCACCCGCACCGTTTACACAGGCGACAACAAGAACATGAACTGCGCCTTCCTGAAGCATGTGCTCACCATTGAGGACGGCCGTTGCCGCACGCTGGGCGACGCCGTCAGACTGTCGAAGAACGAGGTGCGCGCCATCGGCGAGCAGCCCGACGACTACGGCTCGGAAGGCTATCCCATCAACAAGTTGCACTACACCCTGCTGGGCGATCCCGCCATGCGCCTGGCAGCCCCCACGATGAACATCGTCATCGACAGCATCAACGGCAGTCCGCTCTCCTCGGGAAGCGTGAGCCTGGCCACGGGGCAGAAGGTGACGGTGAAAGGACACGTGGAGCACGCCGCCGACTTCAACGGAGTGCTGTCGCTGCTGGTGAAAGACGTGGAGCGCACCGTGGTGTGCCGTCTGAACGACCAAAGTGCCGACGGTGCCGAAGAGGAGTTTGTGTTCACCGACCGTCCCACCACCATCTACACCGGGCAGGACAGCGTGCGCCAAGGGCGCTTCAGCATCAGCTTTGTGCTGCCCCAAGACATCAGCTACTCCGAAGCGCCCGGCCAAATGATTGCCTACGCCGTGAGCAGCGACCACCAACGCGAGGCACAGGGCCAGACCACCGCTTTCACAATGGGCGGACAAGCCGACGTGGTTACCGACGGCATCGGCCCCTCGATCTATTGCTATCTGAACACCAGCTCGTTCCAAAACGGTGGAGCGGTGAACACCACCCCCTATTTCTTTGCGCAAATCACCGACAAAGACGGCATCAACGCCGCGGGCAGCTCGCTCGGCCACGACCTGGAGCTCACCGTCGACGGCGAGCTGTCGATGACGTATAACCTCAACGAATACTTCCGATACGACTTCGGCGATTATCGCTCGGGCACGGTGGGCTACTCCCTGCCGCAGCTCAGCGAGGGCGAGCACAGCCTCACGTTCCGTGCTTGGGACGTGCTCAACAACTCGTCGGTGGCCGAGCTGAAGTTCCGCGTGGAGCGCCGCTTGCAGCCCCACTGCTTCAGCGTGGAGTGCACCCGCAATCCCGCCACCACCAGCACCTCGTTCATCATCAACCACGACCGCACCGGTAGTGAGATGGACGTAGAACTGGAGGTATTCGACGCATCTGGCCGTCTGCTGTGGCGCAAGGGCGAGACGGGCGTCTCCACCGACAACACCTACACCCTCGACTGGGATCTCACCACCGCCAGCGGCAGCCGTCTGCAGACGGGCGTCTACCTCTACCGCGTGCTCATCAGCACCGACGGCAGCAAGAAGGCATCGAAAGCCCAGAAGCTCATCGTGCTGAACAAATAAAGAGAGTTTATCATAACGAATGAAACGAACGACCCTTTCTACGATACATTCGTTACGCTGCCTGTTCCTGCTGGCGGTGCTGTTGCCCATGGTTGCCTTGGCACAGCAGAGCCTTGCCCCGCACTCGCGGCTCGCCAACGGCCATTGGGTGAAAATCAGCATTCCCGAAACAGGAATCTATCAACTTAGCGACTCCCTGCTCGTTGCCGCCGGCTTCAGCAATCCGCAGCAAGTGAAAATCTATGGCTACGGGGGAGCCTTGCAGCCCGAAAAGCTGGAGACAGCCTATCCCACTGCCACCGACGACCTGCCGCAGGTGCCGTTGTGTCATATTGGCGGCCAACGCCTGTTCCTCGCCTATGGTCCCGTCAACTGGGAGAAATCCACTTCCACCGCCCGCACCCGCAACCCTTATGCCAATGCAGGGTGCTATTTCCTTACCGACACTACAGACGAAGACGCGCTCCTCGTCGACAGCGCGCAGATGTCTGCCGCCTGGAAAGCACTGCCAAATATCTACCATAGCCTTTACGAGGTCGACGATTTCTCGTGGTATCCTGGCGGACGCAACCTCTACGACAGCAAACTCTTCGGCCCCGAGGTGGCGCACAGCTACAAGCTGCCCGCCGTCAGGGGGGCCGCCGCCACCGTCACGGTGGTGATGTCGTACAACAATTACTGCGACGCCACCGTGGCCTTGGGCGACTTGGAGCTGGGCCACATCCTTATCGATGCCAACACCACGAAGGGAGCCGGGCGCAAGCAATACATGGACCAGTATATGCGGGCTGCCGTTGACGAGTGGACTTTCCAGCTGCCCGTCGTTCTGTCCGACAGTGTGACGATTACCATCCAGCAGCTCTCCGGGCGCGACATGCGGCTCGACCGCATTGAACTCACGTCGGAGCAGTCGCGCCCTATGCCCTTGCTCAGCACCACGACATTCCCACATCCCACGGTGATGGGCGCCATAGCCAACCAAGACCGCCATGCCGACGAGGCCGCCGACATGATTATCATCGTTGCATCTTCGGCTCATCTGATGCAACAAGCCGAGCGGCTGGCACAGATGCACCGCGACTTCGACCATCTGCGCGTGCGGGTGGTCAAGGCCGACGAGCTCTACAACGAGTTTAGCAGCGGCACCCCCGACGCCAATGCCTATCGCCGCTATCTGAAGATGCTCTACGACCGTGCCGAAAGCGAAGCCGACAAGCCCCGCTTTCTGCTGCTCTTCGGCGATGCCATCTACGACAACCGCATGTGCCAGGCTGAGTTCAGCAATCTAAGCCCCAACGATTTCCTGCTCTGCTACGAGAGCGATAACTCGATGAGCGAGACCGCCTGCTATGTCAGCGACGACTTCTTTGGCATGCTCGACAATGGCGAGGGTGCAGACATCGTCAAAAACGACAAGCTTGATGTGGCTGTGGGTCGCATCCCCGCCCGCACTGTTGAGGAGGCGAAGACGGCTGTCGACAAAGCCTACGGCTACCGCCTGAACGAACAATACGGAGCTTGGCAGAACATCATCTGCATGATGGGCGACGATGGCAATGCCAACATGCACATGAACGATGCCGAGATTGTGGCTGGCATCATCAACGAGAATTGGCCCGCCTATAACGTCAAGAAGATTTATTGGGATGCCTACGAGCGCACCGAGTCGGCCCTCGGCCACGCCTACCCCGACGTGGGTCGGCTGATTCGCCAGCAAATGTTGGAAGGTGCATTGCTGATGAACTATAGCGGTCATGGCTCTACCTACATGCTGTCGCACGAGAACGTGATTGACCTCAGCGATTTCAAGGCTCCCACCTCGCTGCGTCTGCCCGTGTGGTTCACCGCCTCGTGCGATGTAGCCCCCTTCGAATCGAACAGTCAGGAGACTATTGGCGAGCAGGCTCTTTTCAACCCTGCCGGCGGAGCCATCGCCTTCCTGGGCACCACCCGCACCGTCTATGCCATTCACAACCGTGCGATGAACAAGGCTTTCACCACCCATGTGCTTGAAACCAACAACGGAGAGCCACGCACCATCGGCGAGGCTGTGCGCTTGGCCAAGAACGAACAGGTGCTGGGACAGCGCACGCAGCTGCAAGCCGGCATCAACAGACTGCATTTTGCCCTGCTGGGCGACCCCGCTCTGCGTCTGCCCCTGCCCACTGCCCGTGCCGTCATCGACAGCATCAATGGCGAGAGCGTGGCCGACGGAGCCTTCGTAGCCCTGCCAGCCGGGAGCGTCGCCACGGTGAAAGGGCATATTGAAGGGCATCCCGACTTCAACGGCATGGCCTCGCTCACGGTGAAGGGAGCCGAGCAGACCATCGTGTGCCGCATGAATCCACAACAATCCGACGAAGAGCCCAAGGCCCCGCTGACCTATCGCGACCGCCCCTCGACGCTCTTCACAGGAAGCGACAGCGTGAGCAACGGCAGCTTCGCCTTCACCTTCGCCGTGCCCCGCGATGCCGACTATGGCGATAATGGCGGACTGATGCTGGTGCACGCCACCAGCACCGACCACTCCATCGTGGCGCATGGCCTTTCGGACGCCTTCGCCGTAGTGAGCGCCGACGCATATGCCGCCGAAGGCTCAGGCCCTGTCATCAAGGCTTGGCTGGAATATCCCGACTTTGCCGAAGGCGGCTTGGTGGGTGCCGAGCCACTACTGCACGCTGAAATCACCGACGACGACGGCATCAACGTGAGCGACGCCGGCATAGGCCATCAGATTGAGCTGTGCATTGACGGGCGCATGGAGCAGACCTACTGGCTGAACAGCTATTTCGCCTTCGATTTCGGCGACTTCCGCAGCGGCACGCTCGAATACCGTCTGCCACACCTCAGCGATGGCCTCCATGAGCTGCAACTACGAGCCTGGGACGTGTTCAACCATGCGTCGACGCTCACGCTGGGCTTCACCGTGCAAGAGACTGCCGACCCCATGGCCAAGCCTACGGGCATCAGCGACGTTGAACGTTCAACGCTCAACGCTCAACGTTATTTCGACCTGCAAGGACGCAGCATCAAGCAGCTAAACGGCCATCAGCCAGCCATCATTGTGCGCCGCACACCCGATGGCTTGGTGAGGAAAAAGATTGTCCGAAGGCAATAATCGGGTTGGCCATCACGTTAGAATAATTACGAATGACATATAATTGAGAACAATGAAACACAGAAGCATAAACATCAAGGCACTCCTGCTGTGCGCCAGCATGCTGACAGCAGCTGGAGCACTGGCCGACGACTACAAGACCTCAACGTTCAACCCTGTTGAGCACGCCGTCATCTCGCAGACCATCGCCCCCGATGCCCGTGCCGCCGGTATGGGCGACGTGGGTGCCGCCACCGACCCCGACGTCAACTCGCAGTATTGGAACCTGGCCAAGTATCCCTTCTGCATCAGCCGCGCGGGCATCGCCCTGAACTACACGCCATGGCTGCGCCAGTTGGTGAACGACATCGACCTGGCCTACATGGCCGGCTACTACCGCATTGGCGACTATGGCGCTCTGAGCGGATCGCTGCGTTATTTCTCGCTGGGCGAGGTGTTCACCAGCGACGACGAGAACGCCATGACCGTCAACCCCTACGAGATGTCGCTCGACGTGGCCTATTCGCGCATGCTCAGCGAATCGTTCTCCATGGGTGTGGGCCTGCGATGGCTCTACAGCGACCTGCGCTACGACTATTCCGAGGACTCCAAGCCCGCCTCGGCCTTTGCCGCCGACATCGCCCTCTACTACAATAATTATATCATGATGGGGTCGCGCGAGTGTCAGCTGGGACTGGGTGCCACGCTGCAGAACTTGGGTAGCAAAATCTCGTTCTACGGCGACGACGAGAGCCAGTTCATCCCCGCCAACCTGCGCCTCGGTGCCTCGCTGATGATTCCCGTCGACGAGTACAACCGATTCACGCTGGCCGCCGATGCCAACAAGTTGCTGGTGCCCACCGTGCCGCCGCAGGGTGTGGAAGAGACCAACAGCGACTACCAGGACCGCGTGCGCCGCGAATACAGCGACGTGAGCAGTATCAAGGGTATGTTCCAAAGCTTTAGCGACGCACCCGGTGGCTTCAAGGAAGAGATGGAAGAGGTGCAGTGGAGCGTGGGTGCCGAGTATGTCTACCACGACCAGTTCTCACTGCGTGCCGGTTACCATCACGAGAGCCAGTCGAAGGGTAACCGCAAATATTTCACCGTGGGTGGCGGCTTCCGCATGAACGTCTTCTCGCTCGATGTGGGCTACGTCATCTCCACCGCACAGTCGAATCCCCTCGACCAAACCCTCCGCTTCACCCTGGCCTTCGACATGGATGGCATCAAAGACTTGTTCAAAAAATGAGGATTGGTTTTGGCTACGATGTCCACCAATTGGTGGAAGGGCGCGAACTGTGGATGGGCGGCATCAAGTTGGAGCATAGCATGGGCTTGCTGGGACACAGCGACGCCGACGTCCTCATCCACGCCATCTGCGACGCCATGCTCGGTGCCGCCAACATGCGCGACATTGGCTATCATTTCCCCGACACCAGCGATGAGACGCTGGGCATGGACAGCAAAGTGATTTTGAAGAAGACCGTAGAGTTGATAGCCACCAAGGGCTACAGGCTGGGAAATATCGATGCCACCATCTGCGCCGAGCGACCCAAGATGAATCCCCATATCCCGCAGATGCAACAGACACTGGCCAGCGTCATCGGCTGCGACCCAGACCAAATCAGCATCAAGGCCACCACCACCGAGCGCCTAGGATTCACGGGCCGTCAGGAGGGCATCTCTGCCTACGCCGTTGTGCTGCTCGAAGCTTAAAGTCCCTTCTTTAGGGACTTTTTTGTTATATTAAGTGCAGGATTTTAGAGGTTGAAACGTTTATTATTTGAATAACAACTAAGAAAAGAGTTCAAACAATGCGAGATTTACTGTCGTTGATAATCGTTTCGTTGCTGCTAAGTTCCTGCATGACCATTATAGAAGGCACCAAAGCCACCATCACCGTAGGCTGCGACGTGCCCGAACCAGTGACGGCCATCACCAGCACCGGCACGCTCACCTTCACCAACCAGCCCATGACCCTGCAGCTGAAGAGGAACAATTTGAACCAGCCCATCCACTTCGAGTCGGAGCACTGGGCGTTCCCATCGCTCGTTCCCGGACAGCGCAACAACCCCTACAGCCTTCTCAGCCTCTGCTGCACTGGCGTCGGCATTCTGGTCGACATCGTTAGCGGAGCCGCCTATAAGCCTGTGCAGAACTACTATCATGTGGATGCTGCCAGGAAAGACACGCTACGCGCCCCACTACCCTTGCTCGACTATCGGCAAAATCTATCAACCGATAAGCCATCGTTCAAGGCTCCACCTTCTTCAACCCCCTTCTTCCGCCACGAGCTGAGACTCAGCGCCAACTTCGGCAATGTCTTCAACAACGCTTCCTACGACCATTTTGGTCAACTTGTGCGCGAGAGCCAGCACCTGATTGACGACCCCGACGCTTTTTCCTGCGGTTTGGGAGCGGTGATAAACGCCTCCATCAGCCTTTCCTATTTCTATCATTTCAATCCGCAGTGGTCGGCTGGCCTCATTGTGGGAACGGGTCGCCGCCCCTACGATGACCTGGTGATTGAGAATATAACCAGCGCCCAAGGCAACGACCCCAACCAGCCATTGTATGCCGGTCATCTTAACTGCACCGACTGGTACTTCATGCCCGCCGCCAAGTTGAAATGGTGTTTCATGTCGAAGTCGTGCCTCTACTCCAAGGCGGCTTTCGGAGCCATGAGCCAGCATGAGTACTTCGCAGCCGACAACTGCAACCTCTTCAACGACAGCCGCCGCACCTGGCATGCGGCCTATCAGCTGTCGCCAGTAGGTGTTGAGATGGGAAGCGGCTCAATGCGCTTTTTCGCTGAGCTGGGCTATGGCATGGAAGGTGTGGTCAACATAGGGATGAGCTATCATTTCTGACGCTCAGCTTCCACCGTGAGCACGACATATTCTGACTGCGTGCCGATGCGGAACTTGCCGCCCCAGATGCCTATGCCGCTGGAGATGTAGTATTGCGTGCCGCCACGGCGGTGACTGCCCCAAGAACACTCGTAGACGTGGTCGGTAATCCACGAGATGGGCCACACCTGGCCACGGTGGGTGTGGCCACTGAGTTGGAGGTCGATGCCCGCACGCTCAGCCTCCTCTAAATGGTAGGGCTGATGGTCGAGCAGGATGATGTAGGGATTTTCTGCCGCCTGTCGTGCCTCGGTGGCCAACTGGTTGATGCTCTTGCGGTGAGGATTGGTGCGGTCGTCGCGCCCAATGATGACGAGCGTGCTGTCGACGACGGCGGCAGAATCGATGAGCAAGTGGATGTTGGCATCGCGATAAAACTGCAGCGCCAACGGCTTGTTGGCATAGAACTCGTGGTTTCCCAGACAAGCATAGACGGGAGCTTCAATGCGATGAAACTCCTGCGCCATCTGCTCTTCTACAAGCGGCCGCAAGCTGCCGTCGATGATGTCGCCCGCGATGAGCACCAAGTCGGGCTGCTCGGCGTTCACCATGTTCACCCACCGCGCCAAGTCGGCACGCGTGTTATGATAGCCCAGATGCAGGTCGCTCATCACCACCACGCGATAAGGACGGGAAAGGGACTTCTGCGTAGTAAAAGACAATGGTACACGTACCTTATTATAATAATGGATGTTGCCGCAGAGGAAGACGGTGATGATGAATCCCGCGATGGCCGTGGCAGCCGTTGCGTTGGCATGCAGCCACGACGAGGGGACGATGTGCAACAGCCGCCCAACGTCGAGCACCAGGAAGGTCATCGTGAGATAGAGCAGGATGAAGATCGACGACGTGCCCACCTCGTAGAGCACGCGCGCCAATGGCAAGGGCAGGCGGTCGGTAACTCTCGCAAAGTTGGCGAACAGCAGAAGGAAGCAGAGCACACCGACAGCGATGATGCCCCATTTCCATACGGGCGACAGCGGCAAGATAGCATATACGTGCCACGCAACGTAGGCAATGCCCGACAGGGGCAGCAACAGGAACAGCAACATCCACATTGTTATCGCTTTTCCTTGGCTTTTCTTGCAAACTCAAACAGCGAGTGTGGCAAATGGCAATAGCCGGTGGGATTCTTGTCGAGATAGTCCTGATGGTATTCTTCTGCTGTATAGAAATTCTCCAAGGGCAACTTCTCGACAACCAAAGGCTGTTGATAGTTCGTCTGCTCCTGTTGGTACACCTTCTCGATGACGGGCAGATCGGCAGGGTCGGTATAGTAAACACCCGTGCGATAGCGCGTCCCCTCGTCGTGTCCCTGTTTGTTCAGGCTGGTTGGGTCGATGGCCTTAAAGAACATTTGCAACAGGAATTGCAGACTCACCACTTGCGGATTGTACCTGACGTGAACGGTCTCGGCGAAGCCCGTCGTGTCGGTATAAACTTCCTGATACGTAGGGTGCTTCGTGTGTCCGTTGGCGAAACCCACTTCTGTTTCCACCACTCCCTCAATTTGTTTGAAATAATGCTCCGTTCCCCAGAAGCAGCCACCGGCCAAATATATGTCTTTCGTTTTATTCTCCATATTATAAACTCTTTTTCTTTCGTCATGGATTACAATGGCGGGCAGCTGCCTGACCTGCAAGCCGACCGTTAACCACGATGTCAGCCACGCCATTACCCCCGAGGCGGTTAGCCCCATGAAGTCCACCTGTCACCTCGCCCGCGGCATAGAGCCCGATGATGGGTGTGCCGTCGGCGCGGAGCACCTGCGTCTCGGTGTTGACGCTCAAACCGCCCATTGTATGGTGGATGGCAGGCTTAACACGTACTGCATAATAAGGTGGGGTCTCCAAGGCTGCCGTCATCTCCGTGGCGCTGCGCCCGAAGTCCTCGTCAAGCCCATTCTTCTGCTGGGTGTTATAGCGGCTCACGCTCTCGGTCAGCGCACTGACGGGAATGTCGGAGAGGCTGGCAAGCTCGGCAAGGGTGCTCCCCTGAAGGAGCAAGTGCTGGTTAGCGTAGGTCTCGATGGAGGCCAGCGACTGGCGCACGCCCTGGTCGAAGATGAGGAAGGCCTCGGCAGATTCCTGCGCGAGGATGGCGGCAGAAACGACGTCGCGTGTGTCCATCTCGTTCACAAAGCGGCGGCCGGCGTGGTTCACCAAGATGGCCCCATTGCCACGGACGGCCTCGGTGATGAGGATGTGGTTCGTGGCTTCGGCCGTGGGGTGAATCTGGATGTTCTTCAGCTGGATGGTAGCGCCGCCGAGCGCCGTCACCCAGTCGAAGGCGTCGCCCGTGGCACCAGGATGGTTCAGCGTGGCAAACCCACTGAGCGAGGGCTGCAGCCGGGCCACCATCGCAAGGTTGGCGCCAAAGCCACCCGTGGCAATGATGACGGCCTTCGCCCGAAGCGAATAGGTCGACCCATCGGCATTCTGCACTTTTACGCCCGTCACGGCATCGCCGTCGTTGAGCAGACCGACCACCTTGTTCGAGGTGCGTATCTCGATGTTCTCCTTGTCGGTAGCAGCTTTCAGCACCTTCATCAGATGCGGGCCGATAGCCGTGCCACCTTTCGGACGGTGGGTGCGGCTGACGCTACTGCCGCCCATCAGCCCCACGTCGGTCAGGTCGGCACTCATGTCCGTAAGCCACGAGATGGTGATGGGTGCATTCTCCACAAAGTTGCGCACCAAGGCGGGTATGTTCTCATACTTGCCGCCACGCATAATGTCGTCGTAGAAGAGTTGCTTGCTGTCCTCGATGCCCAGTTCCCGCTGGATGTCCGTTTCCGCTGCGTTGATACCACCCGTAGAATAGTTGGTGTTGCCGCCAATGATGCCCTGCTTCTCAAGCACCACGATGCTGAGGCTACCCGTTTCGGCCGCCGCCACCGCTGCTGAGAGTCCGGCACCTCCAGCTCCCACCACCACGATGTCGCAGGTGCCGTCCTTGTAGTTCATGGCTGCGTCGGCCGGCTTGCCCATCGCGGCCTGAAGGGCCATGTTGATGGCTCCGATGACGCCCGTCGAGGTCAGCGTAGCACCGCTCACGCCGTCCACCTCCACGCTCATCACGTCCTGTCGGCCAATGGCTTTCGCCACCACGCTGTTGATGGCATCTTGGGCGAACACCGACTCCGACTGGCTGACGATGGTGACCTGAGCCACCTGGTGCTCTTTCACCACCACCTTCGCAATGATGCTACCACTACGGCCCTCGCCGCTGCCCGTCCATTCGCCGTCCTGCAGCATTGGCTGGGCTGGTTCTTCCGTGTCGTTGTCATCGCTTGAGCAGCCCGTGAACATAGTGAGGCCGCAGAGCGTCATCACAACAGAAAACAACCAAATTTTTATCCTACTCATAGACAAGTTTAAGCGGAAACAGTTGACATTCTTCAGGCACGGCCATCACCCCTTTGCCATTTGGTAGATGGCCTCCATATCTTCGGCGTGCAGCACCTTCAGACATCCGCAGGTGTGCTGGTAGTCGCGGCTACACTTGCGTGTCATCTCACGTATCTCGTCGTCGATGATGTCGCGGCCTATGAGTTCGCGGATATTGATGGGCATGCCGATGGCATGGTAGAAGCGCTCCATGGCCTCGATGCCGCGCAGGGCCGTGCCTTCGGGGTCGGTGAAATCGTTGGGCACGTCCATCACGTTGACGGCGAATCGCACAAAGCGACTCAGGTTCTCGTGCATCACATAGCGAGCCCAGCTGGGCCAGATGGCGGCGAGACCGGCACCGTGGGTCACGTCGAACATGCCGCTCAGCTCGTGCTCCAACTGGTGTGTGGCCCAGTCGTCGGCAACACCGCAGCCCGTCAGTCCGTTGTGCATCAGGCTGCCGCCCCACATAATCTGGGCACGATAGCGGTAGTCCTCAGGATTCTTCAGCACGGCAAAGACCGCATGCTTGATGTTGCGCAGCATGGCCTCGGCCACATCGGTCGTGAAGTCCATATCGTCGTCTTTGGTGAAGTAGCGCTCCATCGTGTGCATCATCATGTCGGTGACGCCGGCGGCCGTCTGGTAAGGAGGCAGAGTGAACGTGCGGCGGGGGTTCATGATGGCGAACTTGGGGCGCGAGAGGTTGTTGCTGTAGCCCAGCTTCACGTCGCCGTCCTCGTTGGTGATGACACTCGCCTCGCTCATCTCACTGCCGGCGGCGGGGATGGTGAGCACACAAGCCACGGGCAGCATTGTGGTGGGCGTGCCCTTGCCGAGATAGAAGTCCCACACGTCGCCATCGTAGGGCACACCATAGGCGATGCACTTTGCCGAGTCGATGACGCTGCCACCGCCCACGGCTAGGATGAAGTCGACACCCTCGCGGCGACAGAGGGCGATGCCCTCCTGAGCCAGCGACAATCGCGGGTTGGGCACTACGCCGCCGAGGGTGACGAACTCTACACCGCCCTCTTTCAACAGCCCGCAAATCTTATCGAGCAGCCCCGATTTCACTGCGCTCTTGCCACCGTAGTGCACCAGCACCTTCGTGCCACCATATTTCTTCACAAGAGAAGCCACCTGCTCCTCGGAGTTTTCTCCAAACACCACTTCCGTCGGTGCGTAGTAATTAAAGTCTTTCATGTTTTTGTCGTTTATGTGTTATAATGATGAATCAATCTTTCTTTTCATACGTTTAGCTGCCAAAATCACGAAAAGTCGAGAGCAAAACAAAGGAACTTAGTTCCTTTTTTTGCCGAGACGGAGTGATTTCGCCGTCGCAGACGGCAAAGTTACGAAAAAACGAGAGCAAAACAAAGGAACTTGTTCCTTTTTTTGCCGAGACAGAGTAATTTAGCGCTCGTAGAGCGCAAAGTTATGAAAAAACTGTGTATTCCCGATGCTTTTACACAAATTATTTAGAATTTTTATGACCTCGCAGTGGCCCTCGCACAGGGTCTCCAAAAACCTGTTGCCGACTTTCAAAATTTTGGTAACGCTTTTTTGAAAAAAGTCAACGACTTTTGAAAAAATCTCGTACGAGATTTTTTTGTAGCTCATTTCCCTTGCTCGGAACAGCCTTTTTACCCCCTCTTTCTCACCCCATTTTACCCACTTTCTTTAAAAAAACGTAGAAAAACTTGGCAGTTTCGCAAAATAGTTGTACCTTTGCAGCCGCAAATCGTGCGCGCCATGCGCGGACGAAGCAGAAATGTATAACTATTAAACAATTAAAGTCAAAAAACAGTATGATCATTGTACCTGTAAAAGAAGGCGAGAACATCGAGAAGGCCCTCAAGAAGTTTAAGAGAAAGTTTGAGAAGACTGGCGTTGTAAAAGAACTGCGCCGCCGTCAGCAATTCAACAAGCCCTCTGTACTGAAGCGCCTGAAGATGGAACACGCCATCTACGTGCAGCAGCTGCGTACAGCCGAGGAAAATTAAAAAAGTTCTCGGAAAATTTGGTAGTTTCGAAAAATTTCCGTAAATTCGTTGCCGAAAAGCGTGATTGACCTTTTTCTCGCGTATTTGAGCCATGAACGGAACCGCAGTGAGCAGACCGTCGGGCGATACGAGACTAGTCTTCGCGACTTTGAGGCATATTTTCAGTCCCTGGACGCTGGGCTCAGCTGGGCATCGGTGGATGCCGACATCATCCGGGGATGGATGGAAAGCCTGATAGACCGGGGCAACATGGCCTCGACAGTGAACACCGACCTCTCGGCGCTCAAATCGTTCTATCGGTTTGCGCTGGCCAGAAAGCTGGTCGAACGCGATCCCGCACACAGCATCATAGGGCCGAAGAAAAAAAAGCCCCTGCCGCAGTTTGTGCGAGAGAACGAGATGGACAACTTGCTCGACCGTGAAGAGTGGGGCGATGATATTAATAATGTACGTGCGCGTACCATATTATTATTATTATACGAGGCCGGACTGAGACGAGCAGAGCTCACGGGACTGAACGATGTGGATGTGGACTTCGCCACAGGACAGTTGAAAGTAACTGGCAAGCGGAACAAACAGCGCATCGTGCCATTCGGAAAAGAATTGGCCGAGCAGTTGCACAGGTATATCGAGGTGCGCGACAAGGAGATTCCTTCACACGAGGATGCTTTGTTTGTCGACAACAAAGGGAGGCGCATGACTGGCAGCCAGGTGTATGTCATTGTCAGGGAGAACCTGACAAAGGTGACCACCATGAAGAAACGGTCGCCACACGTGTTGAGACACTCATTCGCCACCGCCATGCTCAACCACGGTGCCGGACTGGAAAGCGTGAGACAGCTGTTGGGACACGAGAGCCTGCAGACAACCGAGATCTACACGCACACCACCTTTGAGCAACTGAAACGAGTTTACAAAGAAGCCCACCCAAGGGGCTGAACTTTATAGTTTAATTTTAAAAATATAGGAGATTAACTATGGAAATTAAAATTCAGTCGATACACTTCGACGCTACCGAGAAGTTAGAGGCGTTCATCGAGAAGAAGGTCGCCAAGTTAGAAAAGTCATACGAAGATATACAGAAAGTAGAGGTGCAGCTGAAAGTGGTTAAGCCCGCCACGGCACTGAACAAGGAGACGAGCATCACGGTGACCATACCCGGCCAGGCTCCTGTTCACGTGGAGAAAGTGAACGACACTTTTGAGGAAGGAATCGACCTTTGCGTCGACGCTCTGAGGGTTCAACTACAGAAAATCAAAGAAAAATCGAGGAATTACTAAAAAAAATCCCGAAATATTTTGGAGATTAAAAAAATTGTCGTAACTTTGCAGCCGTTTTCCGACAGGTCATAAATCTGAAACGAGAGCGGCTGCTTAAAAAGCCTCTTTAGCTCAGTTGGCCAGAGCACGTGATTTGTAATCTCGGGGTCGTTGGTTCGAATCCGACAAGAGGCTCGAAAGAGACTCAGAGGAAAGGCAAAGCCAATCCTCTTAAGGCTCAAGAAAGGAAGATGCCAGGGCGGGAGTGCCCTGCGCAAGCAAAAATTTGGGAGGTTTCCAGAGCGGTCAAATGGGGCAGACTGTAAATCTGTTGTCTTTCGACTTCGGTGGTTCGAATCCATCACCTCCCACTCTCAAGAGTGTTTTTGCGGAATTTTGTGCAAGTCGAGAGCAGAAGCTCGCTTATGCCGAGACGAAGCCAAACATACCGTACTTGCGGAAATAGCTCAGTTGATAGAGCACTAGCCTTCCAAGCTGGGGGTCGCGGGTTTGAGCCCCGTTTTCCGCTCTATAAACAAACGCTGTAATAGCTCAGTGGTAGAGCACTTCCTTGGTAAGGAAGAGGTCCTGAGTTCAACTCTCAGTTACAGCTCTCTGAGAAATGATTGGAGGAGCAAAAACAGTTTGATTATCAACAAAATTAATAAAAACAACAAACAATGGCAAAAGAGCAATTTGTGCGCACCAAACCGCACGTCAACATTGGCACTATTGGTCACGTTGACCATGGTAAGACAACTTTGACCGCTGCCATCACGCTGGTTCTTTCGAAGCGTGTGGCCGGTAACGCTGACAAGGTGAAGTCCTTCGACGCTATCGACAACGCCCCTGAGGAGAAGGAGCGTGGTATCACCATCAACACCGCTCACGTGGAGTATGAGACCGAGAAGCGTCACTATGCACACGTGGACTGCCCGGGACACGCCGACTATGTGAAGAACATGGTTACTGGTGCTGCCCAGATGGATGGCGCTATCCTCGTGGTGGCCGCTACCGATGGTCCTATGCCTCAGACTCGTGAGCACGTTCTGCTCGCCCGCCAGGTAAACGTTCCCCGTCTGGTTGTGTTCCTGAACAAGTGCGACATGGTCGACGATGAGGAAATGCTGGAGCTCGTT
>JAFZSR010000062.1 GCA_017619275.1 Prevotella sp. | reverse complement strand
CCTCACACCTCTCTCACTTGCATTATTCTCGTAGGGTACATGCGGGTCAGTGAGGAAGGTAAACAGATAGTCCTTCACTTTGAGGATGCCTTTCTTGAAACTTTCAAATTCATCGTCAAGATGTGTAAGGCTTTCACCCAGGAGGTTTTTCATTTTGGTGTTCAGCACCTTTATCTTCCTTTTCGTGATATCACCCGCTCGCTTAAGGTCTATTGCATGCGTTATCAGATGGATAAACCTTCGTGACCAGTCCTGCTTTGTGTCCAGTTCGTTAAGGTATTCGGCATTCCTAAGCAAGTGTACCAGGCAGACCTGATGGTCCTTGACGTTCATATTGAAATAACTCCGGTGCCTGTCCGTCACAAGCGTAGAGTTGGGCAGTCCGTTAGGGAACTTAGAGTCTATGGCCTGCTGGCCTCTCGACTTCATCTGATATACATAGGTGAGCAGGTCGTTCTGGAATATCCAGTTCCAGTGCAACTCTTTCCCGACAGCGGCACCGGTCTCGTCGGCTCCCACCACCGGGGCGCACTCAATCCGCTTGCGTATTTCTTCATATGCCGCATCGGCCTTGGTGCTGTTTTCCTTGAGCATGTTCTGCACGGTGCCCTCGCTGATTTTCTGGCCAGACAAGTCAGAGATAAGTTCGGCAATCCGCTTGAACGGGATGCACTGCACGACATTGAGGTAAGTCACGAGCGCACGGATGTTGTCACCGTACCTGATGCGGTAGTTGGGGGCATCGCAGTTGTTCGCGCAGCCACACTGGCAGACCTTCTCGTAATACTGGTGCTCACTGGTCTCGATGACAAACTTGAGGTCTATGACCTGAGTCGTGCGGATCTTCCTGTATCCGACACCTCCCAGCGGACGGCCGCAGCACTTGCAGTAGAGCGGCTCATGCTCTATTATCCTGTCTGGTGTGGCGACCGACTTCAGGGTGCTTCCCTTGTGGCCAGGTTGACCGCCACTCGGCTTTCCGCTGGGTTTGCGCAGAGACTTCGTCCTTCGCAACTCACGTGCCGCAATACTTTCCTGAGATGGTGGGACACTGCTGTTACTACTGTTCTTTTCTGGTTTCCCTGAAGTGCCGGAAGAATTATCCTCATCCTCACTGGACGATTGGCGCTCACCTGTGTTTTCTTCCAGTTCCTCAATATGGGCTTTGGCATCGGCAAGCTCAGACTTGGTTGAAGCAAGATCCATCTTCAGACTGTGTATTTCCTTGTCTTTCTGTCCGATGATGCGGTTGAGCCGCCCAATCTCCTCGGTCTTCTCGGAGTCGGACTTCTCAAGTTTACGCAGACGCAGGTTTATCATGCGCAGAACTTCATCAGTGTCGGTATACTGCTTTGCCATTCCTGCGGCAAAGATAGACAACTTTTGCCAAACGACAAAATGTGATTTCACATCCCTTAACGGCTGTCATGAATCTGTCGAAAACACGAAATCCACCCAGTGAGGCTATAACTCTTCTGAACACAATGATTGCCAGGATGGTCACATCTAAGCAACTAGTGATGACGAAATTCGCTAATATGACCTGTCTGGATGATTGGTGGGCATGGCAATCCTGATGAAACCGAATTGGCAAAGGATTGGATTTTTGCCCAAAATCAAGTTTATAAATTATTAACGTGATCCGCTGATCCTTCATGGCTAGGGGTGCTGAGTAGTTACAAAGGTAATAAGGTCGTTCTCCCCAACTCGCATGGTGCAGAGCGCCTATCCAAAGTATAAGCCCTAAAGAAAGAAAAGAATAATGGTAAATTGAAAAACAGTATTGAAAGAGTGCCTACAATGTTCCATCAACTTTCAAAGGTCTAGAAAGAGAAAGTCCTGTAAGTCGTTTTGCTTACAGGACTTTGCGTTTTGGGGTGCCCGGACGGACTCGAACCGTCGACATTCAGAACCACAATCTGACGCTCTAACCAACTGAACTACGGGCACCATTTCTTAATTGCGGGTGCAAAGGTAGTGATTTTCTTCCGAACTGCCAAATGTTTGGCGTATTTTTTAACGAAAAAGTTTTTTCGCGGGGTAATTTGGACGTTTCGACGCCAGAAATGGTTCTTTCAAAAAGGAGAAAGGAGCCGAGATGGAAACGGCGGATGAAGGATGGTGGTAAAATTCTCGAGAGAATTTGAGCATTAGGCGCCGCCTAACGAAAAAATGGTGGCGCTTTTTGGTTGAATTCTCTAGAAAATTTAAAAGCATTCTGGCGCATTGTCTTTATGAACGATGGCGTTAATGAAATTTGGGCTTGATAAAAACTGAAGAACGGGCACATGAAAGCGACGAAGCACAACTTGCTGATGAAACGACGGAAAAAGTGGCTGAATCCCCCAAAAGAGGCGCTCCAAATTTGGCTATATGCAAAAATGTTGCTACATTTGCATGCGAATTACTAACAAACCTATTACCATCAACATGGAAACAATCAAAAACGAGCATCTCACGGTCGAGGTATCGGAGATGGGAGCCGAGCTCCAGAGCATCAAGGATAGTGACGGACGCGAATACCTGTGGCAGGGAGGCGACAAGTGGCCCCGCCGCTCGCCCATACTGTTCCCCCTTGTGTGCAGCGTGAACGACGACACCTACACGGTCGACGGCAAGGAGTATCATCTGCCTCGTCACGGCTTTGCCCGCGACACCCGCTTCAAGTTGATCGCTCAGGGCGAGCACAAGGTGACCTATGCCTTGCACGAGTCGGAAGAGACGCTGAAGGTGTATCCTTATTGTTTCAACTTGGCCGTGAGCTATCGCCTGAGTGGAAGGAAGATCCACGTGGTATGGCACGTGGAGAATACCGATGTGCGCGATATTCATTTCCAGATTGGCGGCCATCCGGCTTTCTTGGCTCCTGGCTGCCGTGAGGACGAGGAACTGGAGGGCGTCATCGCCTTGGACAACCGCCAACCGCTGCGCGGACTGAAGAGTTATATCGACGGCTCACACGAGATGACCGAGATAAGTCTCGACAACATCCACGAAGGCCTTATCCATTTCAACGACGATTTCTTTGCCAACGACTCGGTGAAGATTCACGACAGTCAGGTACACCAGGCCACGTTGCTCAACCCCGATGGTTCGCCGGCGGTCACCGTCAGCTTCAAGTGCCCCATCATTGCCTTCTGGAGTCCCTACAAGAAGAAGGCTCCCTTCGTTTGCATCGAGCCTTGGTATGGACTGGGCGACCCGCGCGGCTGGAAGGGCGAGTTCTGCGACAAGTACTACATGAACCACCTGCAGCCAGGCAGTTCGTTCATGTCGGAATATACTATAGAGATAGGAGGATAGCTGGACTTAGGGCTGATAGGCATGGAAGTCCATTACTACCATGGCCCCGTAGTCTTTGTGTTGCCTGATGGCCACACCCATCCATTCGTAGAGACCGTTGAGTAGTATGTGACGGTGTCCCAGTGTGGTGTTGTTCTCACCGGCGTCGATGAGGAAGTCCATCACTATGGGCAGTCCGTTGCCATATCCCTTGGCCGAGCAGCATTCGGCCAGTCCGATGTTCTCCTTGCAGCCAGTACCTGAGCGGTCGTGTCCAATCAGTCCCAGGCGACCGCCGTTACTGGCGAGGCATTCGGCCGACTCAAACAGTCGATCGTCGGGGCGCAGCAAGGGTAGGGGCTTCATTGATCTCAGTTCTTGCAGCAATGAGGCTTTCCGCTCGTCGAAGGCGTAGCCATTCTTCCATCCAATCATGCCGGTGTAGGCATTTGCGTAGGTGTTGGCGAAGCGGACAGGGTTCATTCGCAACAGATTCAGATAGTAGAACACCTCTCGTTCTGCCAAGCTGAGATAGGAGACCTGCGCCGCGCTGTTGGCTTGCTGGCGCTCCTCTTCGGTCCATTGCTTGGCAAACTGCTCGTCGAGTGCCGTTTGAGCGCTTCGGTTTCTGTCTTCCAGCGTCTCAGTAATATGTTTCTCTTTGTCGTCGCTACACGATACGCTTAACAGCGCTGTCAAACTCAATAGGAGGAATAGTTTTAAGCTTTTCATACTATTATTATAATGTTTACGTTCTAAATGCATCTATGCATGTCTCTGCCACTTTGGCGCTGCAAAGTTACGAAAAATAGGCTTAATGATGGCTTTCAACAATCGTTTTATCAACTTATGTTGTTAAAAATCATTAATTGACGCATAATTATCGGGCAGTTTGATTTCAAACTCCCTTTTTTTCAGTACTTTTGTCTCGAATTGTGAATATACCAACCAAATCAGTAACTCAAAACAGTTAAATGATGGACTCTCAAGAGAATGTTCTCGTCAATGCTTCGCCAGTTGAAGAGACGGGAAAACAGGAAGTGACAAACGTAGAAGAGCAGGTGGCTGTAACCCCCGAACCTTCTGAAGTGGAAACCGCCGAGGCACTCGTACAAGAGGAGGCTCCTGCCGTGGAGGTTGCCGAGGACGCTAATGCCCCCGAGCCTGAGGAGGAGCGCAAGCTCTACACAACCAAGGCCGAGGTGCTGGAGCGTGTGAAGGAGCTGGCACACGGCGACGAGATGCCGCAGAAAGACGAGGTGGACTACCTGAAGACAATCTTCTACAAGCTGCACATTGCCGAGCGTGAAGCCAAGCTGAAGGAATACATCGACGGCGGTGGCGACCCCGAAGCCTACCAGATCACCCCCGACGAAGACGAGGAGGTGTTCAAGGCCGAGATGGGTGTCATCAAGGAGCGTCGCCAGCAGCAGTTCCGCGAGCAAGAGGCAGAGAAAGAGGAAAACCTGAAGAAGAAGCTGTCCATCATTGAGAAAATCAAGGGTATGGTGACCTCGCCCGAAGAGGCCAGCAAGACCTATCAGGAGTTCAAGGCGCTGCAGCAGGAGTGGCGCGAAATCAAGTCGGTGCCCGCCGAGAAGGCCAACGAACTGTGGCGCAACTACCAGCTCTACGTGGAGCAGTTCTACGACTTGCTGAAGTTGAACAGCGAGGCACGCGAGTTGGACTTCAAAAAGAACCTGGAGGCAAAAGAACGCTTGTGCGAAGCTGCCGAGAAACTGGCCGACGAGACCGATGTTATCAGCGCCTTCCATCAGTTGCAGAAGCTGCATCAGGAGTATCGCGAGATTGGCCCCGTGAGCAAGGAGTTGCGTGAGGAGGTGTGGCAGCGCTTCAAGGCCGCCAGCACCGTCATCAACAAACGCCATCAGCAGCATTTCGATGATATGCGTGCTCGTGAGGAGGAAAACCTGTCGAAGAAGACGGCTCTTTGCGAGAAAGTGGAGGCTGTTGCCGCCGAGGAGAACAAGAGTGGTAACGACTGGGAGCGTCATACGCAAGAAATCATCGCCTTGCAGCAGGAATGGAAGACCATTGGCTTTGCCCCGCAGAAGATGAACGTGAAGATTTTTGAGCGCTTCCGCGCTGCTTGCGACGGCTTCTTTGCCGCCAAGGCCGAGCACTTCCGTTCGTTGAAGGATAGCTATCGCGAGAATGCCGAGAAGAAGCGTGCACTCATCGAGAAGGCGAAGGCTCTTCAAGACAGCACCGAATGGCGCTCTACCAGCGATAAACTCATCGCCCTGCAAAAGGAATGGAAGACCATTGGCATGGTGCCCAAGAAGCTGGGCGACCAGCTGTGGGAGGAGTTCCTTGGAGCTTGCAACAAGTTCTTCGAGGCTCGCAATGCCGCTGGAGCAGGTCAGCGTGGCGAGGAACGCCAAAACTTGGAAATGAAGCGCGACGTCATCGCTCGTATCAAGGCTGCCGCCGAAGAAGGAGGCGACGACCTGCAGCAGAAGGTGCAGCAGTTGGTGGAGGAATACAATGCCATTGGCCACGTGCCCTTCCGTGAGAAAGACAAGCTGTTTGAAGAGTATCACAAGGTGCTCGACAAGCTTTATAAAGAGCTGAACATCAGTGTGCAGCGCCGTCGTCTGAACAATTTCAAACAGAACTTGAAGCAGGTGGCTGAGCGTGGCGAAGGTGCCCTCGACAACGAGCGTGCCCGACTGATGAAACAGTATGAACAGCTGAAGCAGGAAGCTCAGACCTACGAGAACAACCTCGGCTTCCTCAGCGCCAGCTCGAAGAAGGGCAGCTCGCTCATCGACGAGATGAACCGCAAGGTGCAGAAGCTGAAGGACGACATGCAGCTGGTGAAGGACAAGATTAAGGCCATCGACCAGGAGAACGCCGCCAAGCAGTAACAGCGCTTCAAGCATATCGAAGCAAAGCCACAAGGAAAAAGGATGAATAGTCCGACGTTCCTTGTGGCTTTTTTTGTTTGTTATAATAGTCTTTTTGCCCTTTATTTTTCTTTTTTTCGAAAAAAAATGGCCAAATATGTTTCAGATTGCTTTTTTTTTCTTAATTTTGTAGGCAATAATGGCTCATGCCCTGCGGCATGGCCATTGAGTGGACGTGTATGAGCACATTGACTAATGTGGATATGAGTCCCTATAGTGCTGAAACTGAGGAAACTGATAAACACTACCGACCTGAAAACAGTAACAGCATCATCCCCAAAGCCACAAGCTCACAAACTGGGGTGTCGGTAGAATATGTGCCTAATCCAAACCATGAGTGGTTTGTTGTCAGGGCTTCTTACGGACGCGAGCAGAAAGCATCCGATTATATGGTAGACCACGGAACGCTGACGTTTCTGCCCAGGCATATCGTTAACAGGATGGTGAACGGCAAGCGGGTTCGCGTGGAAGAACCACTGGTGCCAAATATCCTGTTTGCCTATACCTCGCGTGAGAAAGCCGATGAGTATGTGAAGGACACGCCACAGTTGTCGTTCCTTACTTATTACTACGACCATTTCAGGCTGGAAGAAGGGAAAAACCCTCCCCTTGTGGTGCCCAACAATGAGATGCGCAACTTCGTGCTCGCCACCACTGCCAATAGCGCCCATGTGAGGGTGGTGCAGCCCGACCAGTGCCATTTCAAGAGTGGTGACATCGTGAAGGTGATTGACGGACCATTCGTTGGTGTGAGAGGGCGGGTGGCACGCGTGGCAGGTCAGCAGCGCGTAGTGGTCACGGTGAAGGGGCTCTGCTCGGTAGCCACGGCTTATGTCCCCAGTGCTTTCCTGCAGATAGACCCCACAGCAGAATGGATTAAATGAATTTATTAACCCTAAAACACGATAAATATGGACAAGTACACAGAACTATTAGCCGGTCTTCCATTCGACTTGCTGCATATTGCGCAGTCGTTTGCCAACGACAACAAGTCGCCGAAGATTGAACCTGCACACATGTTGCGTGCCCTGCTGCACCGCAGTGCCGGCATGGTGAACTACATCGAAGATACGCTCGACGAGGATTACTACTATCTGGTGGACTGGGCCGATATGCGCATGAAGCAGTGCGACAAGTCGCCCTATGCCATGAAGGGATTCGAGCTGTCGCACGATGCACAGAACGTGGTGAAGGAGGCCAAGCAGATTGCCGACGCCGCTGGAAAGGCCGACATCGATGGTCCCTGTCTGTTGGCTGCACTCGCCAGTCCGGGCGTGGGGTTCAGCTACGACCAGCTGAAGACACTGCCCCTCTCGGCCGAGAAAATCAAGAAGCAGATTGGAACTGGTGCTCCCGTGAAGGCTGCTCCTGCAGGGGGCGGTTATTCCGCATCCTCTTCGGCTGCTGCCGGCATGCCCGCCGACAATGGCTACTGCGTCGATATGCTTATTGAACTGCCCGAGGCTCCCGTCATTGGTTTCGATGGCGAGGTGCGCTCCATGACCGAGGTGCTGGCCCGCAAGGACCGCGCCAATCTGCTCATCGTGGGCGAGACAGGCGTGGGAAAGACCAGTCTCATCAATGCCATCCTGCAGCGGGTGCGCGACAAGAAGGTGCCAGCCTCATTGGAGAACATGCAACCCTACGAGCTCGACCTCATCGCCCTCAGTCAGGGCGTCAGCTACAAGGGCGAGATTGAAGACCGCTTCAAGCAGGTGAGCGAGCAGCTGATGCAGCTGACGCAGCCCCTACTCATCGTCGAGAACTTCCATCGTGTGGAGGACAAGCAGTCAACACTGAACGGCATTCTGCCCGGACTGAAGAAACTGCTCTCGAAGAACCAGCTGCAGGTGGTCATCACCTCGACCATCGACGGATACACCAAGGACATTGAGAAGGACAAGGAGCTGACGGCCTTCTTCGAGAAGATTACCGTGGAGGAGCCCAACGAGGAGCAGGCCATCAACATCATTCAGGCCAAGCGCCAGAGCTATGAGGACTTCCATCATCTGCCTATCGACGACGAGGTTCCCGCCGAGATTGTCCGTCTGGCCAAGCGCTACATGCCCGACCGCCGTCTGCCGTCGTCGGCCCTCGACCTGCTCGACCGTGCCATGTCAAGCGTGAAGATTGCCAACGAGCTGGCCGCGCTCGCCTCTCCCGAACCTACTTCACCTACTTCACCTACCACACCTACCCTTAAGAAAGAAGCCGTCCGCGACGTCGTTGCCAAGATGACGGGCATTCCCATGGGTAACATCCAGAGCGAAGAGCGCGAGAAGTTGGGCAATGCCGAGCAGATTCTGCACCAGCGCGTGGTGGGACAGAACCATGCCATCAAGAGCATTCTCGACGCCATCTTCGAGAGCCGCTCGGGTCTGAACAAGAAGGGACAGCCCATGGGTTCGTTCTTCTTCCTCGGCCCCACGGGAACAGGTAAGACCGAGCTGGCCAAGAGTCTGGCCAACTTCCTCTTCGACGACGAGACGGCTATGCTGCGTTTCGACATGTCGGAGTATAAGGAGGAGCACTCCGTGGCACTGCTCTACGGTGCACCTCCGGGATATGTGGGCTACGAGGAGGGCGGCTTGCTGGTGAACCAGATTCGTCAGCATCCCTACAGTGTGGTGCTCTTCGACGAGATTGAGAAGGCACACAAGAGCGTCTTCGACCTCTTCCTGCAGATTCTCGACGAGGGTAAGCTGCACGACCGCCTAGGCCGTGTGGGCGACTTCTCGAACTCGCTCATCATCTTCACTTCGAACATCGGCTCGGAGTATATCTTCAAGTCGTTTGGCGAGGGCCGCGTGCCCACCCACGACCAGCTGCTCGAAGTGATGCAAGGAAACTTCCGTCCAGAGTTCCTGGCTCGCCTCACCGAGATTGTACCGTTCTCGCCCATCACCACCGAGATGATCAATCGCATCTTCGACATCCATATCAAGAACCTGCTGAAGACGCTGAACGAGCAGAACATCACCCTCGAAATCGATGAGTCAGCACGCAAGTACGTCACCAGCGTGGGCTTCAACGCACACTATGGTGCACGTCCCATCCTGGGCATCATCCGCAAGGAGATCCGCCGTCCGCTGTCGAAGCTCATTATCGCTGGCGACATTGTGGCTGGCGACAAGGTGACGATGAAGTACGACGAGGAGAAGAAGCAAATCATCTGGGACATCGAAGGTCCCGACGACGACGCCCCCGCCGAGGAGCCTGTGCCCGCTGACACCCCCGCTGAGGCCCCCGCTCCCGCCGAGCCTGAGGCATAATCAACGTTAATTCTACTTTATTTATTAACCAATAAACCCAAAACAATTATGGCAAGAAAAACTGTTATCACCAAGGTGCTTGATGTAGAGGCACAAGACGGCATCATCGAGTTCCCACAGAACCGGGCTCTCTACGCCGACCAGTTCACCGACGAAGCTCCCCAGAGCGACGAGGACCGCGAAGGCTTCAAGGCCAAGAGCATGAAGGACGTGTTTGAGCACTACCAGCCCTCCAAGAAGGACGTGGCCTTGGAGAACGAAGAAGGTGGAGCCGTCTACGAGGACTTTGATTTCAAGTCGATCAAGGACTTCGAGGACGATGCGCTCATCGCCAACAGCGCACTGATGAGTGGCGCAAAGTCGAAGATTGATGCTTACAATAGTGTCATTCGCCAGCTGGAGAAGAACAAGTCGCTGCGCACCGCCCTCAAGGATGATGCTGCACGCGACAACCTGAAGAACGCCCTCAAGGCTCTCTTGGCCGAAATCGAGGACGCCGAGTAACCTCCCTCTCATCCATTCCCATTAACCCCATTAATCCCATTAAACCCATAAAAAAACTATGGCAGAAGAACTGAAACAAGAAGAGCAGGGCCAAGCCCTCGGACTTCGTGAAAGAGAAAAAATAGAGAACCCTTCACAATTGCTCGATACCAGCGTTAATGGGCTGAGCAAGTTTGGAGGCTTCCAAATGATCAAGGGCCTCATCAAGGGCGTTGAGAACATGGATCCCCGCCGCAAAGCCGTGAAGAACATCTTCCTCAACGACGCTGCTTATGCCGATGGCCGCAAAAAGCTGAAGAACGAACTGGAACTCTGGGTGAGCATCCTTGAAGAGGGTGGCACTGATCCAATGGAAATCATCGACCAGTGCAAGGAGAAGCTGGCCAAGGCCGAGACCAACCTGAAGAACAACCTCTTCACCGTGCACGACGAGGTGCAGAAGCTGGAGATTACCTACCGTGCCCTCGACTCCTTCTTCGCCAATGCCGGACAGGGAAAGGTCGATTGCCTCACGCTGATGAACGTGAACAAGGAAGAGCTGGAGTACCACGATTCTGAGGACACACTCGCCATCCGCGACGAGCTGGAGCGCTACTACGACCGTCTGAGTCTGAAGAACAACTACTCGTTGCTCATCATGCCAGGATACATTGGCGACGCCACCGTCACCCGCATGTGGGCCGACACCGCCTATCGCAACAAGGTCATCATGCTCACCGACTTCAAGGACAGCCTGAATTTCTCCATGCTGAAGGACGAGCTCGACGATGCCAACATCCAGAGCCAAGAGGCCAAGATGGCCAACGTGGTGATGACTGCCAACTACATCCTTGGCCGCAAGAAGAGTGAGCTGGCTGGCGAGGACGACGACCTCTATATCCCCGCTTCGGCAGCACTCGCTGGTCGCATGACCAACACCGAGGAGACTGTCATCGCTCAGGGCTGCGCCGGCAAGAAGTATGGCACGCTCTCCAACGTGAAGGGTGCCCGTATGGACCTGCGCAAGAGTGAGATTGCAGCCATCATCGACATGGGTGTCATCCCCATGGTCGAGGAGGACGGCCGCACCATGGCCTTCTCGAACCGTTCGCTCTACAACGGAGCCACCATCGGTCTGCAGGAGTACCCCATCGTGCGTGTGTTCGACTGGATTGGAAAAGTGTTCCAAAACTTCTTCAACGACGAGGCGTTCATCAACTGGAACAGCAGCGTGAAGGCCGAGTTGCAGCAGGCTGTGCACGACTTCCTCAGCGACTATAAAGGCCCTGGCAAGCTCATTGAGAACTACAACTTGAAGAGCATCAATCAGGATCCCAAGACCAAGGACATCAAGATTGAGGTGGAGCTGAAGCCATTCTTCGCCGCCAAGAACTTCTTCATCTCGCTTACCGGTCACAACGGCGACGCCGGCACCGAGTGGGATACCAGCGTGTCTTAATACTTTCAATAGGGTTCTGCAACCGTGCAGAATCCTATTCCCTCTTGTTCATTCTTATTAACAACCTATTTTATTCATTTTATTATTAACCCTTTAAATCATTTCAATTATGGCAGCACAGAGAACTGTAACCATCAATGCTGATGGCATTGCCGAGCGCGAAGTCATGTATGTTCGTTACGAACTCAACCAGCAGACCGATGTCGAAGGTCAGCCCACAGGCACCACACGCGGCGGTAAGATCTATGTGAAAGTTAAGTCAAACGATGACGGCAACACCGACCTGCTCGAGTGGATGTGCGACACCTACATGTCGAAGAGCGGCACCATCTCATGGCCCAACCGTCAGGGTGGCGAGATGAAGCACCTCGATTTCGAAGAGGGCTACATGGTAGAATATGCCGAGACCTACGACAACAAGAACGAGGTACAGCAGTACGAGGAGTTCTGCATCTCGGCTAAGGTCATCAAGATGGGTAACGCCCAGCACAACAACCGCTGGACCATCGACAACTAAGTCTATCGTTATGGGTTTGGGGTTTGGGTCGAATGAGGAACCCAGACCTCAAACCTTTCCCTTCTCTACAAAGTTTTCCTTTTTCTCCTCTATTCTTCACCACAATCAATACGTCACGAGTGTGTGAAGGATGTAAATGCTGATACGATAAAAAGCCACCCTCCCTGTACACATTATTATATATAGCGCATGGACTTTTTAAATTTCGACTCAATCATTAACGATGCCGCTGAAGCCGTAGGTGCAGCAAAGAATACCGCAGCAGGTGCAGTAAAGCAAGCCGCAGGAGCCGCAGCCAGTGCCACTGATGCCGTTCAAGGCACAGCAGCACAGGCCGCTGGAACAGTACAACAAGCCGCAGGAACCGCTCAACAAGCTGCTGGTCAAGCTGTTGGTGCAGCAGAACAGGCCGCCCAACAAGTTGCAGGTCAAGCCGCAGGAGCCGCTCAACAAGTTGCAGGTCAAGCTGCTGGTGCAGCACAACAAGCCGCAGGTCAAGTTGCAGGGGCAGCAGAACAAGCAGCAGATGCTGCCCAACAAGCCGCTGGTCAGGCTGCAGATGTCGCCCAACAAGCCGCTGGTCAGGCTGCAGATGTCGCTCAACAAGCTGCTGGCCAGGCTGCAGATGTTGCACAACAAGCCGCTGGGGCAGCAGAACAGGCCGCAAGCCAAGCCGCAGATGTCGCTCAACAAGCTGCTGGTCAAGCTGCAGATGCCGCCCAGCAAGCTGCAGGCCAAGTTGCAAATGCAGCCCAAGGAGTTGGTGCAGAGGTGCAGCAGATGGCTGGTGATGCCATGGCGCAAGCGCAACAAGCAGTTGGCGATGCGATGGGACAGGCAGGACAGATGGCTGGTGATGCCATGGGAGCCGCAGGCGATCAGATGGGCGACTTGAAAGGTCAGATTGACGCCGCTATACAAGAGGCTCAAGCAAGTGCACAGGCAACCATGGATGAAGCCAGGGCACAGACGCAGCAGATGATGGCCGATGCCCAGCAGCAAATTGGTGATGCCGCCGGGGCTGCCCAGCAACAGATGCAGGACGCTGCCGCTGGAGTGCAGCAGCAACTCACCGATGCTGCCAGTGCCGCACAGCAACAAGCGCAGGCTGCGCTCGACAACGTGAAGCCACAGGTCCAAGATACACTGTCGCAGGTGTCCAATACGGTGCAGAATGCTACCGAGGGGATGCAGCAGATGGCGCAGAACGCTATCGACCAAGCGGGTCAGCAACTGGGCGACAAGATGGCAGAGGCGCAAGACGCCGCCAGTGCTGCCTACGACCAAGCGCAGCAGCAAGCCGACCAGGTGGCCAGCCAGGTGCAGCAACAGGCTGAGCAGGCTGCCGAGGAGATGCAGCAGAAGGCCGAAGAGGTGGCTGCCGAGATGGAGTCGAAGGTGAACGAGGCTGTGGAGCAGGCTCAGCAGAAGGCCTTGGAGGCTTGCGATGCTGCCGAGCAGAAAATCAACGAATTGGTTGAGCAGGCCCAGGAGATGGGCGAGGAGGTGGCTTCCGAGGCAAAGGAAGCCTACCAAAATGCCATGCAGCAGGCTCAGCAGACGCTTGACAACGCTACGCAGCAGGCCCAGCAAACCCTGGCCTCGATGCAGCAGGACGCACAGCAGTCGTTCGACAGTGCCACCCAGGAAGCCAAGCAAACGCTTGAGAGCACCATGCAGGATGCCAAGCAAACGCTCGACAGTGCCGCGCAGCAAGCCCAGCAAGAGTTCGAGAACACCATGCAAGAGGCTCAGCAGACGCTCGAAAACGCCACGCAGCAAGCCCAGCAGACGCTCGAGAGCACCATGCAGGAGGCCCAACAGACGCTTGACAGCACTTTGCAGGATGCCAAGCAGACGCTCGACAGCTCCTTGCAGGATGCCAAGCAGACGCTCGAGAGCACCATGCAGGATGCCAAGCAGACGCTCGACAATACCATGCAGGATGCCAAGCAGACGCTCGACAGCACCATGCAACAGGCTCAGCAGACGCTCAACGGCGCCGTGCAACAGGCTCAACAGTCGTTCGACGGTGCCATGCAGCAGGCCAAGCAGACACTTGATAGTGCCCAGCAGCAAGCCCAACAAGCCTTCAATCAGGCGGTGAACCAGGCCAAGCAAACTTGCGACCAGGCCAAGCAAGCCGCGCAACAGGCTTACGACAGTGCTTCCCAAGCTGCGAAACAGGCCTATGAGAGTGCCAAGCAGCAGGCTGGGCAACTCTACGACAAGGCATCACAGGCCTACAATGATGCCATGCAAAGGGCTCAGCAGGCCTACGACACTGCCATGGCAAAGGCACGCGAGACGCTCGACGCTGCCAAGCAGAAGGCAGAGCAGGTCTACAACTCGATGAAGCAGAAGGCCCAGGATGCATTGGATGCTGCCAAGCAGAAAGCCCAGGAGGTTTACAACTCCGCCAAGGAAACTGCCCAGAAGGCTTACAATACTGCGAAGGAGAAGGCTCAACAGGCTTACAATACCGCAAAGGAGAAAGCCGAGCAGGCTTACAATACGGCAAAGGCTAAGGCCGAAGAGGTGTACAACTCGGTGAAAAGTAAAGCCGAGGAGGCTTACAACAACGCTAAGGCAAAGGCCGAGGAAGTCTACAACCAGGTGAAGGGTAAAGCCGAAGAGGCTTACAATAACGCCAAGGCAAAGGCCGAGGAAGTCTACAACCAGGTGAAGGGTAAAGCCGAGGAGGCTTACAATGCTGCAAAGGACAAGGCCCAGGAGGTGTACAACTCGGTGAAGGGTAAGGCCGAGGAGGCCTACAATGCCGCCAAGGCCAAGGCCGAAGAGGCATACAACTCGATAAAGGGTAAAGCCGAGGAGGCTTACAATGCTGCCAAGGGTAAAGCCCAGGAAGCCTACAACGCCGCCAAGGAGGAGGCCCAAAAGGCCTACAACGCCGTTAAGGACGAGGCCAAGCAGACCTACGAGGCTGCTAAGAAGGAGGTGACCGAGACCTACAACGCCGTGAAGGGCGAGGCCAAGGCTGCCTACGAAGCTGCCAAAAAGGAGGTGGTGGAGACCTATAACGCCATCAAGGAGGAAGCCCTCAACACGGTGAACGAGATCAAGGAGGGCGTGAAGAAGGCAGCACAGGAAATCAAGGATGAGGCCCAGAAGCTGGTCAATGCTGCCAAGGATGCCGTCAACGAGGCCAAGGAGAAGGCGAAGGAGGTGGCCAATGCTGTGAAGGAGAAAGGTCAGGAACTGCTCAACAAGGGCAAGGAGGCCATCACCAATGCCGTCAACAAGCTGCAGGAGCAGATAACGAATACGCTGAACAACCTCACCGCGCAACTGCAAAACCTGGCGAAGGATGCTGTCGACAACATTGCCAGCGGCTTTGCCGAGGCCCTGGGCATGGGCGGCGATCTCAAAGCGTCGGCCAAAGGTGCCGTCGACAACCTCGCCTCATCGCTTGCTGGTGGCATGCCCAAACCTGCTGCCAACGACAACGATGCCTTCCACGGTAAGGTGGTCATCAACAACAAGAAATATGGCATCGTGGAGTGCAGCTACGACTTCTCGCAAATGTGCGACAGCACGGGCAAGCCCTCGGCACGTCCGCGTGGAGGGCGCATCACTTTCACCATGCCAGCCACCAGCGACGACGATGTGTTCTTCTACAACTGGATGTTCGAGAAGACGCTCGTCTACGATGGATACCTGAAGTTTGTGGTGTGGGCGCGACAGAACAAACGTTGCTTCAAGACTGTGAACTTCAAGAACGCCTATTGTGTGGGACTGCGCGACTACTTCAACGACAGCGACTCAAAGCTGATGTATTCGCAGATTACACTCGCCGCCGAGGTTATCGTCGTCGGAATCAACGAGACGGCCACCTTCGACAACAAGTGGACGTAGGTCGGCAACTCAGCCGTTTTTCTGAATTCATCATTCATTATTTCTTATTCATCGTCCATGTCCATTTCTGTCAACCAAATAAGAGTCAGCATTGCAGGCACCGAGTCGAAAGGCTTTAAGATCGACATTGCCGGCGCGCCCTATCGTCTCGACAACTTTAAGATGCATCAGCAGTTGCTGAAGCCTTGCTCGTTGTCGTTCGAGTTGCGCAAGGATCCCGAAGAAGACATCAGCGAGATACAGTTCTCTGCCTGTTCGGCCATCATCGGCAAGGCGGTGACGCTCTCGCTGCAAACCGATGCCATCGAGAAGCAGCAGAGCAACTACTCCGACGGTGGCGGCAAGACGGCCGACCTGGAGTTCGAGGGTTTCGTGGCATCGGCGCATGCTGCCCGGCACGACAGCGAGTATGTCATACAGGTGGAGTGCCTCTCGAAGGATGCCGCTATGATCAACCATCCCAACTGCCACATGTACAACGAGAGCTCTCTCGGCGAAATTGTTCAGGCAGTGGGGAAGGAGCGCAACAACATCGAAATTGATGGCCAGCCGCAGTACTCCGACAAAATCTTCTACACCGTTCAGTATAACGAAACCGACTACCAGTTCCTGCAGCGGCAGGCGCAGCGCTATGGTGAGTGGATGTTCAACAACGGTAAGAAATTCTTCTTTGGCAAGCTTGACGATAGTGCCACTGAGTCGCTGCAGCTGAAGTACCCCAGTCTCGACATCGAGGACTATAGCGTGACGCTGCGCACCATGCACCAGATGTTTGGCTTTGCCTACATGACTTACAACGAGATGGGGCATGGAGATGCCTTCTTGGGCGAGGATCAGGCCGACACCGGCAACAAACTCAACGACAGCACTTTCGCCGCCTCCAAGCAGGTGTACTCGGCACGTACACGCAGGTTTTTGGATGGCGCCAGTATCGAGAACGACAGCCTGGCCGAGAGCAAGAAACCACAAGATGGCACGCATAAGGAGCAGTTCACGGCCGAACAACATTCGCTGCGCTCCAATCTGCTCATCTACCAAGGCACCACCTTCTGCTCGAAGATGCGTATCGGCACCAAGCTCACCATCCTCGACAACTATATCAGTGGCACCTCCACAGAGAAGAGCGAGGTGCAGCAGGACGAAATCCTTGTCACCGACGTCACCCATACCTTTGGCGTCGATGATGAGTATCGCAATCAATTCCAGGGCATCACTGCCAAAATCAGTTATCCGCCCTATTTCAATCCCATGGTTTTTCCACGGTGCGACCACCCGGTGCGTGCCCATGTGGTGGAAACCGACGACCCCAAGCACTGGGGCCGCGTGAAAGTGCGCTTCCCGTGGCAAATGAAAGATTACAAGGAGGGAAGCTCCAACGGCTGTACGCCATGGATACATGTGTCGCAGCCCTATATCGGTGGTGAAGGTACATGCTTTGGCGTGCATCTCATTCCAGAGAAATTCACCGAGGTGTATGTCGACTTCGAGGAGGGCAATTACGAGCGCCCCTACGTTTGCGGTGCACATTTCAGCCCTAATCGTCCTGTTGATGGCGGTTGGAATCCGGGTAGCAACAATGTAAAAGCCATACGTACCGCCAGCGGACACACCATCGAAATCCACGACAACGAGAGCAGTGACTCATGGGGAAAGGGTGGGTTCATACAAATCTACGATAATCAGACGCACAACTACGACATCCTGATTTCCACCGACCAGAAACTCATTAAACTGAAGTCGAAGGGCAACATTGAACTCTACGCCGATAAGGACATCAAACTGGAGGCTGGGCACGATATCAAGATGAAGGCCAAGCACGACATGACTATCGACGTGGACAACGACATGAATACTGGCGTGGCCAAGAACTCGTCGATGACGGCAGGTGAAAACATCAACATTGAGGCTGGAAAGGAACTCTGGCAGTCGTCCGACGAAAACATGAACATCAGTTCGGGCAAGGAGCTGATTGTCGATTCTGAGAAAGACATGACCATCACATCGAAGAAGAAGCAAAATGTCAACGTCAAGGAAGACCAAGTCGTCAAAGTAGACAAGGACTGCAAGATCACAGCCAATAACTTCAGTGCGCAGGCCAAGCAGAACGTGAAGCTCAAGGGTATGAGCAGCAATTACCTCTCGGACCAGACGGCAAAGATGCAGGGAATGAACGTAGAGGTAAACGCCACTGCATCGGCCAAGATTGCGGCCTCCGCAAGCATCGACATCAATGCGCCCATCATCAAGGAAAGCTAAAGCACCCATACGCACATGGCCAACAACTGGGACGACGAATTCGCTTCTTTCGACCTCGACTTGATCAAGGCCCCCACGCCAGCTGCCGATGACTCCGCAGCCGTCGACGCCCCCGTAGTTGCTGATGCTGAGCCTATAGCTCCTGCAGCCCCCATTCCCTCAGAAGATTCCACAGAAGAAGAGGAGGACTCCATGGGCATGGATGCCAGCATCAAGGAAGCGGAAGAAAAACTGCGCCAGATTGAGGAGCGGCGGAAAGAACATAAAAAGCCCAACCCCTACAAGACTGACGAACCGAAGCCACAGGATCCCATGGACGCGGCCAAGGAGCTGATGGAAACTGCAAATCAGCTGGCACAACAGGCCGATGCCGCCCAGGCCATGATGACGCAGATAGGGCAGGTGGTGGAAAGCAGCGGAACACATGTCAAGGGCGTGAAGAGTGCCCTGCGCCGCATGGATGACTACATGCAGGTGATGCTTGCCGCCAAGGCCGTGGTGGAATCGCTCGTCAACACGGGACGACCAGAGGCCTTCGACACACTGGATGCCAGCCGCTTCCGCTCTATATTTAATAAGGTGAAGAGAAGCAATGAGCGCAAGGCACCGAAAATGCAGACGGCTATTGGCGACATGCAGACGGCCCTCGGCCAGGGCGACAAAGAGGAAGCCAATGCTGTGGCACGATTGCTGAAGCAGGAAGCCATGAGTATGCAGGACGATGCCCGCGATCTGGCAGCTGCGCTCTGCGAAGCCACCTCCAACTATCCCGACCCTGACGGACAATTGGCACTCTTCAGCCTCATTGCCGACCAGGGTGATGCCGACAGCATGGCACACATCGACCATGCCATGCGCCTCACGGGGCAGGTGGTGGTGCCCGTTGGCGAGGCCAAGGCCATGCTCGAAGCACGAGCCAATGGCGACCAACAGACCATCGACGACATCCTCGACCGCCTTATAACCAGTTTGGTAGAAGAAGAAAAGCAATAAGAAACAATGGGAGACAGCTACGTCACTCTCGGAGCCATGATGACCTGCACCTTTGGGCTGGCACCATCGTCGCTCGTTGTGCTTCCGGCACGCACCAAGATGCTCTGCAATGTGCCGCGCGCCAACATCATGGACTTCGCACCAATGGTGAACATCATGCCTTTTGGCATGTGCAACACCCCCAGTAACCCCACCGTGGCCGCTGCCACGGCGGCTGCCATGGGCGTGCTCACCCCCATGCCCTGCATCCCTGCCATCAGCGCCCCTTGGATGCCCGGCAACCCGCAGTGCCTCATACAGGGACAGCCGGCGCTGACGCGCAACAGCCAGTGTCTGTGCATGTGGGGTGGGGTCATCAAGTTCACCACCGACGGACAGATGCCCGGCGTGCCGCCCGTCATTACCCCCGACGTGTCGGTCGATGTATCTATCCCCTTGCCCCTGTCGCCCGTCCAGCGACAGCAAATGTCACCGTCGGAGCAGAGCCAGTATGACAGTGAGATGGAATCGGCCAGTCATGCCGGAGCCAGCGACAGCGCCTTCGCTGCCGACTTGGATCGCATGGCCGAGACATACGAGGCCAACGACGAAACCGCCAAGGCGCAGAAAGCGCGTGAGGCTAGCCAGACCTATCGTGAGAACGCTGCCAAGAAGCAGGCGGCTGCCATAGAGAAGGTGAACAACAAATACTGCCCTGCCAGCGACAAACAATAAGCTTGGAGCAAACTAAATAAATCACACCATGACAGGAACAGGATCAAGCAAGCCCAGCAACGAGCCGGAGCCAAAAGAGGAACAGCAGAACAAAGACGACAAGGATTCGCAGGATAAGGATATCTATATCAGTGTGATGTTCTCGGTTATTCCCTTTGATATGATGACATCCTATCGCATATCCGAATACAAGATAGGCGACAGGAAGTTCCAAGGCTATACATTTTATAAGTCTACCAAACCTCAGTGGGAAAACGGGTTGTTTAACAAGAACAAGATAGACAAGACCTTGTTCATTGACTGCTCCGAAGTGATTTTCAACTTGGACACCGGAGAGGTTCAAGACTCGCAGGAAATGGGCAACATCCTTGTAAGAACCATCGACGAAGTGAAGAGCACGGCATCGCTGTCTATCAAGAAAGGGCAAAACCTGAATGTGCATCTTATTATTGGGGCCGACAGCGAGGTGGCCGATTTGGCTTATGCCATGAACTATTTATGCGAAAAGAGTATGCTGGCCAATATGAACGACAAGGAGTTCAGTGGTGATGTGATGAGCACTTATTCTAAGGCTTTTAAGCAATTGGAGAAGAGAGGCTGCTCTTTCAAAGTCGATTATACAGCCCTTTTCGATATTGATTTAGTATATGCGCCAGCTATGCCAGCGTGATATATATTTATTTATAAAGAGTTGAACTATGGCAGATTGGGGCGAAATCGTAGACAATGTTACCGACTGGGTGCCAGGTGTTAATACAACAAAAGGTGTTGTCAAATATGTTGACGGTTGGATTAACGACGATCCAGTGAAGATGCGCGATGGCGTATATGCTGCCATACCCGCTGCTCATGCTGTCGGACTTGTTTATGATGCAAACAAAGATGTGCTTGAAGCGGAATACGGAAGAGATGCACCCATCACAAGGGCTATAGTTGAAAATGTAGTGATGTCAGGAGGTAATCCTGTAATAGGTCTTGGTATACAGGTGTTGAAGGATCATGTTCCAGCAGTAAAGGAAGCGAGTGACGCTATTTGGGAATCTCGACACGACATCATGGGTATAGCAGGAGCTGTTCCGGGAGCCTCGGTCGTAGTAGGTCCTATCGATGCTATCTGGCAAGCTGTGGAAGGCATGGAGAATACTGCCGAAGCCATGGCATCGGTCAAGCGTGAAGAAGTGAAAATCGTAACATACCAAACTGATGTTAACGGAGAACTTGTTCTCGACGATAATGGTGATCCAATTAAGAAAGTGGAGACCCATTATAAATATTCTGCAGACAAAGAGAAAATGGAATTTGCGAAAAACGAAGCTATTGGTGCCGCCATCTCTGCTGCCTGTTCTATTCCCGGACCTTCCTATGCTAAGGCTGCGAAAGCCGTACCAGGCGTCAAGCAGTTGGGCATGAGATTGTATAAGCTGGGGTCAAAGGTTCCGGGAAAGGCGGGGGAAAAAATGGCAGACAACGCCAAGGTTTTGGAAAAAGAAATTGCAAAAGAGCAAGCCAAGAAACAGGCAAAGGCGAATGCAAAGAATGCAGTTGATGACAAAGCGGTCAAGACGGTTTATGACCAAACATATAAAACTACTTACGAACAAACATATAAAACCACTTACGAACAAACCTATAAATCGACTTATGATGATGTCTATAAAAAGACTTTAGATATAGAGTATGAAAAGGCAGTGCAACAAGCAATAGCTGCAGAAGGTGATGATGCCATGAAATATGGCCTTTCTGCAGAAGCAAGAACTGCTGCTGAAAACAAGGCAAAAGAAGCTGCTAAAAGGAAAGCTACAAAAGCAGCAGAGGAAAAAGCCGCAAAAACAGCAGAGGAAAAAGCGGCAAAGACTGCCGAGGAAAAAGCTACTGAAGCGGCTGATTTTCAAAGACAATTTAATGGCTTTGAAGCAGAACTGTATGATGTGGAAGGGCTGAGCGTTGACCCTCTTAAACCATCCCCGCCTCCCGTATACGGCTCTAAGATGAAAGAACTATGGGGCAAGGGCTTTAGTGAGCCATGGAAAGAAATGGATGGGTTTAGCAAATTTCAGTATTTTGTAAGTCTTGGTAATGAAGGCAGGTCGGTTTATAACAGAGCCACCAGCGATGATGGGAAACCAGCAGTTGCAGATTCGGCCTCTACTAAGAAAACAGCGCAAACGCCCCCGTCGTCCAGTAATGATGTGGAGCAGTCAGCCTCTCCTGATGTCAATAACGGCAGCAACTATGAAAAGACATCGTTCGAAAGCTATGAGGAACCGCAGTCGGATGGAAATCCCAACCACTCGTCGATGTATGACTATGGATACAACAAGGACGATGGAAAGCCAGCCTACAGCACCGACGGAAAACCGACAGGCAGCAGCAAGCCGAAGAATGAAAGTGGCCCCGACCACTCGTCGATGTATGACTATGGCTTAAGCAAGGACGATGGAAAGACTGCTTACAGCACCGACGGAAAACCAGTAAGCAGCAAGCCGAAGAATGAAAGTGACTACGGCCACTCGTCGATGTATGACTATGGCTTAAGCAAGGACGATGGAAAGACTGCTTACAGCACCGATGGAAAACCTGTAAGCAGCAGCAATCCGAAGAATGAAAGTGGCCCCAACCACTCGTCGATGTACGACTATGGCTATAGCACCGACGATGGCGGTTCTGCATTTAGTGAAGATGGCAAATTGAAACTATAGGAAGTCTAATGGCTTTTTCTTATTCGACATCCGAATGTGTACCCCGACTCTATCCGATTTCCACCTTTTTGGGAAATTTGATTTTTGAGGGGAATGAGCATGACCCACTGATGATTTCGCGGGGCAACTATAAGCGTGCCCAGTGGGGAGATGCCACTTCACCCGTCATCATCGACAATAACACCTATCCCTTTCCCAGTAGCATCAACATGCTGTGGATAGCTTTGACGGAGGTGAAGCTTTATTGGTTGGATGCTCCCATTGATAGCAAAAAGATAGAAAAGCACTGGGAGGAGAAAGACCAGGACGGAAATGCTCTCTACGAGTTCATCGTTGTTGGTGCGGCTCCCTACGGTCAGGTGGCCATTTGGCTGCGAGGACACTATAAGTCTGTGCTCATACATTGGCTGCAAGGGAGAGAGGTGGATGAAAGGAATCTGGGCAATCGTATTGGAAAATGCAGCATGCAGCAATACTGTCAGCTGTGTGTTGACAACGATGAGGTCGTCAAGCAGAATCTCATTGAAAATGGCCTTCCCCCCACCGACCTTTTCGACCATTGGATGGAGCAAATGGAATACCGCTATGTGCCATTAGAGGAATTTTGGGATGGTGAGGTTTGGCAGGAGTACGACGAGGACGATATGTTCTACGACGACATCATGCTAAACGAACTGCATGTGCAACGCTACGACGGCACCCATCAGCAGTTGCCCGACGATATTTCGCTGCTGAAATATCACCAAGCAGGGATGCCCAAGCGACTGGCACTGCGCTGGGACGAGGGGCGAAGCCACCTCTCGGCCTACTGGTGGATGGACGACCAGGTGATTTATCCCATCCTGCACCGTTTCTTCAATTTCGACCCGGGCGCACGTGCCGACCTGCTGCTGCGTTGCGACAGTCGCCACCAACGCTTCGAGATGGCACTGAAGGGCGGCGAGATGCAGCGCCAGCCCGTCAATATTCCGCAAGAGGCATACCAAATCATCGTCTTCAAAGACGGACACGAGCTGTACAAGAGCCCAAACTTCACCCAAGAGGATGGTGCGTGGAACTGGTGAAAGCTATACCATATAAGATTAATCTAAATAATAACTAATAAACAAACAACTATGACAGACCAAGAGTTTTATCAAGAGGAGTTTATCGTCATGCTTACCATCGATGGTACATCGTATGACGAAATCGAAGTGAAGGTCACCGACCCGAACAAAACCATCCGCGACCAGATCAACAGCATCGTGCAGGTGTTTGAACTGCCGAAGATGGACAACGGCGGCAACCCCATCCAGTACTTGCTGGGTAAACTGATGGAAGACGAGGAAGAACCCGTCATCCTGGAGTTTGAAGACGAGAGCGGACGAGAAATGGCGCTCATCGACTATGACATCCAGCCCATGGATCATCTGCACCTTATCTCGGTCCCCATCGCTGGTTAGACTGTAGTGAGTGGACTGTAGACTTTAGATTTTGACTATAGACTTTAGATTATAGACTGTAGACTATAGATTAGACTGAAAAACCTTAAAACGAAAATAATCATGAATCCCGCATTAAATAATTTCAACCTGAAGGAACTGAAAGGGCGCGACGCCCGTCTGTTCCAGGAGTGGAAGGAGCTTGACGCACTGTGCAGCAAGCGCAGGGCCGAGGCTGCCAACCCACTGAAACCTTCATTGTCGTACATCATCCGTCGCAAGAACGCTACGGGTCTGCCCACAGAGTTTGAGATATGGTATCGCTGCAAGTGCATCGTCGGCGTCGAGGACACTGAGCCGCCACGTAAGCCCATCTTCGGCTATCTGCACAAGATGAGCATCGTGCTGCCCAACAACTACCCATCGGCCGACGGCAATCCTGTGTTCACCTTCATCAGCGACGTGTGGCACCCCAACATCCGCTATAGCGGCTCATTCAAAGGCCATGTGTGCCTCACCATCAAGGAGATGGGTGTGATGGCCAGCATCAAAGACCTGGTGCTGCGCGTAGAACGTTATTTGAAGTACCAGATGTACCATGCCCAGAATACTTATCCCTATCCTGAGGATCAGTCGGTGGCTGAGTGGGTGCGCGAAGAGGGCGAACCCAACGGATGGGTGAAATACACCCAGGAAATGCCCGAGGAACCCAAGCCGCAGCCCAAGCCTGCCGCTCCGGAAAACCCAGAAGGTGGTGAACCCAAGAAGAGGATCTCGTTGAGCATCTAAGTCATTAATTACCTAAAACACCAACCGAAAATGATGAAAAAACTATTCGTGATATCCCTGTTGCTCTTGGCGGTCGTGAACGGCTGGGCCGACGAGCAGCGCAAGATAACGTTGAGCAGCGACAACACCAGTGAGACTATCAACTTGTCGTATTGCAACATCTTCGTCACACTGCTCAATCCCGACAGCGACGACCCCTCGATGGTGCAGATAGAGGTGGAAAACCTGGATGAGACAAAGCTGCTCGCACTGTTCAACCAGCCCTATACCGAGAAGCAGGTGAAAAAGCTGAAGCCCTCGTTCCAATACGACAAGCTGTTCGGTGGTACCAAGGGTAAGCGCATCATCGACCCCTACAACCTGGAGACGGGCAGGGACTTCTTCATCGAACCCTCCAACAAGTACACGCTTGGCTCGTTCAAGTGCGAGGCCGAGAAGCAGCTGGTGGTGAAGTTGCCCATCTATTTGGCCAAAGGCAAGAAAGGCATTGTGGGTCGTGTGCTGGGCAAGGAGAAACTGTTGTTGCTGCGCAAACAGCTCATTGAGATTGATATTGACATTTCTACGAAGCCCTCGGCCGAGTTCTTGGGTTTACAGAAAGACTGCGAGAACCTGAAGAAGGAAATCAAAGGTGCCCTGTTCTGCACCGCTAAGAAGCACAAGGAGAGCGTGGAAGAGCAGCAAGAGCCTTACAAGAAGAAAATCAATGACCTGAAGGCCAAAATCGACGCCACCATCAGCGCACATGGCTGGCAGCCCGGCGATGGTGGATACACCCGCTATTCTGCTTTGAAAGACGACTTGGACCAGAATATCGACCTTGACGCGCAGAAGGGCATCTGCCACCAGCACCGTTCAGAACCCAAGCCAAGCCATCAGTGCAGCTACTGCAACCTCTCGCTGCAGCAGATCTATCACCGTTTGGACGACCTCTACAAGAAGATTTATACCAGCAGCGACCGTCAGGCCACTAAGCAGAGCGTGATGGGACAAGTGAATGCCCTCTATGGCTGCTGCACAGCTCCCGACTGCGCCAAGCATGCTTCACAGTGGAAGCGAGGCGGCGACTACAAGAGCAAGATCATTGAACGCTACAACCGCATACAAGGCCTATGACAAGGAAATGGATAGCGCTCCTGGCAGCCGTCTTCGCGATGGCGGCGGGGGGCAGCACCGCAATGGCGAAGGACGTTATCGACACGCTCTTCTCGCAGGCCGGCGACCGTATCATCATCGACTACACCATCCAGCAGAATGGTGGACAGACCACCGTGCGCTTCAATAATGTGCAGAAGAAGCTAGGCACCGAGAACCAGAAGAAGTTCAAGAAACTGGATGAGGTGGCTGTGGTCATCTTCGACCGCACCGGCTCTTATAATGACATGAAGTTCGAAGGCCTCTCGCCCAGCGCGTTTATGTTGCCTGCCGGCGTGCAGTACACGTTCTCCAACGACGGATACTTCCTGTTGCAGGACAACCCGCAGCTGGCGTTCACCACTGGCAGCGAGGCACAGCTTAGCATCCCCGTCTACCTGGCTCACTATGAGAAGAAACGCCACTACAAGCTGTTCAGCCAGATGGAGCCGTTTGTCTTCTCTACCAAGGTGAAAGGGGCTGGTGGTGGCAGCAAGCCGAATAAAAGCAGAGGCGCCGACGATGACGACAGGGCAGCCAATGCCGATGACCTCGTCACCACTACCGAGGAACTCATCGATGATGGACTCTCGCCTGTCGACGAGGCACTCATACGCGTAGCCACCGTGCAGTCGATGCTCGACAAGGCTACGAAGGTGCCCTTCTCCGAGGAGCTCACCCACGAGGCCTCGATGCTGCGTGAGTTGCGCTATAAGATTGCCGACCCCGACGTGGGCGAACAAATTGCCAAGGTGCTGGATGCCTATGACACCAAGAAAGCCGAACTGGAAACGCAAGCTGAACAGAATCAGCAGGCGGCAGCGGCAGCACAGCAAGCTGCTGCCCAGCAACAGGCGCAGGAACAACAGGCACGCCAGGACAGCATTCAGGCTGCACAGGCCAAGCAGGCCAGCGACGACAAGAAAGACATGATGTGGCTCATCGGAGGTATCGCCGGACTGGGCATGCTCCTCATGGCTGGAAAGCAAGTGTTCCAGACCATCAAGAACAACAAGATGCAGAAGATGATGATGGACAATATCAAGAAGGCGCAGGAGCAGGCACTTGGCAATGTGAAGATTCCCGGACTCGACGACAACCCACTGACGAAGGATGTCAACGCCCAGCTGCAGCGCGAGGCTCGCAAGAAGATGAATGCCGAGAGCGACGCTGCCATGGACAAGCTGAAGGGACTTACGCCCGGTGGTGGCGCTGCTGCTGCCAAGCAGGCTGCCGCCAAAGTCAAGCAGGCACCAGCTGCCCAACCAGCTGCCGATGCCCAGCAAGCTTCTGCCCCGCAGGCAGCTACTGGCAAGCCAGCCATGCCTGGCAAGCGCCCCCTGAGAACAGCCAGCGAAGTGAAGGCTGCTGCCGGCATTCCCAGTGCTGGCATTACCGTGGGAGGCGGCCGACATCAGTCGCTCAACGATGCCATTCCCGCCAAATACAAGCGCTGGCGCAAACCGGGCACCGACAATACTACCAACAATGCAAAATAATTTATAACCGTCAATATGAAAAAGATTCAAGTATTAGCACGACTCTTCGTCATGGCGCTGATGGTCTTCTTCGCCACTGATGCGATTGCCGCCAAACCAAAGGCAAAAAAAGCCGAGCCGGAGCCGAAAATGGAGGTGATGGATGCCTTCAACAAGTATGTGCAGTCCGATCCCTTCCTCTCCGATGAAACGCAGCAGCGCATCCTCGGCGAAATAGGGAAATACCTCGACGACCTGCTGCATCGCACCGACAAGGCCGACTATGTGATGAACAACGATTTGCAGGCGTATGTGCAGGAGTTGGAGCAGCGGCTGCAGAAATACAAGGACGAGGTTCCCCTCGTCATCGAGAAGGTGATGCAGAACTATACGGAGCTCGATGCCGAGTCGACGGTGTCATTCCGCAAGCAGATGGAGGACGCTCTCAATGGCAAGCTCACCAAACTCAGCGAAAAGGTGACGAGCCTGAAAAACGAGATTCAGGTGGAACCCGAGAAACCGTTCAATTGGACGCTCATCGGCATCATAGCCGGTGCTTTGCTGCTACTAGTGGTCATCATTGCCATTGCCAGCCGTAGCAAGAAGGGTGGGGCAAAGCCTGTGCCCGTGAAGCCCCGTCCCAACGTGAGGGCTGGAACTGCCGGCACTGGAATGCAGCAGTCGGCCGACGGCGGTATTGTGGTGCGCCGTAAGACGGCAACCATCCTGAAGAAGCAGAGCCTGGAGGATGTGATCGACAATCCCAACTATCTGAAAGTGGATGCCATCGACTTCACCTACGAGAGCGCCGTGCGCCGCATGTACATCAAGAACACCTGCATCATCGATATTTATAAGATGTATGCCGAAGACCTTCGCAATCCCGAAAGCCCGAAGGAAGACGGCTGCATGGTGCTGGGCCGTTGGGTGTACGACAACGAGAGCAACGAGTACTACGTCTCGCTCGAGGAGATCGTGCTGCCAGGCGATGACGCCGTGTTTGAGGAGTATGCCCTGAACTTCGGCGGCAAAATCAAACTGAAGGTGCTGGAGCAGTTGCGCAAGCTGCGCCGCGAAACCAATCTGCAGTACGACCTCACCTGCTGGGTGCACTCGCATCCTGGGCTGGGCGTGTTTTTCAGCAACAGCGACACCAGTGTGCAGGATCAGCTGAAGCATCCTACGCATCCTAACTTCCTCACCGCCATCGTGGTCGATATCCTCACACCGATGCAGGATGTGGGCATCTTCACCTATCGACGCGATGCCACCATCAACTCGAAGAACGACTTGAAGAAGATGTACTCGCTCATTGATTGGTATCACTGGGCCGAGGAGAGCCTGAAGACTTCGGTTCAGCGCCCAGTGGCAGCCGCGCCGAAGGAGTTCACCGCCGACGAATTCTTCAACACCCTGAAGAATGCTCCCCAGCACGACAACTCGTGCTATGGCGTGCAGCTGAGCAAGGGCGTGGTGATGGATCTCTGCATGGACCTCACTGGTCCTGGACAGGCCGACGACATCATCTCGATGTTCCATGGCTATGCCAGTCAGCATGGCCAGCAGGTGGAATATGTGGCCGAGCAAGTGTCGGACAAGGACACCGAGCCCAAGCTGAGCCTCACGGGCTGCTTCGTGTCGGCTCCCCACTGCAGCATTCCCACCGTGCGGCGTGCCGTGCAGGACTACCTGGAGCGTATTCACTATGTGCTGGTGTACACGCCCAGCGATGGGTTGCTCACCACCATTCCCGTCGTGAACAATGACCTCTGCACCGAGCAGGAGTTCTATGGCGAGCAGAGATTGGAAGAATTGAAAACATGGATTAAACAAAACAAATAATGATGAAGAGACTATGGATGGTATGCGCCATGCTGGCATGCTTGGTGCAGACACAGGCACAGGACGTGAGTAAGATTCAGTTCTGCGACAAGAAATACGAGTATACACAGGGCAAGGACAGCATCACGCTGTTCCTCAAGGTGCTCGATGCCAAGGGCAAGTCGAGTCAGGATGTCACGGCCGCCGACTTGGAGAAATACATGGTGATGTATGAAGACGAGGCCATGATTGCCAACGACAGGCGCACAATTGTAGAGCTGAGTTCTGGACAGCGAATCCCCAACGATTTCACTTTCTCCGTGCTCGTCGACCTGAGCATCCCTGAAGAAGGAAAAGGACAGATCTACGATGCCGTGGGACAGTTGGTGCAGAGCGCCCCCGACAGCTGCGTCTATCTTTCATTCTTTGGCAACGACGTCACGCAGACCCAGCTCGTAACCAAGCGCAACTTGAAGGACTTCGAGCCACTGTTCCACCAGCACTCCGAGAACAAATACTTCTATGGTGCGCTCTACGCCAAGCTGGCAGAGTTTGCAACGGAAAAGGCAGAACTGGAGGACAGCGTGCGCACCGCCATGGGCTATGAGCGCAATGCCATCATTGCCAAGCGTGCGCAGGTGTCGAAGGACAAGAATCTGCTCTTCGTCTTCACCGAGGGCAACATGCGCCCAGCCGACGAGCTGATCTCCTTCATCGAGGTGACCGACTATCAGTCGAATGCCACGCACAACGTGCCCAAGGTTTATGCCCTTTACTATACGGGCGAGGGCGTCGATGAGAATGTGGAACTCACGCTGCAAGGCGTGTCGGCTCCGCGTGATGCCGATGGCAACGTGCTGGCCGACCGCCAGGGTGCTTATACCCCCAGTGAGGACCTCACCAGCGTGCTGAACAACTTTAAGCAGGTGGTGAAGGATGCCATGTACGACTATGCCTTCGTTTATCGTGCCACCAAGGACAAGACCTACACGGGACTCGTCAACTATATGGCAGAGTGGAAGAGCGGTGAGGCTGGCAGAGGCGAATACACCATCGGCTCGGCCGAGACACCGTGGCCCATCAAGGCCGAGAGCACCGGCGACACCGTCACCAAACTGTTGGTGGCCCTGCTCGTCGCCCTGCTCACCTTTGTCTTCTTCTTCTTTGTGATGAAGGTGCTGGTGCCTTTCGTCAAGTCGAAGCGCTTCAGCATGCAGTACTACAAGAAATACGAGCCCGAGGCCAACGTCTCGCGCCGCATTTGCACCTACTGCCGTCAGAACATTGAACCGGGGCAGCTGGTGGTGACCAAATGTAAGCACATCATGCACGTGGCTTGCTGGCAACAGAATGGCTACAAGTGCGTGGAGTATGGTCAGAACTGTAAGGATGGCATTCAGGATCACGTGGAGTGGAAGGAAATGTTCTCGAAGTCAACGCTGCGCGACACCTATCAGACACTGGCTGGCATTCTGGCCGCACTGGTGAGCTGGATTATCTTCGAGATGACCGGACGTGGATTGTTCCATGGCATCGGCGAAGGTATCGCCAACACCTTCTTCACCAACGAGGAGCAGAAACTGAACCTGATGGGCGACTGCGTCAACAAGGTGTCGGCGCTGCTCACCATCGGTCTGCTGCTGGGATTCTTCCTGTCGCTGGTGTTCCGCTGGTTCGATGAGTATCGCAAGAAGGATGCGATGGTCTTCCTGAAGATTATCGGCTTCTCGCTGCTCTCGGGTGTCATCGGCATGGCTGCCATGGCCGTGGGAGGCATCATCTTCTGCTTACTGCTTTCCGTGGTGGGCACCACCTACATTCCTTGGTATTGCTCGCTGCCCGCCTATATCCTCTTCGCAGTGTGTGTGCCCCTGAGTCTTACCATCAAGTCGTCGATTCCTTTGAAGAGCGCTTTGATAGGTGGTCTCATTGCTGCTGCCATTGGCTTTGTGGTGCTCATGTGCGGTTCTATCGGCAATGTGGGATGGCTCAACATGCTGCTCGACTTCATCATCTTCGGTGGTGGCCTGGGTGCTTCGCTCGTCACTGTACGAATGCTCGCCGAGCGCTACTTCCTCGTCATTAAGAATGGCGTGAAGGCCGGCCAGAAGATTCCTATCCACAAGTGGATGAATGCCACGGGTGGCGGCAACAAGGTGACCATCGGTGCCACTGGCGACTGCGAGGTGCAGATGAACTGGGAGAAGAGCAACAAGGTGGCCAAGGAGCACGTGCAGCTCTATATCGACCAGCAGAAGACGTTGCCCATGCTGAAGGCGCTTGCCGCCGGTGTGCTCTACAATATGCGCACCGAGCTGCCAGTGAGCAAGACCGCCATCCTGAACAATGGCGACACCTTCAAGATTGGCGACACCATCTTTGAGTATGTAGAATCGTAAGCTATGAATAAACAGCAATATGAATGGGGAGAGGGCGTGTTCACGCTCCTCTCCTGGTTCAAGAAAGACCGTGTGAAGCAGGCCCGTGTGCTGGTGGCCGGCGCCGGTGCTTTGGGCAACGAGGTGGTGAAGAACCTCGCCCTCTTTGGCATTGGCCATATCTACGTGGTCGACTTCGACCGCATCGAGCTGTCGAACCTCACCCGTTCCATCCTCTTCCGCGAGGAGGACGCCTACAGCCACGCCTTCAAGGCCGACATTGTGGCCAAGCGTGCCCGTGAAATCAACCCGCAGATTGAGGTGACGCCCATCGTGGGCAATCTTTTCTCCGAGGTGGGCTTCGGGCTCTATCGCTCGGTCGATGTCATCATCGGCTGTCTCGACAGTCGTCTGGCCCGCTATCTGCTCAACCGCATGGCCTTGCGTGCCGGCAAGAGTTGGATCGACGGCAGCATTGAGAACCTGACGGGTGCCGTGAAGGTATATGCGCCAGGTGTGAGCTGTTATGAGTGTGGGCTGTCGCGCGAGGAGTTCAACAACATCATGTTGCGCACGGGCTGTGCCGACGTGGTGCGCACCCAGACCGAGCACGGCCGCATAGCCACCACGCCCATCAGCGCCAGCATCATTGGTGCCCTGCAGGTGCAGGAGGCCATGAAAATCATCCACATGACCGATGAGGAGGGCGATAATTCTAGTAAAACTAGTATGGCTAGTGATGCTAGTAATACTAGTGATGCTGGTGAATCCAGCCCTTCCAAGGAGGAAAAGCCTGTGCAGGAGGCTCCCCTGATACAAATCGTGAAGCCCCTCGGCACATTGAAGCCTGTGGCCGCAGCAAAGGCTGCTCCCCCCTTCAAGTCGCTGAAAGGAAAGATGCTGCGCTATGAAGGCATGACTTGCACCACCAACATCTACCGCATAGCCTCGTGGAAGGCCAACTGCCCTGCCCATGAGCGTTGGGACGATGTGATGGAGTGCCCGCAGCTCTCGGCACAGATGACCGTGGCCGATGCTTTGGCAGCGTTGCAGCAGCTGCTCGGCGCCGAGACGGTGGAAATCAATATGGTGAACAACAAGTTCATTGATTTCATCGTTTCTGACCGCCCCGAGAAAGAGTTCCGCGTGATGCTGCCCGAATCGAAGCTCGACGAGTATATCAAGCAGGATGCCGAACTGCGCCAGCTCAGCTATCGCACCGTCATCCGCAAGCATTTCTTCGAGAATATCGACGACCGATTCCCTTATCAGGACCTCACCCTGCAGCAGATTGGCATTCCGCCCTACGACGTGCTGATGGTGACCACCGACAAGGGCGCTTTCCACATAGAGCTTACCGCCGATGCCTTCTAAGCTTCCCTCCGATCTCAACGTAGAGTTGCTGATGTCCTACTATCCCGTGGGGCAGTGCAAGGTGGCCCTCAAGGGTCTTCACAAGCGCAACACCTACAACGACATCATCGACACCGAGATGATGCCCGATGGCAGCATGCATGTCACCGTAGGCCGCAACAGCATCTACAACTCGCTGCCCGAGTTTATGTTCCATCCCATCGACCGCTTCGACAACCTGCCGAAGTACGAGGAGAAGGAACGCTTCCAAGAGCAGTTGGAGAAGCAGGAAGAGGAAATTAGCAAGGCCTACCAGTTCTTTGCCCCGCTCGATGTGCTGTTGCTGAAGTTGCGAAGCGACGTGCGTTCCACGCTGGAGCCGCTGGTGCAGGATGGCAATGTGGTGATGCAGCAAATGATTGGCGACTGCCTGACCGATGAGCAGCGCCACAACCGCTTCATCGCCCAAATCATCCCCTTCCTGCCCAGTTGCAAGTATATCCGGGGCAACCGCACCCTGCTCACCTTGTTGCTGCGCAAAGTGCTGATGGAGGAGGGGTTGAGCATTCAGCCGCGTCGTGACGTGCGCCAGTTCACCGACGAACATCCGCGCTATGAGGACAAGCTCGACATGACGCTGGGCGAGGGTTTCGTGGGCAACACCTGGAGCCAGCCCGTGAGCTACTACGACATCCACTATTGGAGCGACGACGAGTGCCGCGAGCACTTCATGGAGCTGCTCGACGAGGTGGAGTTGCTGCGCCAGTTTGTCAAGGATTTCTTCCTCAGTGTTGAGGAAGACCTGGTTTTCAACATCAGTCAGGACGAGCCACCGTTGCGTCTCTCCGACGAGGTGTTCTACAATTACTTAGGTTATAATACAAATATATAAACTATGCCAAAAAGAATCAGCTGGAAAAAAGGCATGCGTCTGACCGACGAGGTGTTGCTCGCTGCCGATGCGTGCTCCTACGAGCACATTAGCCAGGCCCTGTTGCTGGGAGCCGGTGGCCGCTTTGGTTTGCTGCCCGCCGCCCGTCCATTTCTGCTGCAGATGAGTGTGGCCAAGGGTTTTGTCGATGTTGAAGCACTCGACTGCCTGGCCATCACCCGTGGTGGCTATCTCGTCGATGCCCGTTTCGACACCAAGTTCACCAACACCTTCGACGGCCGTGTGCAGATTCCCGACCGTGCCGACGAGCGTGAGTTCTTCCTCACCATCAACGTGAGCACAGCCGACGAAGACTGGGCCGACACCCCCGATGGCTACCGTGAACCCCGCTACAGCTTTGCCCTCGTCAGTGGCAATGCCGCCGTGCCCGACAATGCCATGCCCATCGGCCACATCGTGAACGAAGATGGCTGGCGCGAGGACAACACCAAGTTTGTCCCACCATGTCTCTACCTGTCGTCGCATGCCCGTTTCGAGGAGTTGCATTCGCAGTTCCTCTCGCTGCTGCGCAATATCGACGAGACCACTCGCCAGCAACTCAACACTGGCGCTCGCACCGCCATCAGCATCTACTGGCCTGTGGTGCAGCAGATGCTCATCACGGCCAATGCCGAGCATGAGCTGATGACGCCCCAGTCGCTGCTTTGTTGTGTGCAGAAGGTGGTGGGGGCCTTCACCCTGGCTTGCGATTTCGACGAAGCCTTGAGCCTTTCGGAGGCAGAGACCTTCAATAACTTCACGCGCGTACCTTATAGCTATCGCAATGCCTATCTGCGCATCAAGCAAGGGTTGGGCATGTGTTATGCCATTAATGAAAAGGTGGAGCGGTTCAGTCTGCTGAAGCGCGAAGAGCCCAAGCCCGAGCCTGTGCCCGAGCCTGTGCCTGAGCCGCCCAAGCCGCAGCCTCGTCCCGCAGCCCCTGATCCCCGACGTGCCTGGGAAGGCAAGCGAATATGAGTTTCATCAGCACACCCCTCAGCTATATCGAACCCTCATTGCGCCTGGTGCGCAACATTGAGGATTCCATCACCATGCTCGACAACTTGGTGGAGCTTATCGTGTTTACACCCCGTGGCAGCTTCGCCGGCGACCCTGACTTTGGCTTTGAATATTGGAACCATGAGTTTGCAAACGTGCACTATCGGGAGTTCAATATCAACCAGACGGCATCGGTGTCGACCGCCTTGCGCAATGAAGTGACCAAGAAGGAGTGCGAGGATAGCATCCGCCAGAGCCTGGCCACCTACCAGCCTCAGTTGAAGAACGTCAACGTCTCCATTGTGCTCAACAGCGCCATCGACAAGGGCGTGCATCGCAAGAAGACACCATCGAAATACGAACTGAACGTCGTCGTCGAGGGGAGTCTCGACGATGGTCTTGGCACACGGTGTCCCTATCGCAAGGTGGTGGTGTTCCTCATCGAACCAACGGTGAAGCAATACCGTCAATAAATGGCGAAAAATAGCACGAGTGATGGCAAGGAAAAATTTGGAGTACGAGATTTTTTAAAAAGTCGTTCACTTTTTGAAAAAAGTCGTACGCCAAAATTTCAAGAACCACACGTCTTTTTGAAAAGCATATTTCACAATATATGGATGTAGATCTTCAAAAACGAATCAATGAGGCCGTAATGGCCTTGGGCCAGCTGTCGGCACAGCCCATCGACTTCAGTCAGATGGATCCTGTGGCCAAGATGATGCTGGTGGCATTGGTTTGCGAATCGCAAAAGGTGCAGGACTATGCTGCTGGTGCCACCGAGCGCATCGTCGAGCGTTTCTGCACCGATTTCATTCCCCGACAGAAGGTGGAGGCCATGCCCGCAGTGACACTGCTACGCCCCGACATGCAGCCTGGGGGCGGGGCTACGACGGTGAACGTGGGTAGTGGAGCCGAGTTCACCTATAAAGCCCCCGATGGCAAGACCTCACTCAACTATATTCCTTTGTTCAACACCCTGATGTTGCCCCATCAGGGACTCTACTTGCTCAACCGCCGCCTCTTGCGCGATGGCGCCAATCAGATCGACATCAGCATGGACAAGCCTAATTGCGCATGGGTAGGCATCAAGACAAACTGCGAGGTGAACTCGCTGCGTGGTCTCTCGCTCTTCATCAAGGGTACGAGGGGCATCGTGCCCGAACATGTGTATAGTGGCACAACAGGGCAGCAGTTGGATTTCTCCACGATGCTCGAGATGGAGAATATGGAGATGGCCGAGCCTTTCGATGCCCAGCAGTCGTCGGCCGAGTTCTTCTCCATTGTGCAAGGGTGGAAGGAGAATTTGCTCAACATCAGCGACGGTTCGCTGCTCTATATCACCGACCCGCTTGTCGACCGCGATGTGTTCAAGCCCCGTCAGTTCCCCCGTGTGTTCCAGCAGTGGCTCGAGAGCGACGTGCTCGACCTGTTCCAGCCCAACACCATCTGGCTGCGGCTCGACTTCCCCGAGGGATACCAAGTGCCCGACGACTTTGGCGTCATCCTTGGCGTGATGCCCGTCACCAATATCGATGTTTGCTCGCTCATGCTCACCCAGGCACAGCCTGTGGCCAAGCTGCAGCAACAGGAGGGTGCCTACTTCCTGCGCATCTTGGAGACCAGCACCACGGCCAACCGTCAGGGCTTCAACATGACGAAGGACGAAATCATTGTGCGCGACTTCGACGCCGTATGCTACAACAATGGCGACCTCTACCGCGACGTGCGCAACCTCTACAACCGTTTCATCGACGACTACTACGCCTTCATCGAGTATAACGGCATCAAGGACGGCGAGGTGTTGAAGCAGTTGCGCGAGACTATCAACCGTCTGGGTAAGAGTGTGGGCCAGCATAACGAGACGTTCATGTTCGACAGCGGCACCTTCGCCATGAAGAACATGAACCAATATCCTCCCACCACGTCGACGCGCGTCAGCTACATCACCACGATGGGCCGCATTGGCAACACTCCCCGCGCCGGCGAGATGATGGAGAACAAGCGTGAACCTGCACTGGAGCAGAAGGTGCAGGTGGTGGTGTCGGCCATGGGAGGCGCCGACAAGGCCACCGCCGACGAGCGCTACGAACAGCTGCGCTACTATACGCTTACCAACGACCGCCTCTACACACGCATGGACATCGATGCCTTCTTGCGTAAGGAACTCTTTGCCGAGTATGGCCGAGAGGAGTTCCGTCGCATCTTCATCAAAATGAACATCGAGGGCGTGGGCGTGGGCGACCAGCTGCAGCGTGGACTCTACATCAACCTGGAGTTCAAGGACCGAAAAAATTATGAGCATGCCCAGCGCATCGCCTTCGACAGCCTGCTCGAACAGCGCATACGCAACCGCTCGTGCATCGCCATGCCCATCATCATCACGTTGAAAAACTTGGAAGACGACTGATAACGGGTGCTTCATGCCTCTCTGCTCGTTTTTTCGGCAAACGTTTTGCAGGATGGTTTTTTATTTGTATCTTTGCCGAAAATTAGCGAATAATTGGGCGAACATGGCGCCTGATTGATTGGAACGATAAATACTCTGGATAGATGGAATATGGCTACAAGCGCGGCGAACCCGCTCAGCGGGGCGACGAGATACGCATGTTTCAGGAAAAGCTGAACGCCATTCGTGTGGTCTACCACGGCAATTGGCTCCAGCTGACACCCGATGGTGCCTATGGACGCAAGACTCGCGACGCGGTGAAGGCATTCCAGATTTGGATGGGCGCCTCGCCCACGGGCAACATGGATGCCTACACGCAGGCACTTATCAATATGAAGCATGCCGAGAGCCAGCAGACCTACAACGCTGCACAGCCTTACTCGCAGTATGTCCCACCCGAACCCACCGCCTACGCCTGCCCGACCGAAGAAATGAGCTACCAGAGCGGAACAGTAGCCTATACCGATACGCCTTCGTCGTTTCCCAAGACCTACGAAAATCCATCATTCGAGGAGTTCCAACGCGACTGGCTGACATTCTTCACCACCATCTGGGACGCCATCATGGCTACCTTCAATGCCATCCTTGAATCAAAGCGTGGCGACCTCATCGCCAAAAGAGTGTTGGAGCTGGGCGAGTCCATGAAGAGCAAAGTGAGCGAGAAGATAGAAAGTATTCGAAAGCGGTTCAAAGGTGTAAAGCAAATATCCACTTCGCGCGCCAAGAAACTCATGCAGACGTTCGACAGTGCTGCCGAGAAAGCCATCAAAAAGGCTGAACCAGTTTTGGAGTCTGCAGCAAAATCGAAGGTGAAGAACGTGGCTGGCAAACTGGGCAAAGCCGGATGGGCCAAAGATTTCATGAGGTTCATCTATTACAGCATCATGTATCTTACCGCCACCACAACCGAGGAAGAGAAAGATTACAACAAAAAAGTGCGCGACACTCTGACGAGCCTCGTCGCCGACTTCTTGTCGACCGTTGCAGGAAAGATTGTGGAAAAGCTGGCTGCCTTCCTCGTGGGAGTGGCTGTGAAGGCTGGCATTGGAGCGGCAGCTGGCTCGGCTGTGCCTGGCATTGGCAATGTGGTGGGTGCCATCGTGGGCGCCATCCTAGCCATTGCCGACATCTTTGTGCTCTACTTTACCAATAAGAGTACGGGCGAGTGGATTCTGGAAGGCATTAAATCATTGGACGAGTGGCTGGGCTTCAGCGATGCTGTGGTGGGATTCCTCAACGAGTATATCGGCGAAAACCAGTTTGCCGAGGTCTATCGCCCTGGATGGGACCTCGTTCCTGGGGAGTACTAAAATATTGAACCCGTAATTATGATGAAACACTTCATTACGTTCATTTCACTCTTCTTCTGCCTGATGGTTGGTGCCCAGTCGCAGGCCGATATCTTGGCTTACATAGATAAATACAAGCAGATTGCCCTCGACCAAGAGCGCGAATTCGGCATTCCCGCCACCATCACGTTGGCACAGGGCATCTTGGAGAGCGGAGCCGGCAAGAGCGGATTGACGCGCAACTCCAACAATCACTTCGGCGTGAAGGCACTGGGCGGATGGAGCGGTGGCGTCTACAAAGCCTGGGACGACGAGCCGCAGAAGAGTTCGTTCCGCGTGTATGCCTCGGCCGCCGAGTCGTTCCGCGACCACTCCCTGGTGCTGAAGAACTCGGCACGTTATCGTAGCCTCTTCTCGAAAAGTATCTACGACTATCGTGGATGGGCCATCGGACTGCAAAAAGCTGGTTATGCCACAGCGAAGAACTACGCTTCGGCACTCATCGGTTTTATCGATACCTATCGACTATATACCGTCAATGGCGGCGTGAAACTGCGGCCGGGAAAGACCGTCGTCGTCACACATACCAAGAAGAACGCCCAACCCACCTTCGACGAATCGTGCCAGATGGACGAGGAAGAGCAGTCGGAAGAGGAACAAACCGTGAAAGAAGCCGTTGCCCGCTTCGTGGTCGACATCAACGACGTGGCCTGCACCATCCTCTACCCTGGCACCACACTCAATTCCATCGCCATGCAGTACGACATTCCCAAGGATCAGCTGCTGGAGTTCAACGAGGTGGTGGTGGAGGAGGAACTCAAGGAGGGCGACATCATCTTCCTCGACAAGAAGAAGAAAAAGTACATGGGCGCCAGGGATTTCTACTACGCCAAGAAGGATGACACCCTCTATGGCGTGTCGCAGCAGTTTGGCATCAAGGTGGCCAATCTGGCAAAAATGAACCATCGTGACCCCAGTGAGAAACTCTACGAGGGCGACAAGTTGAGGCTGAAGTAGAATTGAAGCCACAATAAACGCCGTAGCGGTGCGTTATATAATTTGATATACTATTTATAATTTAGAATACATGCTTGATATTGAACTTTATGCGGCCAGTGGCCGTCCCATCGACAACCAGTATAAGCTCATCCGTCCTATCAGCTCGGCCGGCGGAACTGCCGACGTGTGGCTGGCGCTCGACATGAACACGGTGAAGGATCCCTCGGCCGTGGGCGACCTGAAGGGCATGACCGACGAGGAGATTGAACAGCTGGGACTCATCGTTGCATTCAAAATCTATCGCCCACAGAATGCACTCGACATTGAGGGTGAGATGCGCTTCCGCGACGAATACATGATTGTGTTCAATTGTCACCACACCAATCTGATACATCCCACTCATTTCTCCATCTTCCAGGAGACACCCTATCTGGTGCTGCCCTTCTGCAAGCAAGGCTCTTCCGAGCGGCTCATCGGAAAGGTGCTGGGCGACAACGACACGCTGTGGAAGTATATCGGTGATGTGAGCTCGGGTCTGGCCTATCTGCACGCCCTTACGCCGCCTATCATCCACCAGGACATCAAGCCGGGCAACGTGCTTATAGACGACAATGGCAACTATTCCATCACCGACTTTGGTATCAGCACCAAAAGCGGCAGTAGCCTGAGCGATGGTTTCGAAGGCGAGGAACGCAGCGGCACCATGGCCTATATGGCTCCTGAACGCTACCATGAGGGTGCCGAACCCAGCGCCCCTGGCGACATTTGGGCTTTTGGCGCCACGCTCTACGAGATTATCACCGGGAAGGTGCCCTTTGGCGAGGAAGGCGGTTGGGCCCAGGTGGAGCAGCAGACGGCTATGCCCTCGCTGCCCGATAGTCTGCCACTCGACATCCAGCGGCTCATCTATGCCTGTATGGATCCCGACCCGGAGAAACGTCCCACCGCCGAATACATCAGCCGTGCCGCCGCTGCACATCAATTCCCCCTAAAGCCAAAGAAAACGGGACTCATTATCGGAATCAGTGTGCTCGTGGCGCTGTTGATTGGTGGGGCTTTGGCCTATTTCCTGCGCTCGCCCGAGGTGCAAATCATTACCGAGGAGGAACAGCGCGTTCCGCCCGAAGTGGCTTATGCCAAGGCCATAGGACTGATGAACCAGGATAACGTCGACTCGCTCAAGGCCGGATTGGTGCTGATGGACAGTCTGAATGGCGCCGGTTATGCCCCCGCCATCTATCAGATGGGCTATACTTATGGCTGGTATTCCGACAGCGCCTCGGTGGCCCGCAAGAAACTGCTCGACATCGCCATCTTCGATAGTGGCGACAGCAAGTACTTGCCCAAGAGCGACAAATGGACCAACATGGCTGTGGGACTCTTCACCAATCTGCTTGAGCTGCGCGACAGCGCCTATGCCAACCTCAATGCCGATGCCGCCTATCGCCTGGCTTGCTACTATGAGGTGCCTAATAGCATCTTGCAGCGACATCCCGAGAAAGCCAAGAAATTCCTGTACCTGGCCAAGGAATGGGCCGAGATTGCTGGCGACGCCAACCTGCTGGAGCGCGTCAACGAAGGCTTGGCAACTTTGGGAGTGAAAGTGAAAAACAATTGAGAATAGATAATGAATGATATCATGAAGCGAACTCTTGTCATATTGACGCTTGCCTTAACAGGCCTGTCTGCGTCGGCGCAGGTTGCTCAATGGTTGGTGCCCCCAGTCTACGAGAATGTTGAAGTCCCCGTGGGAGCAAACATCGTCTTTGCCGACTCGGCCAACTGTACCGTTGTGTGGAGTCGTGATGGCCGTCGGCTCCTGACGACAACCGCAACCGAAGTGGTGTTCCCCTATAGCGACGGCCATTTCGTCACTACCACCGTCTACGATGCCAAAATAACGGGCGTCTACGATGCCGATGGCTTGCCCATTGAGCACGAGAAAGTGCAACTGGGCTGGGGCTATCCGAAGTACCACGACGGTCATCTGCTGGTGCATGATGGCTACTATTTCTACTATATGGATGGTACGGGACAGGTCGACAACACCCGTTATGTGAAGGCTTATCCTTTCTCCTGCGGCTTTGCCTCGGTGTTTAACTACGGAAACTTGCGCAAGAAAAAGGATCCTTATTATCAGCTCATCGACACAACGCAACAGCCCGTCGCCCTCACGTTGGAGGGTAAGTCTGTCGACCAGAACGATGTAGACTTCATCTCGTCGGTCAGCGACGAAGGGCAGGCCGTTATCTCCATCAAGCACAAACTCTACTACTTTGATGCTGCCTCCAAGGAGCTGCGTCCCCTCTATGCCAATGCTGAAGATGAATCCTCAGGGCGAAACCAAGCCAAGGTGGATGGCGACTGGCTCACCCAGAACGAGGACTCGGCTTTGCTGAGAGCCAGGTGTGGTTCAACGGGCGACTTGCTCATCAGCATGGATGCCATGCTCAAGCCCGTGGCCATGACCAGCGGCGGCCAGCGTCGTGCCATCAAAGCCAAGAAGCAACCGTCGATTGATGCCCCTTCGCCCCTGAAGGGAGTGAAAGGCAATGACGACAAGTTTGCGCTTTGGCGTTATGACCACGAGTTGTTGCCTGCCCAGTTCGACGAGGTGGTGCACCTCTTTGGCGAGGATGCGCTTGTGAAGTTCAAGGGAAAGTACGGGCTGATGCGCATACACCCCAACGACCAATTGAAGCTTAGCCTCAACAAGGGCAATCCCATTGCTTTCCGTCACAAGCGGTTTGATACGCAGTTGCGCCTCGACATTCCCCCTTACGTCAATTCGGCCGCCACAACCATCTTCATGAATGATGGCACCGGATGTGACATCGACAAGATTTCGAAAGACACGCGCAACACTTCTGTGGGTAATTATGTGCAATACGATTGTGTGCTTAATGTGCCCAGCGACATCTCGAGCGATGAGGTGACAGAATTGAGCTATCCTCTTTATGTGGAGCATGAGGGGCTGCGCACGTTGCCTATGGCCGTCAAGGCCGATGCCTGGCACTATGTTTATTATAACGTCGACATCAGGGAATCGTCGATTTCCAAGGGCAGCCTCCACTTCACCACAGAAATCAGTGCCGAGCGCCTAGTGGGTGAGGACATCTATCCATACACGATTCAGCTTGTCACCCAAGGACAGAAGTGGGAAATGGTGGAGAAAGTGTCGGAAACCCGCTACAAGTGGCGTGTCGACGGCTTGCGCGATGGACTTAACACCATCAAGGTGCAACTGCTTGAGGAGGGCGTCCCGCCTATGGACTATACCTTTGAGCTGATGTACTCGCGCCAATCCAGCGGCAGTCAGGTGGAGATGCGTAAGAAGCAGAACGAGCACATGAAGACCAAACCCGTGCAGAAGAAAGAAGTGAAGCATCTGGGCGTCTGATACTTATAACTTATCACTTTCTACTTAAAGCTCATGAAAATCTCTATCCATGCAAAAACCGACGTAGGGCGTGGTCGAGACAATAACGAGGACGCCTATACCTTCTGTCCCGACTTGACCGGACCCAGTTGGAGCGCCGACCATACCAAGGGCTACATCCCCCTTGGTTCGTTGGGAACGCTGCTCGTGGTGGCCGACGGCATGGGAGGACTCAACGCCGGCGAGGTGGCAGCAGCGGTGGCCATCGACACCGTGCGCCATGCGTTCACCACCGAGGCGGCATCGAAAGCCCTCGGCAGCGACGAGACGGCTGTCAAATTGCTGACGCAGACGGTGAAGGATGCCGACGAAGCCATCAACCGCCGAATGATTGCCAGTCCTGAAACGGCAGGCATGGGCACCACTATCGTCCTCTGTTGGATTACATCCCAGAATGCATACGTGGCATGGTGTGGCGACAGCCGTTGCTATCGCTACAATGCCGACGATGGCGGTCTGCACGCTCTCACCAAGGACCATTCCTACGTACAGGAACTTGTAGACCGAGGCGAAATCACCGAGGAACAGGCCTTCACGCACCCCGATAACAATATCATCACTCGCGGACTGGGCGACTTCGCCTCGGAAGTGCAGCCCGACATCGTGGTGAGCGCTGTCAAAGCTGGCGATATGTTCCTGCTGTGCAGCGACGGCCTTTGCGGTTATTGCACGAACGAGCAGATAGGCCAAATCCTTGCCAACAGCGAAGGGGATGTGGCACGCTGTGCCGACGACCTGATACGTACTGCCCTCGACGTGCCTGGCGACGACAACATCTGCATCGTCGTGGCCTCCGTCCTTGCCGACGACCAGCCTGAGCCTGGCGGCTCCAAAATCATGCACCTGCTCCGCTCCCTTTTCGGGTAGAAAAGTAGTCACACAAAAACCACAGAAATCACAGAAAGCCCAGCTTTAGCTTGCTTCTGTGATTTCTGTGGTTTTTGTGTGACCGCAACTTTATTTTTCCAGCAAATCTGGGCGGAGTCGCCGGGTGCGCTCCATGGCCTGTTCCAGCTCCCAGTTGCGAATCTTGGCTTCGTTGCCGCTGAGCAGGATGTCGGGCACGCGCCAGCCCTTGTAGTCGGCAGGGCGGGTGTAGATGGGTGCGGCCAGCAGGTCGTCCTGGAAACAATCGCTGAGTGCGCTCTGCTCGTCGCCGATGACGCCCGGCACCACGCGGACGATGGCATCGGCCATGATGGCTGCAGCCAGCTCGCCGCCGGTGAGCACGTAGTCGCCGATGCTGATTTCGCGTGTGATGAGATGGTCGCGAACGCGCTGGTCGATGCCCTTATAGTGGCCGCAAAGGATGATAATGTTTTGGAGCAGCGACAGTTCGTTGGCCACGTGCTGGTTGAACTGCTCGCCATCGGGCGAGGTGAAGATTACCTCGTCGTAGTCGCGCTCGGCTTTCAGAGCAGTGATGCAACGGTCGATAGGCTCACACTGCATCACCATACCGGCACTTCCGCCGTATGGGTAGTCGTCTACGCGCCGCCACTTATCGAGCGTATAGTCGCGCAGGTTGTGTAGCCTGATTTGTGCCAGCCCTTTCTTTTCGGCCCGTGCCAAGATGCTTTCGTGCACGAAGCCTTCCATCATCTCGGGCAGCACGGTGATGATGTCTATTCTCAACTCCTAAAAAATCTCAACCCAGGTATTTCATCAAAATGCGTGCATTGCCCGAATCGCGCAGCTTGGCAATGCTCTTTTCGCGAATCTGGCGGACACGCTCGCGAGTCAGTCCCAGCTGGTCGCCAATCTCCTCCAGTCCTTTCTCATGGCATCCAATGCCGAAGCACTCGCGGATGATGGTGATCTCGCGCTCTTTCAACACCTTGCTCAGCACGGCGTTCAGTTCCTGCGCCATCGACTCATGATCCACGTGACGGTCGGTGCGCGAGTCATCGCCACTGGCCATCACATCGAGCATGCAGTTGTCTTCACCATCCTGGAAGGGGGCGTCGATGCTCACGTGGTGACTGTCGGCTTGCATCGACTGTCCAATCTTCTCCTCGTCCATGTCGGTGACTTCGGCCAGCTCGCTCACGGAAGGATGACGCTGGTATTCCTGCTCAAACTTGTTGATTTCGTGACTAATTTTGTTGAGAGAGCCCACCTGATTCAGTGGCAGACGCACTATGCGGCTCTGCTCGGCAATGGCCTGCAGAATGCTCTGGCGAATCCACCAAACGGCGTAAGAAATGAATTTAAAACCGCGTGTCTCGTCGAATTTCTGGGCTGCCTTGATGAGGCCAATATTGCCCTCGTCGATGAGGTCGGTAAGTGTAAGGCCTTGGTGCTGATATTGCTTTGCAACCGAGACCACAAAGCGCAAATTAGCGGTCACCAACTTGTCCTTAGCGCGTTCTCCTTCGGGTCCACCCTTACGGATTTTCTGGGCCAGCTCTATCTCCTCGTCGATGCTGATGAGGGGAGCGCGGCCTATTTCAACTAAGTACTTGTCGAGTGCCTCACTCGAACGGTTTGTGATACTTTTTTGAATTTTAAGCTGTCTCATCCTTTAACGTCTCCTTCCAAAACTTGTCTTAAACTCCTGAATGTTAGATGTCTACGT